>JANWWN010000045.1 GCA_025055435.1 Cyclobacteriaceae bacterium | reverse complement strand
TTGAATGCACAGGATGTAAAAATGAATCTTATATGTTCTATTGTAAATCCTTACAAGGCAGAATTTTTACAAAAACTCCATAATAATAACAGCAGGGTTGGGATTCCTGAGATCAAAGATTTGTTATGAGGGTTCCAACATATTGTAAGCTTCCCATTTTTAGAACAACTCTAAATTTGAAAATCCCGAGATTCTAATTGTTGTAACCAGTTGCGGATTTAAAATTCCAATTCATATGATTTTTATGTGTAAAGAAAGCTCTATTTCCTGCCATGATAGACACTCGCATTCTTTTACCCTACATTCGAAAATCACATCAAACCTTACCTCCACCCCCCGCCCAGCGCGCGGTACAGACCCACACGCGCCTGGAGTTGGTTCAGTTTTACTTCAATTAAATCCCTGCGTGCCTCCAGCGCCTCGCGCTGGGTAAGCAACACCTCGGCATAGTCGGCCCGGGCAAAAGTAAACAAGTTGTTGGCTATATTTACCGACCGGGAAAGAATATCCACCTCCTCCGACTTAAGTGCATAGCTGTTTGAAAAATTATCCAGTCGTGCCAGCTGGTTCAGTACATCGGTATAGGCATTCAGCACGGTTTGCTCATACCGGTAGGCTGCCTGAATCTGCCGGGCATTGGCGCTGCGCAGCTGGGCCACAATGGCATTGCGGTTAACCAGCGGTGCAACGAGGTCGCCAAATAAATTATATACCACCGACTCCGGGCGCAGCAGGTAGGAAGGATTAAAAGCCTGATACCCTAAACCAGCTGTTATTCCCACCTGCGGAAAGAAAAGCGCCCGTGCCGATTGTACATCGAGTTTGGAAGCGGCCAGCTCCAGTTCTGCCTGCCGGATATCGGCCCGGTTTTGCAGCAACTGCGACGGAATGCCGGATGGTATAGAGTCGTTTGTCAATGCAAAAAAGGCCGAAGAATTACGCTTTACAGGTCCGGCATACCGGCCGGTAAGGAAGTTGATGCGGTTCTCGGTTTCAACGATACGCTGTTTTACCTCGTACTGCAGGTTTTTGGTGTTAAGCAACTGCGCTTCAAAGCGGTTTACGGCAAGCTGCGTTACGCGTGCAGCATCTTTCTGCTGTCGCACCACCTGCAGGGCCTGACTTTGTATTTCGATGTTGCGGTTAATAATGTCCATCATGTTATCCAGCGCCAGCAATTCGTAATACGATTCGGCTATTTCCGACACCAGCTGGGTTACCATAAAGTTTCTGCCCTCTTGTGTAGCCAGATAGCGCAGGGCTGCCGCCTTCCTGGCATTGCGCAGTCGTTTCCATACATCAAGCTCCCAGCTCGCGCGCAGACCAAAGGAATAATCGGGAAGCGGCTCGGGGAAATGTGTGCCCGGTGTAATCTCGATGTTATCTTCCAACGCACCAAACCGCGAATACCGTGCGGGTTTTTCCAGGCCTGCACCGCCTCCGGCATGTACAAAAGGCAGGTACTCTCCTTTCCGCGCACGTACTTCGTTGCGGCTTATTTCGATTTCCTGTAAAACAATCTGCAACTCCTGATTGTGTTGCAGTGCCGTATCGATTAAAGCAATCAGCAGCGGGTCCTTATAATACAAACGCCAGTTGAGTGTGGCTGCATTTGCCGAATCCGTTAATCCGGTATAGGTATCCGGTAACTTCAATTCATCATGCTTAACAGGCAGCTTATTAACTGTACACCCTGCGAAAAAAACAGCCGTTATGGCAATTAGAAAAATTTTATGCATCATGGTCTTTATCATGATTTCTTTTACGTTTGGCAGCTTTCAATACAACATTCAGTTTACGCAACTTTTTAAAGAAGCCCGGATCATAGCTGGTTTCTACAAAGTTTTCGGTGAGCGGAGTGGTATCCTCATCCTGTATCAGTTTTCTTCCGGCCGCCAGCGTACCGAAAATGTAGTACAGACCGGGCACAACGATGACCCCAAAAACGGTTCCCAGCAACATACCTCCCAGGGCCGAAGCACCGATGGTATGATTACCCACCGCACCCGGTCCGCGGGCAATAACCAGCGGTATGAGCCCGGCAATAAAGGCAAACGAGGTCATAAGTATCGGGCGGAAGCGGATTCGTGCACCTTCAATTGCAGCAAACAACACCGATTTACCCTCACGTTGTTTCTGAACCGCAAACTCCACGATGAGGATCGCATTTTTTCCCAGCAGACCTACCAGCATAATGAGGGCAATCTGTGCATAAATGTCGTTTGCCAGGCCCATGATTTTCAGCAACAGAAAGGAACCGAAAATGCCGGGCGGCAGCGAGAGCAAAACGGCCAGCGGAATGATGAAACTTTCATACTGTGATGCAAGCACCAGGTACACAAAAATCAATACGATGGCAAAAATGTAGATGGCTTCATTGCCTCTGCGCGACTCATCGTACGACAGGCCTTCCCAGGCAATGTCATAACCCTGCGGCAGGGTTTGTGCGGCCACCTCCTGTATGGCCTTGATGGCATCACCGGTGGTATAACCGGGAGCCGGCACGCCTCGTATGGCCGATGAATTGTACAGGTTAAACCGCGTGATTTCGTTCGGGCCCTGCGTTTTACGCATGGTCATGAATGCGGAGTAGGGCACCATCTCACCGTGCTCATTTCGGACAAACAAATTGAGCAGGTCGGATGGATAGCGCCTGTATTCGGGTGATGACTGGGTATATACTTTATAGAACGTGTTGAACCGCGTAAAACCCTGCTCATATGTACTGCCAATAAGAATGTTCAGGTTTTCCATGGCTTTGCCGATGGAAACACCTTTTTGCATGGCAGCCTGGTTATCAATAATCAGTTCGTACTGCGGGTAGTTGGCGGCATAAAATGTGAACAATCCGGTAAGCTCTTTTCGTTTACGCAACGCCTCCATAAACTCCTGGTTCACTTTGTCGAACTCCTGGTAGTCAATGGTAGGGTGCTTATCGAGCATGCGCAGTGAAAAACCATCGGATGAACCATAGCCCGGAACTGCCGGCGGTTCGAAAAACTCGATGATGGCGCCTAGGTTACGGGTTTTTTCTTCCAGTTCTTCAATAACTTCTTTCACGGAATGATGCCGCTCGCTCCAGTCTTTCAGGTTAATGAGGCACGTGCCGGCATTGGAGCCGCGGCCTTCTGTCAGGATTTCGTAGCCGGCCAGCGAAGTAACCGACTGGATGTCTTCCATTTCTTCGGCAATTTGTTGTAACTGCCGGGCCACTTCGTTGGTGCGCTCCAGCGTGCTCCCCGGAGGTGTTTGAATAATGGCATAAATCTGACCCTGGTCTTCATTGGCAATGAAACCTGAAGGAAGTGTGCGGTCAACACTCCATATTCCGATGATGAAAAGCAGCAACACACCAAAGGTTACCACCCTGCGATTTACAATGAGCGACAGTAAAGCAGTGTACCGGCCCAGTAACTTTTCGAATGTGCGGTTAAACCAGTCCAGAAAAATTTGAACTGGTGATTTCTTTTTTCTATGTCCGGAATGACTTTTTAAAATCATCGCGCTCAGCACAGGCGTAAGCGTTAGCGCCACTACACCCGATAGCACAATAGCGCTGGCCATGGTTATGGAAAACTGCCGGTAAAACACACCCACCGGACCGGTCATGAATGATACCGGCACAAACACGGAAGTCATGATCAGCGTAATGGCAATGATGGCACCGCCTATCTCACGCACCACGCGTTTTACAGCCTGAAAAGGCGATAAATGTTCACTTTCCATTTTGGCGTGCACCGCCTCAACCACCACAATGGCATCGTCCACCACAATACCAATGGCCAGCACCAGCGCAAACAGGGTGATGAGGTTAATGGTTAGCCCGAAAAGCTTCATAAAGAAAAACGCACCCACCAGGGAAACGGGAACCGCTATAAGTGGAATAAGCGTTGAGCGCCAGTCGCCCAGAAAAAGAAATACCACAACAGCCACCAGCACAAACGCTTCACCCAGGGTATGGAGCACCTGATCGATGGATGCATTAACAAACCTGGATACATCATAGTTGATTTCATAATGCATGCCGGACGGAAAATCCTTTTCCAGCTCTTTCATTTTATCCTTCACCGCTGCGATAACTTTGCTGGCGTTGGTTCCGAAGTTTTGTTTCAGCACGATGGAAGCAGTGGGGTAGCCATCTTTGTTGGCATAGATATCAAAGAATTCACTGCCCAGTTCAACATCGGCAACGTCTTTCAATCGCAAAATTTCACCATCCGGTGTAGCACGGATGATGATGTTTTCATACTCTTCCGGTTTATTAAACCTGCCTTTATAGGTAAGGGTAAATTCAAGCGACTGCGCTTTCTTTCCCGAACTCAGACCTAACCGCCCCGGCCTTCCGATGATACTTTGCTCTTCCATGGCCTTCATCACCTCTTCGGTGGCAACGTTATAGGCGCGCATGCGGTCGGGTTTCAGCCAAATGCGCATGGCATATTGCCGGCTTCCCAGGTTTTGGGCGCGCCCCATGCCGCTGATGCGCTGTAGCTCGGGGATGATGTGCACGTTGGCGTAGTTATACAGAAATTTTTCATCCGCATGCTTGTCGGTGCTGTAAATATTCAGGTACATCAACATGCTGGGCTGAATAGGCGTGATGATAATGCCTTCACGCTGCACCAATGGCGGCAGGTTGTTCATTACCTGGTCAACGCGCGTCTTCACGTTTACCACGGCGGCATTTGGATCGGTGCCCGGCTCAAACACCACCTGAATGGTAGCCTCGCCTGCACTGGTGGCATCGGATATGATGTATTGCATGCCCTGCACACCGTTGATGGCGCGCTCCAGCGGAATGAGCGTGGATTCGACCAGCACTTGTGCGCTGGCTCCCGGATAAGCTATAAAAATGTTAACACGTGGTGGTGATATATCGGGAAACTGGGAAACAGGCAGTTGGCGAATAGCCAATACCCCGATAAATACCAGTGCAACAGAAACCGATATCGCCAGAACCGGCCGTTCAATAAACTTTTCAAACATAGACTTGCTGACTGATAAAAGGAATGATTACTCGGCGTGTAAATGATCGAGCTCGCGAACAACTTCGTCCAGCGACTTGAATGTGTATTGAATATGCTGTCCGTTTTTTACTTTGCGCAGCCCTTCAATCAGAATGCGCTCGCCTTCGCGTAAGCCGTAGGAAACCACATAAATATGCGGCAACTCGGCCACCACATGAATTTCCCTTGACTGCAATGTTCCCTCCTGTGTAATGACATACACAAATTTTTTATCCAGCACCTCGAAGGTAGCCATCTGAGGAATGAGCAGTACATGCTGATAGGGAACCGGCATCAGGATATTGCCGGTTTCGCCATGCCGCAGTATTCCTTTCGGATTATCGAAGGCGGCACGGAAGGCAATGGTGCCGGTTTCATTGTTAAAGTCGGCTTCAATCGTTTCGATAACGCCTTCTTTTTCAAACAGCTGGCGGTTAGCCATCATCAGTTTTACGCGCGTTTGCTTTTTCTGGTCCCGGTTGGTGATATAGTTCAGATATTCCGATTCAGGCACGTTGAAATATACCCACATTCGATTGTTATCGGACAGCGAAGTGAGCAACTCACCCTCATCAACCAAACTGCCGGTTCGTACATGAAGACGGTCCATGATGCCATCGAACGGTGCGCGTATTTCGGTGAACTGAAGGTGCGCCTGAGCCAGCTTTAATTCGGCCTGGGCCTTTTCCAAACGGGCACGAGCAAGTGCCAGCTCGTTCTTCGATACTACGTTGCTGTCGGCCAGCGCTTTGGTATTCTGATATTCCACTTCGGCAAATGTTACTTCGGCGCGGGCGCGTTGCATATCAGCCTGATAAACTACAGGCAAAATCTGAAACATAAGTTGCCCTTTTTTTACAGATTGTCCTTCGTCCACATAAATGTGTTGGATGTACCCCTTTTCAAGGGCGCGTAATTCGATGTGCTGACTGGAGCGTATCTGGCAAACATAATCGCGGTAAATCACCGTATCCTGCTGCACAACCATGGTGGCTGCAAAACGGTTGTTTTCATCATGATGATGCTCCGCATGCTGACAACCTGATAACATCAATACAACTGCGGCAACAGCTAAGCCTGTTTTTTTCATTTTTTAAAGTAGTAGATAGAAATTGATAAAGAATAAAGTGAAAACTCAAACCGGCTTAATAGTCCGGTTGATGATTAAACAGATTAACGGGATTTCAGGCTGAAGGAATTTTCCAGGCGTGATAAAAAACAACAAGAGAAGAAGCCTGGTCGCTCCGCACTTCCTGATCGTGCGCAGCCAGTGATATCAGATAACAGCCAAATTGATTATCGGATGAATATACGGTTACCGGGTTGCATCTGGGCCTTAAGGTTTCATCTTTTACGTCCTCTTCCGAGAGGTTTTCAGAATAAATCTCAGGGATTGAAGGAAGAGCCGGCCGTTCGAATTGAATTAAGCTATGCCCCCGTTCATAACCAGGATTATCGGATACATTAATTTTAACAAAGCCTGCAAACCATACCATGGCTATTGCGGCCGTAAAGGCAGCACATGCAACGAACAATCGTTTGGTATGTATAGGAGACTTCATTAAAAAGCGTGGCAAATGTAGCGATTTATTTTTCAATACGCTGTGCAGTAATTCTGATATGGGAAATTTAGTAACCCATAGCATCATAAGATGGCTGTGGGTATGAACGATATTCACTCCATTTTGTTTCCCGATGACCATGATACTTAAGCCTGGCTGCAAAGAATATTAACCTTGTGGTAAGACTTCAGCTTATGATAACCCACAATTGGGTCTGATAAATCGTTTGAAAAAAAATATTTACAAAAAAGCAATTACTTTTCTTTACGCATAACGTACAGAACCGAATCATGGTCAAAAAAGATAATCACAAACGCTAAGACAGCCCACTTATCCTTCCCTCATTATCTATATCCATGCCCAAAGCGGCCGGAACGTTGGGCAGGCCCGGCATGCGCAGGATATCGCCTGTGATGGGAATAACAAAACCGGCACCGGCAGCTACCTCTATTTCACGAACGGTAATCGTGAAGTCTTTCGGCCGGCCCAGTTTACGCGCATCGTCTGATAAACTGTTCTGTGTTTTTGCAATACACACCGGTACGCCGTTCAAGCCGATGCGTTCAATTTTTTTCATGTTCTGACGGGCCTTGGGTAAAAATTCCACATCGCGGGCACCATAAATCTTCACCGCTACCTGGCGGATTTTTTCTTCCACCGAATCTTTCCAGTCGTACACCGGCCAGTATTTACCGTGAAAGGCATCGGCCGTTTCAACTACTTTCTGTGCCAGGTCGGTCATACCCTTTCCGCCTTTCTCCCATCCTTCCGCCAGAGCGATGTCCACGCCCAGCGAAGCACATTTGTCCATCACCCATTTCAATTCTTCATCAGTATCGGCTGAAAACTTATTGAGCGACACCACGGCCGGAATACCGAATATCTTGGTGTTTTCGATGTGTTTTTCCAGGTTAGCAAAACCGGCTTCCAGCGCCCTGAGGTTGGGTTGGTTCAACTGTTCGCGCGGTACACCGCCATGGTATTTCATGGCGCGCACAGTCGCTACAATTACCATGGCATGAGGTGAGAAGCCTCCGTAACCGCATACAATGTCGATAAACTTTTCTGCGCCAAGGTCGGAGCCAAAACCCGCTTCAGTAATTACATAGTCAGCCAGGCTCATACCCATGCGTGTAGCAATGATGGAGTTGGCGCCCTGCGCAATGTTGCCAAACGGCCCGCCATGAATAATGGCCGGATTACCTTCAAGGGTTTGAACGAGGTTGGGCTTAATGGCGTCTTTGAGCAATAAAGCTGTAGCGCCCTGCGCGTTCAGGTCGCGGGCAAATACGGCCTTACCGCTAAACGTATCGCCCACGTAGATGTTGCCTATTTTTTGTTTCAGCTCATCCATGTTTTTTGCCAGGCACAGAATCGCCATGATCTCGGAAGCGGCAGTTATATTAAAGCCCGTTTCGCGCATCATGCCTCCGCTTTTTCCTCCCAGTCCGGTAATGATGTGACGCAAAGCGCGGTCGTTCATATCCATCACACGCTTCCACTCTACTGTGCGCGGGTCAATGTGCAGGCCGCCATCAGGTTTTTGGATGTCGTTGTCAATCAACGCTGCCAGCAGGTTGTTTGCTTTTTCCACCGCAGCAAAGTCACCGGTAAAATGAAGGTTAATGTCTTCCATCGGAACAACCTGTGCATAGCCACCGCCTGCGGCCCCACCCTTCATGCCGAACACCGGTCCAAGCGAAGGTTCGCGCAGCACCACCACGGTATTTTTGCCAATGCGATTCATGCCTTCGCATAAGCCGATTGAGGTGGTAGTCTTACCCTCCCCTGCAGGCGTGGGTGTCATGGCGGTTACTAAAATCAGTTTGCTTTTGCGGAAGCGTGTTTCATCAAAAAGCTTGAGCGGAAGCTTCGCTTTGTAGTTTCCAAATAACTCCAAATCAGCCTCGGCAATGTTCAGTCGCCTGGCGATTTCTTTGATGGGCTTCAGGGTAGCTGACTGGGCAATTTCTAAATCCGAGGGAAAAGGCATAGCATAAGGTTTGCGCTAAAGTTAAAGTAAATTTGGTGCGCATGGATGATGTGTTCTATTTTAAACAATTCAGCATACGGCAACGGCATAGCGCCATGAAAGCAGGGACGGATGGTGTTTTGTTAGGCACGTGGGTCAACCTAAAGCACGTAAACTCCATACTGGATGTGGGCACGGGAACGGGACTTATCGCCCTGATGCTGGCACAACGAACTGATGGTAAGGTAAAAATTGATGCCCTGGAAATTGAAGAAGGAGCCCTTGCCGATGCACAAGAAAATTTTGAGGCTTCACCGTGGAAAGAAAAGCTTCACCTCCATGCCCAATCAATCCGCGATTTCCACCCTTCTTACCATTACGATTTGATCGTAAGCAATCCGCCCTATTTTATCAAAGCATTAAAATCGCCAAATCAAAAGCGCAACACTGCCCGGCATTCAGAAAATCATTTCCACGATGAACTGATTCGTTTCGCTTCCGGCCATCTGACAACATCCGGTCGCTTGGCTGTCATTCTTCCACCAGAAACGGGAACGCTGTTCAGAAAAGGGGCTGTGGCTTCCGGTTTATTTCCTTCGCGATTTACCGCTTTCAAAAGCCGGAAAGAAAAGCCGGTGTCGCGGTGGCTGATGGAATTTTCCCGACAGATCGAGCCAGAGGTAAAGTCTGAATTAATTCTTTATGAAGACGGCCTGAACTGGACGGATGATTACCGCAAGCTGGTAAGTGATTTTTATTTGAACGGTTAACAGCAAGGCTTTAAAATGTCAACTTTGCGAAAATTTTCAGGTTTGCCAGGTATGATTGGTTGGCGTCTTATTGCTCTTTTTGTTTTTACCCTGGGTTGCAATGCGGTTTTCTCACAGAGCATCACGGCAAAAAAAATTTCGGGTGTGATAACCCTTGACGGTGAAATGAACGAACCCGAATGGCTGCAGGCCGAAGTAGCCAACAATTTTAAACAGTACTTTCCGTTCGACACCTCCTACGCCAATGCCCAAACCGAGGTTCGCGTATTATACGATGACCAAAACATCTACCTGTTCGCCAAAATGCTCAACAACGGTCCACGTACCTATGTTACCCCATCGCTGCGCAGAGATTTTCGTGGCGAAGCCAATGACGGCATCTCCTTTGTATTCGATACCTTTCGCGATCGTACCAACGCTTTTGTGTTTGGAGTGAATCCTTACGGTGTACAACGTGAAGGACTGATCGCCAATGGTGGCGGTGTGGGCCAGAACGATTTTACGCTCACCTGGGATAACAAATGGTATTCGGCTGCCAAACAGTTTGACGGATACTGGACAGCTGAAGTAGCCATACCATTCAAAAGCATTCGGTTCAAGGACGGTGAAACCAGCTGGTATGCCAACTTTTACCGCATTGACAGCCATTTTGCCGAACGTTCCACCTGGTCGCCCATACCCCGTAACTTCGATATCGTAAACCTTGCGTTTTGTCGTGAGTTGAAATGGGAGCAGCCCCTTAATAAACCGGGATCAAATATTTCGCTTATACCTTACATTGCTGACTTGCGCAGCCGGAACTTTCTCAATAACACACCTACAAGGCATGACTTTCAGTTTGGAGGCGATGCCAAGGTGGCGGTTAGTCCGGCTTTGAATCTGGACCTCACCGTCAATCCGGATTTCTCGCAGGTGGAAGTTGACCAACAGGTAACTAATCTGGATCGTTTCGAAATTTTCTTTCCCGAGCGCAGGCAGTTTTTCCTCGAAAATGCCGACCTGTTTGCCGGTTTTGGCGTTGACGGAACCCGACCGTTTTTTTCCAGGAGAATTGGTATTGCTGTTGACACGGCCACAGGTCAAAACCTGCAAAACCCGTTATACTTTGGTGCACGCTTAAGCGGTAAGCTGAATAACAACCTCCGGTTAGGCATGCTTTCCGTTCAGGCCGCACCCGAAAAATCCATCGGTCTGCCCTCCACCAATTATTCGGTAACTACCGTACAACAAAAAATATGGAGCCGTTCGAACATCGGCTTCATTTTTATTAACAAACAGGCTTTTCAGGACTCCATCAACGGTGACTTTACCTTACGCCCGGATAACTACAACCGTGTTGCGGGATTCGATTTTAACCTGGCTACAGCCGATAATGTATGGAACGGAAAAGTGTTTTATCATCATTCCTTCCGCCCCGACAATCCGGATTCATCTTTTGCCACAGGTGGCTTCCTGAATTACAACACCTACAACTGGCAGGTAGAATTTTTTGCGCGAAGTGTAGGAAAAAATTACAAACCCGAAGTAGGATTTGTGCGCAGGCGCGACATCCAACAGGCTGCCGGAACAATTTTTTATAATTTCTACCCGGCCGGAAAAATTCAGTCACATGGCCCGGGCTTTGATTACGATTTTCTGGGCAACCAGACATATGGATTACTGGATTGGGATATCAACCTGATATATCGCATTCGATGGAAAAACACATCGCGCCTCAACATGCGATTACGCAGGGACTATGTTTACCTGTTCCAGGAGTACGACCCTACCGAAACCAATGGACCCAAACTGCCCGCTGATACCGAATATTACAATTATCTGGCAATTGCTGAATACCAGTCGGATGCGCGTAAACTTTTCTTCTTTCAGTTGCGGGCACGTACAGGTGGTTACTTTAACGGAGCGCGCACCGGTGCCGAAGGTCAGGTGGGTTATCGGTTTCAGCCCTATGGTTCATTTTCGGTTGACTTTGCCTTTAACCGCATTCGACTGCCCGATCCGTATAACGATGCTAACCTGATTCTGATTAGTCCGCGTATTGATATCACGCTTACCCGTGATCTATTCTGGACAACATTTGTGCAATACAACAACCAGATTAATAATGTAAATATTAACTCAAGACTTCAGTGGCGCTTCGCTCCGGTTTCGGATTTGTTTCTGGTTTACACCGATAATTATGCCACGGAAACTTACACCGAGGACTCCATCCTGATAAACAGAGGCCAGCCCAAGTTGCGTGCTTTTGTCTTTAAACTGACGTACTGGCTAAATATTTGATGTTACCCGCATAGATTTCACAGGCGCGTTAGCTTATGCTTTAAGAAGAAAATGCCGCAACGCCAGCCATAAATCGCGAAGAGCCTGGTGAAAAAGTATATCTTCGTTACACGCTTCCATTCCTCCCTGTTGAAATAAGCGAATTGATTGCTGCTCCACCTTTGTAATATGCACACTTATATTTTTCACTAACTGTTGTAACGCATCATCAGTGTAATAACGGCCATACACTGCGTTGGCCTCCGACAGAAGAAAATCACGAAAAACGGTTGCGATATCGAAGAGTTCACGACTTGCTGTCAGCCATGATTCATCAGAAACGTGCCTCTGGTCATGAAAATAACCGGCATGACGGGCCACACAAAAAGTCAGCCCAATAACAGAAGCTGCCATACAAAACCGCGCAAACGGTTCAAAACCCAAGCGGTATAAAGCATAATCGGGAAAATGACAGGCACCGTCAATAACAAAACTCATCGACTCGGGAACCAGTGACGAAGAGGCACGAACAGTGTAGGTTTGGGTGGCTTTCAAGGCAAAATATTTCCATTCCTTGATGACCTCAACCTGTTCAGGCCTCAACACAAAAGTTTTAACCGAACCTGAAGGCAGCTTCGCATTGAACGTAAATGCCGTAGCCGACAAGGCACCCGTACAAAATGGCCAGCTACCGCTGATTAACCAGTCACTACCTGAATACGCAACCTTTCCCTTTATTGCACCGCTGCCTGCTACCAGGGCCCCCTGTGAAGCATATACTTTGTGGGCGGTATCCGGCAACATGCTGCCTGCGAAATAAGCTGCGCCGGCTCCCAAATTAACACGCCATCCCAGGCTTCCCTGCAGGCTGGCCGTCTCAATTAATACTTCAAGACCATCGGCCAAACTGAGCTGTAATCCGTTAAGTTCATAGGGAAGAAAAATCCGGTACCAGTCTCCCTGTTTCAACTCAGCCTCCCATGCTGTCGGAAGTGAAGGCCCGTGGTACGCTTCCTTTAGTAAATGTTCATCCGTGTGGAATACGGAATACTTCATAAACATGTATTTTACATCCGTCTGAATGCCAATGAACAGCTAAAAGTTTCACTTAAGTTAAAGGTCAACTGTTCAAATATTTCAAAGCAAAGTAATCCTGAAAAACAAAAACCCCGGCCGACTGCCGGGGCTTTCAAAGGTAAAAAAATCAGGAAGCTTCAGGCTCCCGTGATAAAGCGGCATTCCGGTGCCGGCAAAAAATATTTACAACCAACAACCACTACGAATGGAGTAAAACCAGTCGCACCGGAAATGCCATACCTTTGAACTCTTGAAAACCGGAACATGCTCACCCTGTTATCAGTCAACATTATCGTGCAGAAACTTATTGTTACCCAGCAGGGTATTGTCTTCGTTCAGGTTGTATTTAGAAACAAAAGGTTCGGAGGAATGTGGAACGTTATCCATTTTAACACCTCTGCGCACATAAGCCGGCAACGACCATTTTTCCATAAAGTCCTCGCGCGTCATTTCCTGTTTCCGTACCGAGCTGAGCTGCTGTTTGCGTTGTTCGGCCTGCTGGCGTAACCGCTCACGTGTAGCTTCAAGTCCTGCATTCGTATTTTTTAACGGTACCTTTTGCATAGGTTTTTCTTCCGGTAATTCATTCAGTTCCTCATCCATGGCAAAAAGTCCATCTTCTCCTGTAAGGTCATCTTCTGCCGAGTCCGTCACTTCCCTATGGGACTTATTTAAATCTGAGTCGGGTTGTACCAGCTCATCGAATAAACTGCCGTAACCGGTTGACGGTTTCTTTTCAGCAGGAGGTGGTGTTACTTTCAGCTCAATTTCCCGCTGTTGTTGTACGGTTATTTCCGGCTCAAAGTTCCATATCTGGCTGCGTTCCAAATCGTGTTTCTTCACTTCCTCCTTTTTCTCCGACTCGTTTTTACGATCTTCCTCCGGTATGTGCTGGGTAAAACCGGTGGCAATAATGGTAACGCGAAGGCGGTCGCCCAGTTGCGGGTCAACACCGTGACCAAAAATCACTTCAGCTTCCTGGCCGGCGCGTTCCTGAATGTATTCGGTTATTTGCGTAAGCTCATCCATCTGCAACTCGGCTTCTTCACCCGAAACAATAGACAGCAGGATTTTACGGGCACCCATGATATCGCAGTTATCCAGCAAGGGCGATGTTAGCGCACCGCTGGCAGCCTTGATGGCGCGGTTTTCGCCTCGCGTTTCGGCTGTGCCCATTACTGCCGGACCCGCATTCAGCATCACTGTGCGTACATCCTGGAAGTCAACATTCACATAGCCTGTCAGCGTAATGATTTCGGCTATACCTTTGGCCGCCGTTGTCAACACATTATCGGCTTCTGCAAATGCCTTTCCTATCGGCAGGTTGCCGTACATTTCACGCAGCTTATCGTTGATGATAACCAGTACCGTGTCGCAGCTCTGACGTAAAGCCTTAATACCAAGTTCAGCCTGTGCACGTTTCTTTGGTCCTTCGAACGAGAAGGGCATGGTAACAATACCAACGGTAAGGATGCCCATGCTTTTGGCAATTTTGGCAATGACCGGCGCGGCTCCCGTACCGGTGCCTCCGCCCATGCCAGCCGTTACGAACAACATTTTTGTGCCTTGCAAAAACTCACGGATAAGTTCTTTACTTTCCAGAGCTGCGCCTTTTCCGATTTTCGGGTTGGCGCCGCAACCCAAACCTTCGGTAAGGTCAGCGCCAATTTGCAGTTTGGTAGGCACCGGGCTGGCATTGAGCGCCTGCACATCGGTGTTACATACCACGAATTCCACGTCTTTGATTCCCTGACGGAACATGTGGTTCACGGCATTACTTCCTCCGCCACCTACGCCAATCACTTTTATAATGGAGTGTGTGCGCGGTGCTCCGTGAGGCAGGTCGAATTTATAAGATCCGGTTTCCAGCATAACATTGTGGTTTAGGGTGAGCGATGTTTTAATATTCTTTTTTGTCGTCCAAATCGTCTATCAGCAGACTTTTGGTTTTGGTTAAAATATCATTGAAGAAATTGCGCGAACTCGTGCGCTTAATCTTGGTAGCACGATTCTGCTCGCGCGATTCACGGATACGGTCTTCGCGCTCATCCAAGGAGCGGAAACCGGCCAGTACCAGCCCGACAGCGGTGGCATACATCGGACTTTTAATTGCATCTATCTTGCTTTTACCCAGGTGCTCATTCGGATAACCGATTCGCGTATCCAGGCCGGTCATGTACTCAACCAGTTGTTTGAGGTTTGCAAGTAAAGCTCCTCCGCCGGTTATCACAATGCCACCACCCAGCTTGTTCTCGAATCCTGAGCTGATGATTTCCGTGTGTGCCATCTCGATAATTTCTTCCATGCGGGCCTGAATGATATTAGCAAGGTTCTTCACGGATATTTCCTTGCTCGGGCGATTGCGTATGCCCGGGATGGACACGATTTCATTGGGGCTGGCTTCCTCGGCAATGGCTTTGCCGAAGCGCGTTTTCAGCTGCTCAGCCTGCTGGGGCAACACCATCAATCCCTGCTTGATGTCGTTGGTAACGATGTTGCCGCCAAATGGTATCACCGCTGTGTGGCGGATGATATTATCATAAAAAATAGCGATGTCGGTGGTACCACCACCAATATCAATCAGGCAGACGCCTGCTTCTTTCTCATCCTCACTAAGTACAGCAAGGCTCGATGCGAGCGGCTCAAGAATCAAATCCTGAATTTCCAAACCGGCACGGCGTACGCATTTGTTGATATTGTTTATGGCATTGGTTTGTGCGGTGATGATGTGGAAGTCGGCTTCCAATCGCACACCCGACATGCCCACCGGCTCCTTAATTCCTTCTTCATAATCAACCATGTAGTCCTGCGGCATCACGTGGATAATCTGATTTCCCGGCGGAACCACCATGCGGTACATGTCCTGGGTAAGACGCTCCACATCTTCAACCGTAATTTCATCATCTTTCGACTGACGGGTGATTCCTCCGTGTTGGATAAAACTGCGGATGTGTTGACCGGCAATGCCCACATTTACCACACGTATATCCACACCCGACTGATCGGAAGCTTCTTTGATGGCTTTCTCAATGGCGTAAACGGTTTTGTCAATATTAAAGACAATACCCTTTACCACGCCTTCCGATTCGGCTTTTCCCATGCCCAACACCTCGAGCTTTCCGAACTCATTTTTCCGACCGACTATGGCACAAATTTTCGTTGTACCGATATCAAGTCCTACTACTATTTTTTCCTGTTCCATAGCATTTAGGTTTAGTGGTTGTTTGTTGTATTGGTTGTATAGTTAAAAAGTGGTTGCATAATTATTCGGCTACAATCTGGTTTTCGTATTCCACATTTACACGATGATAGCGGTTCCAGCCACGTGTTGGCAAAATGCGGGTAAAGAAGATGCTGAGTTTTTTCAGCTTTTGCTCTGCCAGCTCAGGCTGGCCAAACTCAATTATCTGATTACCCACCTGAGGATGCATGATGATTTTTCCGCCCGGTAAAATCTCCAACTGAGCTATCTGCGCCCTCCAGAATTCATCACCATGAAGAGTCTGCAGCAGGTTCAGCAGCTTCATGCCGTATTCATCCTGCATGATATTCTCCATCTTCATAAGTTGTGAAGACCGCGGTCCGGTGATCAGCACCGTGCGCACGGCAAACCGTTGGGGAACGGGCATCACCGATCCGTCGGCAGCAATAAAAGCTCCGGAGCCATCGGGCATAATGAAGCGCGCTATCGCCCTCCGAAGATTAACTTCGACAAACAGATTACCCTTCAGGTCGCTATATACATCCGCATCTTCCACCCATCGGTTGCTGCGTATGCGCTGCTCCAAAGAACGAAGATTAAGGGTATGAAGTGAAGCACCGGTGAGGTTTTCCCGATCCAGTTGCATCAGACGGAACACATCCTGCTCCTCCAGTACATGATTATCCGCGTTGTTTTCTATTATGATGCGAACATCACGAACCACACCATCTCCTCCATTCCTGGAGGTAGTAAATGCAATCAAACTCAAGATAACTCCAAGAAGAGCGGTTAGTATCAGTTCTCTGCGAATGCCGAATTTCATCTTCTTCATTGCAGCTGCAGTTTAATGGGTTCAACAAGCGTATCGATATCACCGGCTCCTACTGTGGCCAGCACCTCTATCTTCCTGTTTGCAATCTTTTTAACCACATCGGATTTTGTGCACCTTTCCTTTTTGGTTGTCACCTTTTCAAAAATCAGATTGCTATCCACACCCGGTATGGGCAGTTCGCGTGCCGGATAGATGTCGAGCAGCAGCAGTTCATCAGCTAAACTTAGGCTCCGGGCAAACCCATCGGCAAAGTCGCGGGTGCGCGTATAAAGGTGCGGCTGAAACACCACGGTAAGCTTACGCTGCGGATACATGGCTTTTACCGAGCGAAGGAAGGCTTCGATTTCCGCCGGATGGTGGGCATAGTCATCGATGAACACCACATCGTCCTTGCGCAGGATGAATTCAAACCTTCGTTTTGCGCCGGTAAACGAAGCCAGTGCATTGCAGATAACAGAGGCCGGTATGCCGGCGATATGGCAGGCCGCTGCGGCGGCTACGGCATTTTCAACATTATGAAAACCAGGGACACCGAGCGAGACAGGATGCACGGCACCCAATCCGTGCAGTTCAAATTCAAAAAATCCAACCTGCTGTGCAGGTCTTACCTGATCGGCAAAAAATTGTCCCCGGTTAATGCCGTATGTATATGATTTTAAATGTTCAGCACCTTCACTTAACGATGCGATGCTATCATGAATAACCAGGAATTGCTGAACCTGACGGATAAATTCCTTGTAAGAGGAAAGCATCGTCTGGTGGTTGCCATAAATATCCAGATGATCAGCATCGGCCGATGTGATTACAGCCAGCCATGGATGAAGATGCAGGAAGGAGCGATCGAATTCATCGGCTTCGGCCACCATGAATGCACTTGAATTAGTTGTTCCGCTCATCACCAGGTTCGACTGGTAATTGGTTGTTACCCCGCCCAAAAAAGCCACCATATCTTTTCCAGCTGACTTCAGAATGTGGGCAATCATGGACGAGGTGGTGGTTTTACCGTGCGTGCCGGCCACAGCCAGGGTACGGTGGTTACGCGAAATGAGACCGAGCACTTCCGCCCGCTTTTTCATGACGTATCCCTGCTGACGCAGATAGTTCAACTCTTTATGATCGGGAGGTATGGCCGGTGTTATAATAACCAGGGTGTTACTGCTGTTCACACGAACATATTCCGGAATTTTTTCCACGGCATCGTCATAGTGGATTTCCATACCCTCCTTTTCGAGTTCGCGCGTAAGCACCGTGGGCGTCCGATCATAGCCGGCTACTCTTTTACCCTGCAGCATAAACCATCGTGCAAGGGCGCTCATGCCGATGCCGCCAATACCCAGAAAATAAACGATATCGTATTGCTCTCCCTTCATCATTTTTCATCAACCATACGGGCCGGGCTGCCGGAAGAAAAGTAGTTGCTCCCGTTGGCCCGAATGCCCATGATTTTTTCCAACTCGTTTACGATTTCTTCTGTTGCATGCGGTTTTGCCATGCTTAGAATATTTGCCGACAGGCCGCGTGCGCGTTGTTCATCAAACAGCAGGTGAATCGCTTCATCCACCAAAGCGGTACGCGCCTGTTCATCAGTAATAAGGAGTGCTGCTCCCCGGTCGGCCAGGACGCGTGCATTTTTCGTTTGATGATCTTCGGCTACATTAGGTGAAGGCACAAAAATGGTTGCCTTACCGGCCACAGAAAGTTCTGAAACAGCCAGTGCTCCGGCCCGACTGATTACCACATCGGCAACGGCATACGCCATATCCATCTCTCGCAGAAAACCATATAGCCTGATCTTCCTGCGATCGTAGGCGCTGAGCCATTCATCGTACTCTTTATAATACAGGTTTCCGCATTGCCAGATAAGCTGTATGCCGGCATCGCGTATCTTTTCTATACCCAGACGGATGCTTTCGTTAATGGTGCGGGCCCCCAGACTTCCACCCATTACAAACAGGGTTTTTACCGCAGGAGAAAAGCCGAAATGCGCGTAAGCCCGTTCTCGTTTTTCTGAAAGCCGGATGATGTCCTTTCGGACAGGATTTCCGGTCAGTCTGATTTTCTCAGCTGGAAAATAATGCTCCATGTTTTCGTACGCCACGCAAATGCGCTGCACCTTGCGGGCCACCTGCCTGTTGGCAATTCCGGCATGGGAATTCTGCTCCTGAATAAGGGTCGGAATACGCATACGTGTGGCCGCAAGCAGAATCGGTCCGCTGGCATATCCACCTGTACCTACTACCGCATGCGGACGGAAATTTTTTATTATTCGTCTGGCAGTGATGTAGCTAACCAGAAGCTTTACAGGTAACAGGAGGTTTGACAGACTAAGCCTGCGCTGAATACCGCTTATCCACAAACCGATAATCCGGTAGCCGGCTTCGGGCACGCGTTTCATTTCCATGCGCCCTTTGGCGCCCACAAACAAAATCTGGGCATCCGGATGGCGCCTGCGGAATTCATCGGCTATAGCCAAAGCCGGAAAAATGTGCCCTCCGGTACCCCCGCCGCTGATAATCAACCGATATGGTTGTTTAACGTTCATGCCTTGTTCAACTCAGGTTTCAGTTCTTTTTGTTCAGCCTGTTGCCACAGTTCATCCCGTTCACCACGGCTTACACTGAGAATGATTCCCAATGCCAGTCCGGTGAACACCATGGAAGTGCCACCCATACTCAACAATGGCAGAGGCTGACCCGTAACCGGACCTAATCCAACTACCACTCCCATATTAATCATGGCCTGACACACCAAATCAAAACTTAGCCCGGCCGACAGCAAGCCGGCAAAAGCACGCTCGCTGTTATAGGCCACCTTCATACCGCGATGGAGCAGAATGAGATATAAAGCAAGCACCACCACACCACCGATTAACCCGTACTCTTCGATGACGATGGCATAGATAAAGTCAGAATACGGGTGCGGAAGGATGTTGCGCTGGTCGCTGTTACCCGGCCCTTTTCCAAAAATTCCTCCACTGGCAATGGCAATGTGGGCGTGTTTCGACTGGAAGGGAAGTTCTTTTGTACCTTGAACAAATCCGATGAAGTCGGAAACGCGGTTTACTACGGTGCCGCCGCGAACGCCAAACTTAAACGCAAGCGCTCCGAATAACACTCCAACAAACAACAGCATGGCCAGGTATTTTACCGGAACCCTGCCGATGAACATGATGAGCATACAGGTTAATAACAATAAGACCGCAGTTGACATGTTGGTCAGTGCGATGAGCCCGCATATAAGTCCGCACCAGAACAGAATCGGAATAAGCACTTCCTTAACATCGGCAATGTTCTGCTGGCGCTTGGATAACATGCTGGCCAGGTTAATGATCAGGGCCAGGCTGGCAAAGTCGGAGGGCTGAAACGATGTGTTGATAATCGGGATGTTGATCCAGCGAGCTGCATCGTTAATAGTTGTTCCGTTGGTAAATGTGTAAATGAGGAGCGGGACACTAATCCACAAAGCAATACGCGACAGTCGAGAGTAATACCGATAATCCACACGGTGGGCCAGCCACATGGCCAGCAGACCTAACAGGATGTGCACCGTATGTGTGAGCAGATATTTTTCCGGACTCACCGACCGCTTATAGGCCAGTGTACCAATGGAACTGTACACCACCAGCATGCTGAGCAGCGACAGCGCAAAGACCACCATCCATATTACGCGGTCGCCCTGCAGGTTTTCATCGGCCCATGTTTTCAGTTTGTTCATACGGGTTGTTGTTCCAGTTCTTTTTTCAAATCCAATACGGCCTGCCTGAACTGATTGCCACGATCTTCGTAGTTTTTAAACAAATCGAAGCTGGCACAGGCAGGCGAAAGCAATACCACATCGCCGGCCGAGGCCTCATCCAGTGCCATGCGCACCAATTCCTTCACACTTTGTGTTTCGCGCACCACCGGAACCACTCCGGTGAAAAACCTTTTCAGCTTTTCATTATCCTTACCCAGACAAATCAGCGCTTTGACCTTTTTCTTCACTTCGTCCTTAATGAGATTATAATCGTTGCCTTTGTCAATACCTCCGGCAATCCAGATGAGCGGCTGCTTGTAGCTGCCAAGCGCATATATCACCGAATCCACATTTGTGGCTTTCGAATCATTAACAAATTCTACCCCGCGAATGGTAGCTATATGTTCAAGTCGGTGCGGTGCATTTTTGAAAGTCTTGAGTGCAGCCATGACGGCTTCCGGTTTTACTCCAGCCAGAAGGGCCGCACCTACAGCAGCGAGTGTATTAACGGCGTTGTGCCTTCCGCGCAAAGTAGTTTCCGATTGCTTAAGCGATAGTTGCAAGTTGTTCAGTTGAACATGAAATACCTCCCCATCGAAATAAAGTGGAGCAAGCGAATCGGTAAACGAGATGCGCAGCACGCGTGCCGGAAGATTTCTCCCTGCCATTTCGTTTTTAAGCACCGCATCATCAGCATAGTAGATAAAAGCATCGGCAGGTGTCATGTTAGCGGCCAGCCTGAACTTGCTGTTGATGTAGTTTTTCATCTCATAATTGTAGCGATCGAGATGATCGGGAGTTATGTTGAGCAAAATGCCGATATCGGGCCGGAAGGTTTTTGTACCGTCTAACTGAAAACTGCTGATTTCCAATACGTACCACGAATGGTTTCCGTGCGCCAACTTACGGGCCAGGCTCTCTCCTACATTTCCGGCCAGCGCCACATCAAAACCAGCTGACTTCAGCAAATGATAAGTGAGCAACGTGGTAGTAGTCTTTCCGTTGGTGCCGGTAATGGCGATGACCCGTCCTTTTAAGAACCGGAAGGCAAATTCAATTTCATCGATTACCTCAATGCCTTTTTGTTTTGCTTTCATCACCACCGGCACTTTATCCGGGATACCCGGACTTTTTATGATGAGCGAAGCATTCAGGATTTTCTCTTCCGTATGTTTTTCCTCTTCAAATTCAATCTTATGCCGAATCAGGTCATCGCGGTAGCCGGATTTGATGGCTCCGGAATCGGAAACAAAAACATCATACCCACGCTGCTGCGCCAGCAGTGCAGCACCGGTACCGCTTTCACCCGCTCCCAATATGACGATGCGCTCTTTCATCTCAACTTCAATGTTGCCAGGGTTATGATGGCCAGTAATATGCCTACAATCCAGAACCGCGTTACGATTTTGGATTCGTGAATGTTCATTTTCTGATAATGATGATGCAGGGGCGACATCAGGAAAATACGCCTGCCTTCACCGTATTTCTTTTTCGTGTATTTGAAGTAGCTTACCTGAATAATAACCGACAGACTTTCGATGAAAAAGATACCGCACAACACCGGTATCAGCAGTTCCTTGCGCACTGCCAGCGCCAGCACGGCAATGATACCGCCCAGCGTAAGGCTTCCGGTATCGCCCATAAATACCTGAGCGGGATAGGCATTGTACCATAAAAATCCAAGGCATGCACCGACAAAGGCCGTGCAGAAAATAACCAGCTCGCTCAGGTTGGGTATATACATGATGTTCAGGTAATCGGAAAAGTCAACCCGTCCTGACAGGTAAGCGAAGATGGCCAGGGTTAAGCCGATGATACCCGACGTGCCGGCAGCAAGGCCGTCAATGCCGTCGGTAAGGTTGGCGCTGTTGGATACAGCGGTGACAATCAGGATAACTACGCCCACATAAATTATCCAGGTGTATTCGCGCAAGGATGCCGGAAGCAGATTGGCATAATCGAATTCGTTGTTTTTAACAAAAGGTATGGTGGTGGTAGTGGA
>JANWWN010000044.1 GCA_025055435.1 Cyclobacteriaceae bacterium | reverse complement strand
TCGGCAGCCAACCGCAGACGTTACCGCTACCTGCCAAATGAGACAGGCGACATATTGGGCGAAGCCCAATGGAGGTGGCTGGAAGAGGAAATACGCCAATCGAAAGCTGCACTCATCATCATTAACTCCAGCATACAGGTTATTTCCGAAGAGCACGACTTTGAAAAATGGAGCAACTTTCCTCAGGCACGCCAACGGCTGTTCAATGTTATTCAGAAGTACCCCAGCAAACGGGTGCTCATCATCAGTGGCGACCGCCACATCGCCGAAATCTCCCGCATTGAACTTCCCGCTCTGCCCTATCCGCTTTACGATATTACTTCCAGCGGTTTAACACACACCTGGACTGAAGCATGGAATGAGCGCAACCGCCACCGCGTTGGCGATCTGGTTATGCAGAAGAATTTCGGTATGCTGGAAATTTTCTGGAGTAAAAATCCATCTGTTCAGATAACCATTTACGGAAAGAATAATGTGGTTTATCTGAAACAACAGTTTGAATTGCCATTAAGATAAAAGCTTGGTTTAAATCCGATTGGTAAAAAGAATCTACTAACGCAGACGTAGTTGTTGAATATTTTTTACATTTACATCTAAATAGGTTCTTGCTCATTACTTCTTCATCAACCGGAAAAGGTTACGCGTAGTTGTGTATGAAAAGGGAATCGTGTGAAAATCACGAACTGTCGCGCAACTGTAAGTAACACAAAAGGTTTTATCAAAAACTGTCCACTGCCTCAGGCGGGAAGGACGATAAAACCTGTTACAAGTCAGGAGACCTGCCTTTTCCGAGAGACGATGCTCTCGCGGTCTGGAGCTAAAGTCAGGTTTGATGAATGAATGCCCTGAATTATTTTTCATTCGGGCATTATTCATTTTCCTTTCCCGACTTTGTTACACCCGCGAAGCTCACAGATGTTTTGATCAGGAGCTTATTTCCAACATTAACCTCATAAAAGTATGCGCACACACAACCTGGGATATCCCCGAATTGGCAACAACCGAGAACTGAAAAAAGCCTGCGAACAATATTGGGCAGGTAAATTACCTGTGGAAGAACTTTTGCAAACCGGAAAAATTATCCGTAAGCAAAACTGGGAACTGCAGAAAAATTCGGGTATTGACCTGATTCCATGCAATGACTTTTCTTATTATGATCAGGTCCTCGATATGACCCTTACTGCAGGTGTTATACCCGATCGGTACTTTAAATTAATCGAAAAATTAAATCCTCATGAATTGGACGTTTACTTTGCCATGGCGCGCGGCTACCAGAAAAACGGACTGGACATTACAGCTTTGGAGATGACCAAATGGTTCGACACCAATTATCATTATCTGGTACCGGAGTTTAAAAAAAATCAATCATTCAAATTTTCTTCCAATAAAATCATTCGCGAGCACGCAGAAGCCCTTGAGTCGGGCCTGAATACCAAACCCGTACTGATCGGTCCGGTATCTTATTTACTTCTGGGTAAGGAAAAAGAACCCGGGTTTGACCGTCTGGATCTGATTGACAAATTGTTACCTGTTTACTCAGATATTTTTAAGCAACTTGAAACACAAAAAGCAGAATGGATACAACTGGATGAGCCTTTTTTGGTTATGGATTTAAGTGGTAAAGCCAAAGAAGCCTTTGCCTATGCTTACCGCGAAATCCGGAAAAAGTTTCCCAAACTCAACATTATCCTTGCTACATATTTCGAAGGCCTGAAGGATAACTTAGCCTTGGCTACGGCGCTCCCGGTGAACGTATTGCACATCGACCTGGTTCGTTGTCCTGATCAGCTCCATCCGGTGTTACTTGCCCTTCCGGAACACATGGGTCTTTCGTTGGGAGTGGTTGATGGCCGGAACGTGTGGAAAAACGATTTTATGCAAACTTTGAAGATCATCGAAAAAGCCATTACCAAAATAGGCCATGATCGTATTTTCCTGGCTCCTTCCTGCTCGCTGTTACACTCACCCTGCAGCCTTAAATACGAAACCCGGCTTAATCCGGAGATTAAACAATGGCTTGCTTTTGCTGAAGAAAAGCTAGATGAAGTAGTAACACTTAAACAACTTGCCCAGTCGCCTGAAAAGCCATCCGTGCAGGAAAAATTAAAGGAAAATCAGCAGGCCCAGGCGAGCCGCAGATCTTCCCGGCTCATTCATCATGATAAAGTTAAACAGCGTGTTAACTCCATTACTGATGAGGATGCCAGAAGGAAAAGTCCGTTTGAAATCCGTAAACGAAAACAACAACAAATGCTTAACCTTCCTGCCTTCCCTACAACGACTATCGGCTCTTTTCCGCAAACCAGCGAAGTCCGCTCGTGGCGGGCGCGGTTCAAGAACGGAGAAATTAAGGAAGACCAATACAAAAACTTATTGAAAGAAGAAATAAAGAAGGCTATCCGCTGGCAGGAAGAAATCGGGTTGGATGTGCTGGTACATGGCGAGTTCGAACGAAACGATATGGTTGAATACTTTGGCGAGCAACTGGAAGGATTTGCCTTTACCCAAAACGGTTGGGTTCAAAGTTATGGCAGCCGGTGCGTTAAACCACCCATTATCTATGGTGATGTATGGCGACCTAAACCCATGACCGTTGAATGGTCGTTGTACGCACAGTCGCTTACCACGAAACCGGTAAAGGGTATGCTTACCGGGCCGGTTACCATCCTTCAGTGGTCTTTCGTGCGCAACGACCAGCCGCGTAAGCAAACCTGCCTTCAAATTGCGCTGGCCATTCGCGATGAAGTTGTTGATTTGGAAAAAGCAGGCATACGCATTATCCAGATTGATGAACCGGCCATCCGCGAAGGACTGCCCTTAAGAAAATCCGACTGGAAAGAATATCTCGATTGGGCCGTTAAGGCTTTTCGTGTTGCATCGGCAGGGGTTCAGGATGAAACCCAAATCCATACCCATATGTGCTATTCCGAATTTAACGACATCATTGAGCACATTGCTGATATGGATGCCGACGTCATCACCATAGAATGTTCGCGTTCGCAAATGGAGCTGTTAGATGCTTTTGCGCATTTTAATTATCCCAACGACATCGGTCCGGGCGTGTATGATATTCACTCGCCACGGGTACCGGCAAAAACCGAAATTCTTCAGCTCCTTTCCAAAGCCAAAACCGTCATACCTGCCCGGCAATTATGGGTTAATCCCGATTGCGGACTAAAAACACGACAATGGCCGGAAACAGAAAAAGCCCTTTCAGAAATGGTGGAAGCAGCAAGAGAAATGCGAAAATCATTGTGAAGAAATCCTAATAGACTATTATGGTGCTAAAAGCAGTTCACTATGCAAAGCTTACACCTGCATCTGAATATTCCCATTTTTTACGGCTGACCTATGCAAGTGCGTAAGACGTACTTCAACTGGAGCAGTGGCAAGGACTCTTGCCTCGCCCTGTACTACCTACTGCAGGATAATAGCTATAGCGTTGAAAAACTGCTTACAACAGTAAACAAGCAGCTTAACCGCGTAACCATGCACGGTCTCAGGATGGATTTGCTACAACAACAAGTTAGGTCCATAGGCATTCCATGCGAAACAGTTGAGCTGCCGGAAAATCCCTCCGATAAATTGTACGAAAAACTAATGTTTGAAAAAGTAAGTGAACTTAAAGCCCACGGTTTTAGATATGCGGCTTTTGGTGATATTTTCCTGGAAGACCTCAGAAATTACCGCGAACAACACCTGCAACACCTGGGTATTCGGGCCATTTTTCCTTTATGGAAGAAAGACACGAGGAAGTTAATCCTTGAGTTTCTGGATGCCGGCTTCAAAGCTGTCATAATTTGTGTAAATGCCAAAATACTCGATAAATCATTTGTCGGAAGAATTATAGACCGAAATTTAATAAACGACCTGCCGCCTGAAGTTGACCCCTGTGGAGAGAATGGAGAATTTCACACGTTCTGTTTCGATGGCCCTATCTTCGGCAGTCCGGTTCAATTTTCAATCGGTGAAACAATTAAAAAGGACTATGTTTTGGGCGATGTACGAACGCCATTCTGGTTTTGCGATCTGATTCCCGGTAATCCGATTACGAAGCATGAGCTTAAGAATTGTCCCCGATGCAACCGCGAATTCGAATGTAAAGCCGGTTCCATCAACACCTGCCATTGCTCCACTGTATCTTTAACCGAACAGGAAAGAAACCATATTCAAAATAAGTTTGATGATTGCCTTTGCAACTCATGTTTGAAAGCGCTTAAAGCCGAATATCATCGGCATGAACTCACCAAACAAATCAGAAAATTTTTGCGAAATGATACCTGAAGACCGAATCAAACAGTCGGAAACCCGGATTTTTAAGGCTGTTTTTCCAAACACTACCAACCATTACGATACGTTATTTGGAGGAACAGCCATGCAGCTCATGGACGAAGTAGCTTTCATTACCGCTACGCGCTTCAGCAGGCAACGCATGGTAACTGTAAGCAATGACAGGGTTGATTTTAAGAAACCTGTTCCTTCCGGTACCATAATTGAACTGGTAGGCCGGGTTATTAACATCGGAAACACCAGCCTTCGGGTACGCGTAGACCTTTTTATCGAACAAATGTATTCTGATAAACGGGAGAAAGCCGTAACCGGGGAATTCACTCTTGTAGCTATTGATGAAAATAAAAGACCGGTTAAGATAGTAATCCCTTCATAGATTTTCCGATGGTACATTTTTTCTCTGCGGGAGAGCAATCTTCTTGGTTAACTGCAATCCTTCAAGTCACAGTTTCCAACGAAAAAATTGAATTCATCCGATAACTTTTCCCTTCAGATTTTTTAGAAAGACCACGAGTCTGTAAAAACCTGACCATTCTTATATTGTTCTATTTCAGCAGCAGTAAGCAGGCATTCCTCAAGTTGACTGCGGACCGATTGTGCTTCCATCTGCACCCAAACAAGTCTGAGTTCATTTATTACCAGGCGCGCATCCACATTGACCTCGCTCCTATCATTTCACAATCAGCGCCACTTTCATGCCTTTCCGGTATGCAACACCTGATTTAATAATATTGTTTTTCCAGCACCGAGAAAACCGCTGAGCACAGTTACCTGTAGCTTACCATTTTTCCTTAAAAGGATATTATGAATCGCAAACATTTGAATTTTTTAGGGAATTATTTTATCCACTACCGAAGCATTCAACAGAATGAAAATAATAAAAGAAAGGCCCCGTACGAATAACCTTTCTTTGCCTTTACACTTTCAAAATCAGGTTTATCCCTACGGGACCTAATCAGCGTTTTAACTCAAAACCCAAAAACCACACCACCATGGATATTAAAAGGCTGCGTAGTGTATCCGTACGCTTCAAAATATTCTGCATTCAATACGTTGCGTGCATCAACAAACAGGCGCAGTTTATTCTGCCACAGCCGGTATTCAGCATACACATCCAGTAAGGTAAACGGATCGAGCACAACCTCCTGCGAAGTGAACGTGTTCAAATCAAAATAAACATCATTGCGTTTACCAAAGGACTTCATATTCGCACTCACCAGCAGGTTATCGGTTATCTGATAGGCCACGTTTACACCACCCATGTGCCGCGGCCTGCGGTAAAACGGATTGTTGCGGGTTTCCGTTGGCGTAATCTCTTTACCCGTGAGATATTGATACTGTGCCTGAACAGTAAGTCGGTTGATGCGATAAAAAGCCTCCAGTTCAACACCGCGGTCGCGCAGTTCATCCCGGTTTTCGTAAGCTGTGGTGTAAACGATGGCATCCTGTATATTTCGGGCAAACCATGTAGCACGCAATTCGGGTAAGTTGTTGCCGGGAAGATAATGCACACCTGCCTCCACGGTCCTGGCATACTCCGGCTTCAGATTTGGATTCGCACCGAACGGACCGTACAACTGATTCAACACAGGTGTCTTAAAAGCCGATGACAGATTTGCAAACACTTTGAATTTATTATTTAGCAAATAAGATGGGTTGACGCTGTAAACTGCAGCCTGTCCAAAATCGGTATGACTTACCAGCCGGCCACTCACTTCGGCCGAAAAGCCATCCTTGTTGCGGACAAACAAGGCAAAATACGGATTGATTATCGCAAAAGATGGCCGGGATGTTTGAGTTATCATTTCAAAATGCTGCCAGGTTACTCCGGTGAGTATCTGAAACCAATCGGTGGGATTATCCACAAAAAAAGCCTCAGCATGATGGAAGCGCCCGTCATAAGGATACGTACCATATGTATCCCGGAATTCACGTTGGGTACGGTTATAACTATATAGCAGGGTTGCACTGCTTCGGTCGTTTTTCCAGTCGGCCTGCAGACCAGGTGCAATAATTTTACCAGTATAACTGGCAGAAGGATCATCGGCAAAGGCGCCCATATCGTAATCGCCTTTAAACTCGGTGTATCGTAAAAACGGACGCAACTTTACATTCGGCAAGACTCTATATCCTACAGTGGCCTGAAAGGCCTGTTGTTGCATACCGTCTTTATCGAAATTGCCAATGGTATCTTTCGCTTCACTAAGTCCATCGGTACTTAGCCGTGAAAAATTCACGTCATACTCAACGGCATCCGTGCTTCCGCTTACACCGGCATTCAGCCGGAGCGTATTAAAACTGCCATAGCCTAACGTACCATTTACCAGTGCCGACTTACCCGATTTCTTCCTGGTGATGATGTTGATAACGCCCGCCAACGCATCGGTTCCGTACAAAGTGGACTGGCTGCCCTTGAGTATTTCTATGCGCTCGACCTGATCGAGGGAAATCATCCGAATGTCGAATGCTCCGTCAACACCGGAAGGGTCGTTCACCGGTACACCGTCAATGAGTATGAGCGTGTATTTTCCGGCCGCCCCTCGCAGGAAGATGGATTTATCTTTACCCGGATTACTGTTGGCACCGGCTACAATCAGGCCGGCTTGTTCGTGAAGCAGCTGGGCCAGGTCTTTGCCACGGCTGCGTGCAATCTGCTCCTCGTCAATAATGGTTACCACTTTTCCGGTTTCACTTACCGGCTTGGCAAACTTGGTAGCAGTTACCACCACTTCCCGCAGCGAGGTGGCTGTGGTGGTGTCGGTTTGGGCATGGATTGGGTTTGGCGCCCCGAGCCAAAAGGTCATAAAGGTGATGACCCAGACACTTTTCTCTTTTTTCATAGCGTTTAAGGTTTTTAAGGTTTGAAAAAAGAGGTAAAGGCTGAGAATGAATCAGGTGGAGGTTTAGCAACATGCTGCCTCATACACTTGAATCATCATAAGCTTTTACCCGAAGCCTGATGAACAGGTTTGTACAGGCAGGTCTCCTGGCTCTCCCGACTTCTGCCGCCTTCTCATCGCGAGGTACACGCGACAATGGCTACGGATGGGCAGAAGCAAATACCTTTCGGCACGGGATTACAGTTGCGGGAACAGCTTCCGATTTTCACGGAATTCCCTTTTCATCCCGGGTACTGCGCAAAGCACACCGGGAACCTGTACGCTGCAAGATTAAACGATGATTACCGGTTATTCAACAGGTAAACGAAAATTTTTGCTCGAAACAGAAACACAACAGGGAAATCAGACAAACGGCTGGTTTTATCCTG
Source organism: Cyclobacteriaceae bacterium (assembly GCA_025055435.1). Taxonomy (GTDB): domain Bacteria; phylum Bacteroidota; class Bacteroidia; order Cytophagales; family Cyclobacteriaceae; genus UBA2336. Next base: position 15,184 of record JANWWN010000044.1, on the reverse strand, counting down.
ATTATTTTTTTATCAATATCGCTTCAGTGAGAATAAAATTTACGTGCTCAATATCTTCGGAGTTGAGCTTCAGTTTTCCGCGAACAGTGATAACATCATCCACCTGAAATTTTGGAACAGCACCTTTGAAATTTACTTCGGCAATGGATTCAGGGCCGCCACCGCCACAGAAAAAACACTGGCTCATCGGATACTTGGAAATGATGATGTAGTTACCATCTTCCGGTGCAAACGGAACATAAAAACCTTCAATGGTAATTTCTTTACCTTCCAGGGCCTTCAGGTTATCGGGAAATTTAGGGTAAAACAAATACTCCCCTATTTTTTCGTAATACTTCGGCTCGAACTTGGTTTTGGCAAATTCATTCCAGGCGTCAAACTTTGTTTGAGCCAAAAGCGGTAAGGCAAGTACAACACAGTTTAAAGAGATCAATATTTTCTTCATAACTATCAGTTTCCTCCTAAAACTTCAGAAATGTCTGTGCGATAAGCCTGTATGGCAGGCACCAGCGCGCACAACAATCCCAATAACAAACTACCGGCCAAAATTATCCACTCGGTACTGTAGAAAACAATACCGCTTATCCCGGCTTTCTGGATTTCTTCTACCGAGGCTGCAACCACACCTACCACACCATGCCCCAACAGCAAGCCGAAAAGCGCACCGGCAACTGTTAGAAAAATCCCTTCGAGCAAAATGGTGAAAACAATTTTAAACCGGGTCGCACCCAAGGTTCGCATAATAGCCAGGTCATACCTTCTTTCCTTGAGCGAATTATATAACGCAATGAAGATGCTGAGTGCCGAGATAAAAATCAGCACCGCAGCCATTGCACTCAACACATCCATGCCCACACCCATGATGGAAAACAGGCGGGCAGTTTCAAATGCCGGAGAAGCCGCCTGCATGCTGGTCTGCTGGTTTATCTGTCGCGGCAACTGCACAGCACCCATGGGTGAGCGGTATTGAATAAGCAGTGAGGTAATTTCTTTCGTACTGTCGCCTGCCGCAACGGAAGGAACCAGGTTAGATGCCTGCTGTCGACTGGTATCAACGGGCTGCACCGGTAAATCGTGTACTTTCCACACGCTTTCGATGGAAGTAAAAATCAGGTTATCGATTACGGTTCCGCCTGGTTTTAATATACCCGTTACCGTAAAGTGATGTTCTTCATGTTCGTGCCCGCCCTGGCTCAGGCCGTGCGCACTGGTAAAATGGTCGCCCATCTTCAATCCGCGCATACGCGCCACCGTTGCGCCGATAACTACTTCAAAATCTTTCTGATACCATCGTCCTTCAGCCAGCCCGGCCTGATAAAGTTCGGGATATTCCTTCGGGCAACCGATGATCCGGTAACCCTCATAGCTGTCACCCAAAGCCAGCGGTATCGCGGTTTTCACCAGCCGATTGCGCGCCAGTTTTTCGGCTTCGTACAACGGAATGTTGCCTGTAGGAAAATCAATGTGGAAAATATTGCACAAAATAATCTGCAACGGACTGCCTTTGGCCCCTACTACCAGGTCGATACCCCGGGCATTCGATTGAATTTTGTCCTGAAGCTGACGGGTAAATAATAATAACACCATGATAACGGCAATACCCAAAGCAAGCAGTAATGTATTGAGCAGTGTATTAAGCGGCCGGGCTTTCAGATAACTCCAAACCAGTACCAGAATATTCATGCTTACTTCAATTCAACAGAATTTGCAATTACATTTTTTAACCGATGGTCATGGGTGGCGATGAGCAGTGCAGCCTGTACTTCATGGGCTATATCCATAAGCAGGCGGATTACGCGATTGCAGTTAACATCGTCCAAAGCAGAAGTCGGTTCATCTGCCAGAATAACTACCGGCTTGTTCGCTACAGCCCGGGCAATGGCCACACGTTGCGCCTGCCCCTGACTGATGCGATTGACCGGTGATTTTCTTTTTTCAGTTAACTGAAGAACATCCATCAAGTGATGGATATGCTGTTCATCTTCCCGGACTCCGCCCAGCCAGGCAGCCAACCGGATATTTTGTTGAACGGTAAGCGCCTGTACCAGATGATTGCGCTGAAAAACAAAACCCATTTTCTTTCCGCGCAAATGGTCCAGTTCGGTTTCGCGTAAGTCGCGCAACTCCACTCCATCTACTTTTATCGAGCCTTCGTAGCCGCGCAACAATCCGCCAATTAAATGTAACAATGTAGTCTTACCGCTTCCGGACTGGCCCAGCAGTAAAAGTTGCTCTCCTTTTCTGAGGGAGAAGTCGGGAAAGCGCATCAGGTTACCGCCTCTATATTTATAGGAAACGTGGCTTACTTCAATCATGCGGTGCAAAAATAACAACAAAGCGTACCCTGTTTGAAACGCAGGGTACGCTTACGGGTTATCATGAATCCAAAATATTACCTGTATTTAATTGGTTCGTAATCTTTAAATGGCGATAACTGAACCTTCTCCATCGTGGCGCGGTAATCTTTCCATGTGTGGTCGAAGAAGTAATTGACCTTTCTAACCACCAATCCGATTTTATCTTCTGCGTGCTTATACACACGCCTGTCGGTTTCGCTTATCGGGTCGCGTGAGCGAAGGATATAACCGGCAGCGGTTTGAATGTACGATACCGGAGAAGGGTCGGGCGAACGTAAAATGCCTTGTCGTTTATCTTCTTTGCCCAGGATAAAATCAAACAACGCATTCACCGAATCCTTCATCGCTTTGGTTTTGTCAGCCGCCTCTTTCAGGTCGCTGCGTTTGCTGTCGCGGATTTTGCGCTCATACTCTTCGGCAACTTCTTTGGCTTCGCGCAGGCGATCGGTTGCCTGTACGGCAGCCGCACGCAGCTTGTTCAGGTCTTTCATCATGGCGTAACGTTGCTCGTAAACACTCATGGGCACATCCATGCGCGGGTCGGGCTTAACGGTAAGCTGGGTCGAGTCCTTCGCATCGCCAAAGGTGATACGCAACTTGTAGGTACCCGGCAGTACAGGTGTACCGCCAAATCCTCCGAAACCACCACCTTCACCTCCGCCACCACCCTGTGGCCCGCGACCTCGTTCGCGCGATGGCTGACGACCAGCCCGTTCATTCAACATCCACTGCACGCGATATAAACCATTCGATTCCGGAGCTTTTTGCCGAATGGTATTAACAAGCTCACCGGAAGAACTGAAGATTTCAATCTTCACCGAATCGTATTTTACTTCTTTGCGGGGTGCCGGAGGCGCGGCAGGTTTGGGTTCGGGAGTTCCTTTCTTACCACGCGTTTCAGCTGGCCTGGGCTCCTCTTTGGGCGGCTCGGGTTTGTTTACCCAATAGGTAATCATAGCACCTGCCGGACGGTTTTCGCCATTAAATACGGCATTGGCATCGAAGCGCGGGCCGGCAGGTTGTTGCATGGAAACCTGATATGCATCGGGCGGCGCAAACAACTTCACGGTTGCAGCGGGCATGCCTCCGCTTCGGGCCATCTCGCGCAAAGGACGTATATCATCCAACACATAGATAGCACGGCCAAAGGTACCAATAACCAGGTCGTGCTCGCGCGGATGGATAACCAAATCCATGGTTGGCACACCAACGGGGTAATTGTTTGTCCAGCGTGTCCAGTTTTTTCCTTCGTCTATGCTTACGAATAAGCCATTCTCCGTTCCCAGGAATAACAATTTGGGCTCAAGCGGGTCTTGTACAACCGCCAGCGTATAGTTGCTTTCACCCACCTGTGCGGGTGTAACCAGACTTTCCCAGGTAACGCCAAAATCTTTCGTACGGAACAGGTACGGCTTGTAATCGAACATGCGGTAATGGTTTACCACCACAAATGCTTCACCTGCATTACGGGAACTTGGATGGATATGAGGTATCCAGGCATTTTTCGGCATGCCGGCAATTCGCGGAGAAAGATTCGTCCAGGTTTTTCCGCCATCGCGGGTTAGTTGCAGGTTGCCGTCATCGGTGCCTACCCAAATTACCCCCTGTTGCACCGGACTGGGTGCAATGGACAGGATGGTACAGTGGTTCTCTGCACCGGTAGCATCCATCGTCAGTCCGCCGCTTTCGTGTTGCTTCTGCTTTGAAGGATCGTTGGTGGTCAGATCGGGCGAAATGATTTCCCAGGTGCTCCCTTTGTCGGTTGATTTATGCAAGAACTGGCTGCCATAGTAAATGGTGGATTTGCTGAAAGGGTCCTGCGCCAGGGCAGCATTCCAGTTAAAGCGCAACTTCATATCCGGATCCGGATGGGTGGGCCGGGTATTTTTGGTAAAGCCGGTGAGGCGATCGTAACGCGCCAGGTTTCCGCCCTGCGACATGGCATAGCCGTAACGCGAATCTTCGGGGTCGGGCATCACATCAAAACCATCACCAAAGTACACCTCCTGAAAGTAGTAGTTTCGGATACCTGCGGTGCGCCACACATAGGCGGGTCCAACCCACGAGCCGTTATCCTGCATACCACCATACACGTTGTAAGGATGTTCCATGTCCACGTTGATATGGTAGAACTGCCCTACCGGAATATTATCGGCAAATACCCAGGTTTTTCCGCCATCGCGGGAAATATTTAATCCGCCATCGTTACCGTCAATGATGAAGTCAGGATTTTCCGGATGTATCCACCAGGCATGGTGGTCGGGATGAACGCCAGAGTACTGCAACAACTGCCGGAACGTTTTGCCTCCGTCTTCGCTGACGCCCACGCGCGAATAGATGGTATAAACCCGGTTTTCGTTTTTCGGGTCAACATAAATTTCATGGTAATAGAAAGGCCGATCGCCAATTTCTTCGCGGTCATTCACCATCACCCAGTTCTCTCCGCCATCTTCACTGCGGTACAATGCATTTTTCTTGGCCTCGATAAGGGCATACACTATGTTGGGCTTACTGCGCGCAATGGCAATACCCATACGGCCCAGGTCTCCGTCGGGTAATCCGTTTTTGGTTGTTAGCTTTTTCCAGTTCTTTCCGCCATCAACAGTTACATATAATCCCGATGACGGACCACCTGAGGTAAATGTCCAGGGCATTCTGCGGTGCTGCCACATATTCGCAAACAGCTTATTAGGGTTGGTCGGGTCCATCACCAGCTCAGCACAACCGGTCTTTTCATCTACAAATAAAATCCGCTCCCATGTCTGTCCGCCATCGGTGGTTTTGTACACACCACGTTCCGGGTGCTCGCCCCAGGGCGAGCCGATAGCTGCCACGTATACCGTGTTTGGATTTTTGGGATCAATAATAATGCGGTGGATGTGGCGTGTTTTTTCCAAACCCATTTTTTTCCAGGTGTTTCCACCATCCAGCGACTTATAAATTCCATCACCGCCATTGAGGCTGTTGCGCGGGTTGCCTTCGCCTGTACCCACCCAGACAACGGAAGGATTATCCTGCTGAATGGCAATAGCACCGATGGATTGGGTTGTTTCTTTATCGAAAACCGGTTCCCAGGTTACACCCCCGCTGGTGCTGCGCCACACCCCTCCCGATGCGGCACCGGCAAAGATGATATCCGGATTGCTGATTACCGCATCAATGGCAGTGATACGCCCACTCATGCCGGCCGGACCAATAGCCCGTGGCTTCATGCCCTTCAGCTTCTCCATATCCAGCTTCTGGGCATGAAGCAAGAAAACCAGGAATACAGAAAAGAAATAAATCAGAGCTTGCAGATATTTTTTCATAACCTGATAATTAACCCGATAAAAATAAAGGAAGGGAGGCGTCAGAAAATAAAGCATATGACTAAATCAGATTTTGACCTGACAGGACGCGCCTGGGTTATTTGAGTGGCCACTGGATGGGGATTTCTTTAGTTTCATAAAAGCGGATACCCCAGGGTGTGCGCACCTCAAGCCGGCCAAGGTCGTCAACACCTAAAACGGTGCCGGGAAATTGTTGCTCACCTTCTCCAAAAATCAATTCATCACCCAGGCCTAAAAGGTTATTCAGATAATCATCCTGAAGTTTGCTGAATTGTTTATTCTGTAACAGGGTATATCGCGCATCAATGTGCAGCATCAGATTGAAAAAACATTCAGCTAGATCATATACAGTGTCGGTCTCAGCAGCAAGCGAGGTGACCTGAACAAAAGGAAATTCCCGTTGATTAATGTTTACTCCGATGCCGGCAATTGTGGCTGCGATATAATTGTTCTTCAATTGGTTTTCAATTAACATACCACAAATCTTTTTGTTATTCACAAGGATATCATTTGGCCACTTTATAAGTACAGACATACCCGTAAGCCTCTGTAACCAGTCGGTTACGCCCAATGAAAAGGCTTTTGTCAGATACATTTGTTCGGAGGCTTTTAACCAAACGGGCTTAACGAATAAAGAGAAGGTTAGATTTAATCCTGCACCGGCCAGCCAGACGTTTCCCCGTTGACCCTTACCGGCAGATTGATAACCGGCCAGTACAACGGAGCCTTCGGGCAGAGAGTTTTGCTTAACCATCTGCTCGGCAATTACGTTAGTTGAATGACATTCTGGCATGTAAATGAGCTTTCGCAAAGGGAAAAACGGGTTGGCAGGAATTTTATACATGGATTTATTGTAGTTTTGCATGATTGGTCAAGTTAACGGAATGACAAAAAAAAGGAAGAGTGGCAGTTCGGAAATATTATGCCAGGCCATTGTTAAGGGAATGCAGGAAAAAAAAGCCGATGACATTCTGATTCTGGATCTTCGAAAAATTTCCAATGCCGCTGCCGATTTTTTTGTGATATGCTCGGGAAATTCGGATAAGCAACTGGAGGCCATAGCCGACTCGGTTAGCGAAGAAGTGCATAAATCAACACAGGAAGCCCCGCGGCACGTTGAAGGTATGCAGAACAAGGAATGGGTTTTGATGGATTATTTCAATGTTGTGGTACACATTTTCCGCAAAGACCGAAGAACTTATTTTGCCTTGGAAAAACTATGGGGTGATGCCCCTGTTGTTGAAGTCTGAATGTCAGGTTTTGAATATTGAATTTTGAAACAAACGTATGTCGAACATCGATCCAAATAAAAGAGAAAACAAACCGGGCTTATCGCCCAAGCCACCACGCGGCAATTACCAAACCTGGATAATACTGGCCACGCTTGGCTTTATTTTACTGCTGATGTATTTCGGCAATTCAGGTGAACTACCTGTTATTACACGCAGCGAATTCGAAAACATGATCGAAAGTCGCGACGTGAAGCGTGTAGTTCTGATTAAAAATCTGGATGTGGTTGAAGTTACCCTCACCGCCGATGCGCTGAACAACGCCAAGTATCGCGAAAGACTTGAAAAAGCCAGCCGCTTTGGTATCAATCCCAATGGCCCTCATTTTAAAATGAAGGTAGGTTCGGTTGATACATTCATCAGCGATTATCGCGAGTTGAATAAAAAAATACCGCGCAACGAACAGATTGACCTGCAGTTTGAAGAGCGAAGCGATTATTTCAGCCTGTTCCTTAACTGGGGTTTCCTGCTGTTTATCCTCATTGGTTTCTGGATGTTGATGCGCAGAATGACGGGTGGAGCCGGACCGGGCGGACAAATCTTTAATATCGGTAAATCGCGCGCTGCCTTATTCGATGCAGAAAATAAAGTAAAAGTCACGTTTGAAGATGTAGCCGGCCTGGACGAAGCCAAAGAAGAAGTACAGGAGATCGTAGAATTCCTGAAAAACCCTTCCAAATTCACAAAGCTGGGCGGCAAGATTCCGAAAGGTGCATTGCTGGTAGGCCCGCCAGGTACGGGTAAAACCCTGTTAGCCAAAGCTGTTGCCGGTGAAGCCGGCGTACCTTTCTTCTCTCTTTCGGGTTCGGATTTTGTAGAGATGTTCGTAGGTGTAGGCGCTGCACGCGTACGCGATTTGTTTAAACAGGCCAAAGAAAAAGCGCCCTGCATTGTGTTCATTGACGAAATAGATGCCATTGGTCGCTCGCGCGGCCGCGGACAAATACCCGGTGCAAACGATGAGCGGGAAAATACGCTGAACTCATTACTGGTGGAAATGGATGGTTTTGCCACCGACTCCGGCGTCATCATCCTTGCAGCAACAAACCGCCCCGACGTGTTGGATCCTGCCCTACTCCGACCGGGCCGCTTCGACCGGCAAATCAGCATCGATAAACCCGACATTGCCGGGCGGGAAGCTATCTTTAAGGTTCACCTCAAACCCATTAAGCTTGATCCTAATGTGGATGTCAAGAAACTGGCAGCACAAACTCCGGGTTTTGCAGGCGCTGAAATTGCCAATGTATGCAACGAAGCAGCCCTGATTGCCGCCCGACGCAACAAACAGGCTGTTGATATGCAGGACTTCCAGGATGCCATTGATCGTGTGATCGGCGGACTGGAAAAGAAAAACAAAATCATTTCGCCCGAAGAAAAGCGAATTGTTGCCTATCACGAAGCAGGCCATGCCGTTGCCGGCTGGTTTCTGGAGCATGCCGATCCATTGGTTAAAGTCAGCATTGTTCCCCGCGGAGTTGCTGCGTTGGGTTATGCGCAATACCTGCCCAAAGAACAATTCCTTTATCAGACTGAACAATTGCTTGATGAAATGTGCATGGCTTTTGGCGGCCGGGCTGCCGAGGAAATTGTGTTTGGCAAGATTTCAACCGGTGCACTCAGCGACCTGGAGCGCATTACCAAAATGGCCTACAGCATGGTTACCGTGTACGGAATGAATAAGGAAATCGGCAACCTTTCGTACTACGACTCCAAAGCCAGCGATTACACCTTCCAAAAACCCTACTCCGAAGCCACAGCAGAGAAAATTGACCGCGAAGTAAAGCGCATTATTGATGAATGCTATGAGCGCACCAAAAAACTGCTGATGGAGCACCGCCACCACCTGGAAGCTGTGGCACAGGAACTGCTCAAAAAAGAAATTCTTTTCCAAAACGACCTGGAGCGGCTTATCGGTAAGCGGCCATTCGATAAGCCCACCACGTATCAGCAGTTCACCAACGGCACCGATCAAAAAATCGCTCAGCCTTCCAGCAATGGTACCCCCGCTCCTGTTGAAAACGCTGCTGCCGGGCACACCCCTACGGAGGAGCAAGCCGGAAAATCCTGAACCATCCGATAATCCGGTTATCTTTGAAGCAGCCTGCTTATGCAACCTTTGGCTGAGGGTAAAAAACTTTACTTTGCATCCGACTTTCATCTGGGTGTACCGGATAAGCACACCAGCCGCGAACGCGAAGCAAAACTGGTACGTTGGCTGGAACACATCCGCCCTGATGCACAGGGTATTTATCTCTTAGGCGATATATTTGATTTCTGGTTTGAATACCGCTCGGTAATACCCAAAGGCTTCATCCGGCTACAGGGGAAACTGGCCGAGTTGAGCGATACCGGCATACCGATATATTTTTTTACCGGCAACCACGATATGTGGATGTTTGATTATTTCCCGGAAGAGTTGGGTATAAAAATTTACCGCAAACCCATCGTGCTGAACACAGGCAGGCATAAGCTGCTCATTGGTCATGGCGATGGACTGGGCCCGGGCGACTTCAGTTATAAAATCCTTAAACGCATATTTGCCAGCCGTACGGCACAGTGGCTCTTTGCCCGGATACATCCGAATCTTGGCATGGGCATTGCACAATTTTGGTCGCATAAAAGCCGCATCAGCAACCAGCAACGGGAAGAAAAATTTGAAGGCGAAGACAAGGAATTTTTACTGCAATACTGCCGTGAAACCGAGCAGCATACGCACCACGATTTCTATATTTTCGGGCACCGCCATCTCCCGCTCGACTTACCCGTGGGTGAAAGCAGCCGATACATTAACTTGGGCGAATGGGTTCACTTCAGTACCTATGCAGTTTATGATGGGATTACAGTGCAGTTACTTTCGTTTGAAGGGTAAGTTATATCTCATGCTTCTGTTTTTCCTGTTTCCCTTCGGCCTCCTTGCGCAGAACATGATAGCCGAAATTCCACTAAAAGAAAAACCGATGTATGCCTATGTGGACCGGCCCGGTGAACTGTACATCCGGTTTGAATCGCGGATAATACGTTACGATATCAACGGAAAGGAGACCGGCTCCTATTCACCCGTTCATCCTGCCCTTCACTTTGAACCGAGGGACGGCAGCCGTATGTTTACCTACGATAGCCAAACAAAACGATATGGGTTTGCCGCATTCGGAAAATATCCTTCCACTCCGTTACCCGAGGAATATGCCGTTGAGCCCATAGCTGCGTGCTCGGCAGGAGATAATGGGCTGTGGATTTTTGACCACGCCGACTTTTCCTTCAAACGCGTAAACCTGCACAAAGGACGTGTTGATGTTGAATTTAAACTACCTGCCAGCCTGCATCAGGAAAACATCGTTGCAATGCGCGAATACCAGGGCTTTTTATTTGTTGCCACGCCAACAAAACTTCACCTGTTCAGCAGCATGGGCAAACTACTGAAAAGCCTGGAAGCAACGGCAGCCGATTTCGACTTTCTGGGAGAAGAGGTGTACTTCAGAAATAACGATCAGCTAATCTTCTTCGATTTATTCGATGGTACGACCCGCCGGGAATCACTTAATCAGGGATTATCTTTTATCCGCCTCACAGACGAAAGACGTTTCCTGATTTATGCCGACCGGTTGTTCATTCTACAGGCACAATAGTTTCATTTTCGTACGCCATCACTGTTCATTTTTGAACATCTTTGTATCACAATTACTGATGCTTTCAGTAAAACAGTAACGGAAACAACGATTGAACCCGTGGCACAATTTTTATGAACTAACCCTGTTTAACCCGAACCTATGACCCAATCCCCGCAGCCAGCGAAAATTCTGATGATTGACGATGACGAAGATGTGCTGCTGGCAGCTAAAATGCTGCTGAAAAAGCAGAACTATCAGGTTATCATCGAAAAAAATCCCAACAAAATCCCTTTTCTGCTGAACAACGATACCTATGATGTGATTCTCCTTGACATGAATTTCAGCAAAGACATTACCAGCGGAAAGGAAGGATTTTACTGGCTTGAAAAAATTCTGGAAAAAGACCCCAACGCAGTGGTTATTCTTATCACCGCATTCGGTGATGTGGAAATGGCCGTTAAAGCACTCAAGCAGGGTGCCACCGACTTTATTCTTAAACCCTGGCAGAATGAAAAACTCATCGCCACTGTATCCACGGCCATCCGGCTAAGGCAATCCTACAACGAGGTGGATAAACTGCGCAAAGCCAAGGAACTGCTTGAGGAACAAATCAGCAAACCCTTTGGCGAGATTATTGGCGAAAGCCCGGCCATAAAAGAAGTATTTACGCTCATTGACAAAGTAGCGAAGACCGATGCCAATGTGTTAATACTTGGCGAAAACGGAACCGGTAAGGAACTGATTGCCCGCGCCATTCATCAGCGTTCTCTTCGGCACAACAATAGTTTCGTAGCTGTGGATATGGGCGCTATTACCGAAACCTTATTTGAAAGCGAACTCTTCGGGCATAAAAAGGGTGCATTTACCGATGCGCGCGAAGACCGCCCCGGTCGTTTTGAGCTGGCGCATGGCGGTACATTGTTTCTGGATGAAATCGGCAACCTCAGCTTAAATCTGCAAAGCAAACTGCTCAGCGTATTACAATCGCGCCAGGTAACGCGCGTAGGCTCCAATCAACCCATCCCCGTGGATATTCGCCTGATTTGCGCGACCAACATGCCTTTGTACGACATGGTGAAGCAAGGCACCTTTCGTCAGGATTTATTGTACCGCATCAACACGGTAGAAATCCATGTACCTCCTTTATCCGACCGAATCGAAGACATCCCGCTGCTGGCCGACCATTACTTAAAGGTCTATGCCCGCCGGTATAACAAACCAGTAGTTGGCATTACCCCTGGAGCCATGGAAAAACTGAAACGCTACGCCTGGCCGGGCAATATCCGCGAGCTGCAGCACGCCATCGAGCGGGCCGTAATTATGACCGACAGCGACATGCTTCAGGAAACTGATTTCCTTTTCAGTCGTCCGGTTGCCGCTTCGGCCGAAACACTGAACCTGGATGAAGTGGAAAAAGCGGCTATAGCCAAAGCGCTAAACCTGCACAGCGGCAATATATCGAAAGCAGCTGCGGAGTTGGGCCTGACACGCGCATCGTTGTACCGCAGGATGGAAAAATACGGACTGTAACAAACTCATTGTTGTGCTATTCAACTGGAAATCCCCTGCACTACCCCGCCTGCTTTTCCTTGTTGCATCGGGTATGCTGATGGGGTACTTTCTGTTTGTCAACACCCAATGGGTGCCGGCAGTCCTCATGCTGGCCGTTATCTTCCTGCAACTACGATGGCTGCTGGAACTGCTGGATAACCCGGCCGTTTCGCCGGAAACATGGCAGCATATACGCTTCGATGAAACCCTGGGGAAATTCACCCATGACGGCACCGGTGAGTTGGCTAAAACGATTGTCCATAAAATGAATGACGCCATCCTAAAAATCCGAAACAGCCGGAACGAGAAAGAGGCAGAACATATCTTTTATAAAAACATTGTAATGCATGCGGGTATCGGACTGATTATTTACCGACAGACTGACGGGAGAATTGAAATACTAAACACTGCTGCCCGAAAATTACTGCGCATCAACCGTGCAGATAACATCACCGATCTGAAAGAAATCAGCGAAGCCATGGTACATGCTTTCCAGCGGCTGAAGACCGGTGGCCGGGAACTGATTCGCATTTCAACGGGCGATGATTTCATGCAACTCAGCATCTATGCCATCGAACTAACCTTACGCGGTGAAAGTCTTAAACTGATATCCCTCCAAAACATCAGGAATGAACTGGAGGAAAAAGAGATGGAAGCCTGGCAAAATCTGGTTCGAGTACTCACGCATGAAATCATGAATTCAGTGACCCCCATTTCGTCATTGGCCTCAGCTCTCGAACAGGAAGTTTCGGCCGGAAAAGCATTCGATAAGGAACAGATGGCCGACATGCAGTTATCGTTACAAACCATCAGCCGGCGTAGCGCCAATCTCATCAGCTTCGTTCGCGAATTCCGGAATCTTACCCATATTCCGAAACCGCGACCTGAAACACTTCGGGTTAAGCTCATTCTTGAGGAAATTCAACAGCTCTTCAAAAAAGAACTGGAAGAGAAACAAATACAATGCAGGGTCGAAGTTCAGCCGGATGATTTGACCGTTGAAGCCGATAAAGCGTTGCTTGAACAGGTGTTGATCAACCTGGTAAAAAACGCAACCCAGGCATTTGATGAATCGGCTGACGAAAAACACATCATCATGAAAGGATTTTGCAACGAACGGCAGCGACCCGTTATCACCATAACCGACAACGGTCCCGGCATTGAGCCGGAAGCACTTGAAAAAATTTTCATACCTTTTTTCACCACTCGCAAAAGCGGATCGGGCATTGGTCTGAGTTTGTCGCGGCAAATCATGCGGCAGCACCAGGGTACACTTACCGCCCGGTCGCAACCCGGAAAAGGCGCAGAGTTTATACTGCGGTTTTAGTGTTTGTGGTGATGTGTCCCTTTTGATACCTTTGGGGCTTTCGTTACCAACCCTATGCGAAACGTTCAAGCTGAAGTGGCCCGCATCCTCATCGAAAAACTGGGCATAGCCGAATCGGAAATTAATCCCGATACCAACTTTGTAAAAGACCTGGGAATTGATTCACTGGATTATGCAGAAATAGTCATGGACTTTGAACAGACTTTCGACATCCGCATACCCGATGAAGATGCGGAAAAACTCAGCACCATCGGTGCGGCAATAAGCTACATTGAAAACAAACTGAAAGAAAAAGGCCAGTAAAAGAAACGTTAACCTGCCCCTTTTTTTATTGAAGAAGTTCCTGTTCATCATTAACAAATATTCGGGTCGTGGCTATCAGCCCCGGGTAGAAGGGAAAATACTCGATGCCTGCGCCCGTAACAATACGGAGTGTACCCTTGAATTTACCCAAAAGCCGGGCCACGCCCGCGAATTGGCCCGATCCGGCACAGACCACTTCGACACCATTGTTGCAGTAGGTGGCGATGGAACCGTAAACGAAGTGGCAAGCGGGCTGGTTAACACTTCAGTACCGCTCGGCATAATTCCCAAAGGCTCCGGAAACGGTCTGGCACGGCACCTCGGCATTCCCATGAAATACGACCGTGCCGTAAATACCCTGTTTGAAAGTAAACCGCTGCTTATCGATACTTTTGAACTGAACGGCCGGCTGGGAGTGAATGTAGCCGGTATCGGATTTGACGGACACGTGGCCAACCTGTTTGGCGACCGCTCGGTGCGCGGGTTGTGGGGCTACACCCGCCTGGTGGTGCGCGAATTTCTGCATTACCGCGAAACCGAAGTTACGGTACAAACCGACAAGCATGAATATACATCATGCGATTTCATGCTGGCTATTGCCAACTCATCGCAATACGGTAACAACGCGCGTATTGCTCCACACGCCAGCCTAACCGACCAACTGCTACATATTGTTCATGTAGCAAAGCCTCCGGCTTTCTATGTACCTCTTTTCATAGAGAAATTGTTTACGGGAAGTCTCCGGGAAAATAAATTTTACAAAAGTGAAGTATGTCAAAAGGCATGCATTTCACTTACCCGCGAAACACCTTTTCATATTGATGGCGAACCGTGCGGCAGGGCAGCGTCATTCAACATCTGCGTAAAGCCGGCTACACTTAGCGTTTTAGCCCCGTTGCGTAACAAAGCAAAAATCTGAAAATTTTCGTGTCATTTCCCTACCTTCAGCATTCGATAATAAAAAATAACAATCGTGTTGCCGGAAGATGAAGTCAGGCGGGAATACGAAATCCTTGCGCGCGCACGAAAGGAGCCGGAAGCCTTTGGCGAATTATACGAAAAGTACTTCGACCGCATCTTCGGTTTTATTTTCCGCCAAACAGATGATGAAGAGTTAACGGCCGACCTGACCTCACAAACTTTTCTGAATGCACTGAATAACCTGAATAACTTTGAATACCGGGGCGTGCCCGTGTCTGCCTGGCTTTACCGCATAGCAGCTAACGAAGTAAATAAATACTATCGTAAAAAAAACCGGACACGCATATTCAGCCTTGAAGAAATAAAAATAAAGGAGCTGATCGAACTGGGCACAGATGACTGGGATGAAGAACTGTTGCAACGCATGCTGACTTACTTAAAAGATTTACCCACTGAAATGCTGGAAGTGCTGGAGCTGCGCTTTTTTGAGGATAAAGAT
>JANWWN010000043.1:10317-23419 GCA_025055435.1 Cyclobacteriaceae bacterium | reverse complement strand
AGGTGTTGGTTAATGACCTGGATGTGCTGGCCCACGTGCCTTGTCCGCGGTGCGGCAGCACAAATACCGAGTTGAAAAATCCGTTCGGTCCTACCCTGTGCCGCTCTATTCATTACTGCCTTGACTGCCGTGAAGCCTTTGAGCAGTTTAAACCCGTTTAAAATTCAAAACAACCTGAAAATCCTACATGCGTTATCACATACAAAGACTTCGGTTTTTTTGCTTGCACGATGGTAAATAGATTTGTTTAACAAAAGACATGCAACAACAGGCACTGATTATCGGAATATCTGCCCTTGCACTAGCGTTAATCTGCTGCCGCAGGCAGCAGGAAAGGCCGGTTACTGAGTTTACCCGGGTGGACTCGGTTACGCATCAGTATCTGGAATACAAGGACAGCCTGATGGATGCCTGGAACCGGATGATGCACGAAGACAACCGGAGAATTGCTGCATTGAAAAGTCTGATTCATGAATTGCTGAAAACACCGGGAACCAATCAGCAGTTACTGCATGCTCTGGCTTTTCGAACCGAACAATTGCTACGCATACGCTTCACCCCCAAAACCATCAGCAATTACGACGTGGTAGAGGAATACGACTTTGCCGTGAACTCCGTAACTACGGAGCTCCTGGCACTTGCCGGGTCATCACCAGATTTTTTCAGCAATCAACACATCCAAAAACTGGTGGAAGAAATTAAAGAAACCGAAAAAAATGTAACCGATTACCGTTTGAAATACGATATCATTGCCAGCCGTTACAATTACTTCCTGGAGCAGCACCGGGATTTACTGCACGAGATTGACAAAAATGCCGCAGGTGATAAGCGTTCATTGTTTCAGCTTGCAGAAGAATAGACTTGAAACTGTAAGCCGATAAACTTATCTTGGCAATATGTATGCACTGAAAAAAGTCGGATTTCTTACCGCATTCATTATACCGGCTTTGGTTATTGTTGGATTTTACCTGGGCGGATGGTGGCTGGCCCTGCCCACGCTATTTTCATTTATCATCATCCCGGTTTTCGATGCCTGGCTCGGAACCGACCCTACGAACATCAGTGCCGACCGTGTAAAGCAACTGGAAGCCGATTATTACTATCGCTTCGTATTGTACGTATGGACCTGGTTCCAGCTTGCATTCATGTTCTGGGCTTTTTATGTCGTGGCCCTTGGCGGGTTGCATAATTTAACCGAATGGATACTATTTGTTCTGGGTGTAGCGCTGGTTACCGGTGGCATCGGCATAACCGTTGCACACGAACTGGGCCATAAGAAAAGTTTTACCGAAAGACTGTATAGTAAAATTTTGCTGATGACCGTATGCTACATGCACTTTTACATTGAACACAACCAGGGTCATCACGTACTGGTGGCCACACCGGAAGACCCGGCCACCGCCCGCAAAAACGAATCCTTTTACGCATTCTGGTTCCGCTCGGTTTTTGGCGGATACCGTCATGCCTGGAAGCTGGAAAATGAACGACTGCGCAAAAAAGGATTGGCTGCTTTCAGCATACATAATCGCATGATTCATTTTGCTGTGCTGCCTTTACTGTTTTGCGGCGCAGCATTTTTGTTCTTCAGCTGGATGCAACAACGATGGACTTGGGAGGTGCCTGTATTTTTCTTTTCACAGAGTGTACTGGCCTTCACCCTGCTCGAGCTGGTGAATTATGTTGAACACTACGGAATAGTTCGTAGGGAAATAGCTCCCGGAAAATACGAGCGTGTCAATCCGCTGCATTCGTGGAACACCAGCCACGTCATCAGTAACTTCTTTTTGTTTCAGTTGCAGCGCCATTCCGACCACCACGTGTATGCCATAAAGCGGTATCAGGTATTAAATCACTATGATGAAAGTCCGCAGTTACCTTATGGCTATCCTACCATGATACTCATTGCGCTCATTCCGCCGTTGTGGTTTTCCATGATCAACAAACGGCTGGAAGAATGGGAAGGAAAGATAGCGACAGCTGCCTGATTACTGATAGAAAGTAACTTCTACGCGAAAACGCGGGTCAATGGCCCCCAGCCGGTCGTATGCCGATTTGGAAATCTTAATTATCAGTTTGTCATTCAGGGCCGTATCCGGAAGTTTACCGATTACACGGACAAACACCTCACGGTTGTTCATCTCATTGCGCACCTTCAGAATCGTACCTACAGGAGCTGTGCGGTGAAGCGCCAGATATTTCCGGTTTCCCTCCGTGCCTTCAATCAGCTCGGCCAGGCCGGATTCTTTTATTTCTTTCGTGCCACCCAGTGTTTCTGCCGGAATCACGGTAACCGGAGCTTTTTCGGTAACTGAAGTTTGCATATTTGACGGCTCAGACGGGTTGGTCGTAACCCCGGCCACAGTTTGTGTATTTGGCACTGTTGCATTATTCTGTTCATAGACCGGCTGTGCTACAAACAACTTTTGTCCGGCTTTCAAGTCCTGCCCAGTAAGGTTGTTCCACTGCTTAATCTGCTCTACCGTAACTCCGTACCTTCTGGATATGGAAAACAAAGTTTCGCCTGCAGCAACGGTATGCACGGTGCGCACTTCCATCGGCTGGGGTGTAACCGGCCGGGTATCGGATGGTTGGACAGACTTGCGGATAATGAGCTCCTGACCTACAGCCAATGTATTATCCGTCAGGTTATTCCACTGTTTGATTTCATCCACAGTAACCTGATACTGACGCGATATGGAGAACAACGTTTCCTTTTCAGAAACCTTGTGGATGATGTCGTTGCCCGCCCTTCGCACAGTTCGTGGTGTATAGGGAATTTTCAAAATCTGACCTACTTCCAAACCTGCATCGGCCGATGGGTTGTATTCCAGAATCTGCGCGATGGGTGTACCATACCTGCGTGAGATACTGAACAACGTTTCTTTTTCATCAACCTTGTGGATGACAAATAACTTACCGTTAATTACCTCCGTGCCGATGGAGTCGGCCTGAGCAGGATGCGCAAAGGATATCGTCCAAAAAATTAGAATCTTCAACATGATAAGTCCATTAAAAAAGTAGCCTTTCAGGCTGAAACTATCCGCCACGAAGTTACACAACCGGCGGTGTACGAAAAAGGCTTTCGGGCATTCTGTAACAAATTTGGTACCCAATCGTTTCTTTCAGCGGAATGCTTAACTTAGCGAAGCTTGACGGTTACATGTTATTCTGATGCCATCTTATAATCCGTTCGTTTCCTGTTTCATGAATCCAGAACACTTTATGAAAACAGCATTCAGGGATGCCTGCGTTTTTCGGATAAAGGCCGGTTTACTCCTGCTGCTCCTCACGGGACTTTCCATGCAGGTTTTTGCCCAAAAAACCAGGGTGATGCTGATGGAAATCAAGACCGAGATAGACCCGCGCACGAACCGGTATGTTGAGCTGGCCTTAAAACATGCCGAATCCATCAAAGCCGATGTGGTGCTCGTAGAAATGGACACGTACGGAGGTATTCTTACCGATGCCAAGGAAATCGTAGATAAAATCATGGACTTTAAGAAACCTATTTGGGTGTACATTAACTCAGATGCAGCATCGGCCGGAGCGCTCATTGCCATTGCCTGCGACAGCATTTACATGTCACCCGGAGCCAGCATTGGTGCAGCCACGGTAGTTAATGCGACCGGAGAAAAGGCACCCGACAAGTACCAGTCGTATATGCGCTCCATCATGCGCTCAACAGCCGAAGAAAACGGGCGCAACCCGCGCATTGCCGAGGGCATGGTAGATGAACGCATTGCCATCGACAGCATAAAAAAGGAAGGGGAAGTCATTACCTTTTCGACCACCGAAGCCATCAAATACGGCTTCTGCGAAGCCAAAGTAAATTCTTTGGAAGAGATACTTCAGCGCAACGGCATACAGAACTACGAGCTGATAAAATTTGAATTGAGCGGAACCGAAAAAATTATTGCCTTTTTTCTTAACCCGTTTATCAGCGGTTTACTGATACTCATTATCATCGGGGGTTTATGGTTTGAACTTCAGACTCCCGGTGTGGGCTTTCCGCTGGCAGCTGCCGTTACGGCGCTCATACTATATCTGGTGCCCTATTACCTCAATGGTTTAGCCGAAAACTGGGAAGTGCTGGCGCTCTTTGCCGGCATTTCGCTGATCATAATTGAACTGTTTGTAATCCCTGGATTTGGTATAGCAGGTATTTCAGGTATAGTGCTTACGGTCGGGTCGCTTGTGCTCATCATGCTGAATAACGATGTGTTCGACTTTGAATTTGTTCCCGCTAATGAACTGATGTATGCCGTGGCTGCCACACTGGGTGGCATACTGGGCGGTATTTTGCTGTTGTTTATTGGTGGAGTTAAACTGGCAGACACCCGTGTTTTTAAACGCATTGCGCTTACCACCACCCAGGAAACCACGCAGGGCTTTGTGGTAAAACCTGCTCCCGAACCACTGAAAGGAAAACGCGGTGTAGCTTATACCGTGTTACGACCAGCCGGTAAGGTGATGATTGACGAAAAGATTTACGATGCTTATACCCGAGGAGAATACATAGAAAAAGGCGATGCCATTGAAGTGCTTGATGACGAAACCACTTCGCTTCGGGTTAAAAAAGTTACCGATTAAAACCAACCCTTAATTTCATGAAACAGATTTTTCTGGCTGCCCTCGTAGGGATCATCATTGCCAACAGTTTTGCTCAGGATTTATATATGCCACTCGAATTTCGAAGGGCTTATGAAAATGGTACCCGTAAATGGGATGGCACCGTATCGGAAAAGTACACGCAAAACCGCTCGGAATATAAAATCCGTGCAACCGTTGACCCATACACCAAAATCCTGCGCGGTGAAGCCACCATTACGTATCATAACAACAATGCCGACACCATCCGCGTGCCAACCTTCCATACCTATCACGACTATTACAGGCCCACTTCACGGAAGTCGGGTTTTTTTAGTCGTGGCGAACCTGCATTCAGCAATCATAAAGGCGTTGTGATTGAGGAACTGAAAGTTAACGGTGAGGCAGTTGACCTGGACAATCCCAATGAGATTGTATTCGGAGGAACCAACTACACCATCCGATTAAAGAAACCGCTGCCACCTAAATCCACCATGCAACTAACTGTCAAGTGGAATTATGAAATTCCCGGTGAAGGGTTTGAACGCAGTGGCGCCATTGACAGCACCTCCATGTTCATTGCTTACTGGTATCCGGAGATGGCGGTGTTGGACGACATTGACTACTGGGACCGCATTGTTTACGATGCCGCCACGGAATTTTACCACGATTACTCCGACTATGAGGTAGAGATAACCCTCCCCGATAATTTCATGGTATGGGCTTCGGTGCCTCCTTCCAATCCGGAGGAAGTCTATTCTTCATCCGTTCGCGCACGGATTGAACAGGCCCGTAAAAGCATCGAACCGGTGCGCATCTGGTCGGAAGCCGATTTCCGGAAATCGGCATCGGGAAAGAAAACCTGGAAATTTTCAGCAAAAGACTTCCCTGATTTTGCTTTTGCCCTGAGCGACCACTTTTTATGGGAGGCGCGCTCCTATACCGATCAACACGGTGAATATTTCATTCATGTGGCGTATCCGACTGCTCACCCTGAATTCGGTGCAGTGCTGAAAGCCATCGAAGAGTCATTAAAAGTTTTTCACAACAGGTTTCCGGTTTACCCTTTTCCTTATAAATATTTTACCATCTTCAACGGTTTGCGCGGTGGCGGGATGGAATTTCCGGGTATGGCCAACGACCAGGAAATTTCCGGAGCGATGCTTTCGCAGTTTCTCAGAAAAAAAATTGATGACGTGCAGGCGCAGCTCGGCCTCACCCTTCACGAAATGTGCCACATGTATTTTCCCTTCATGATGGGCATCCATGAAAAAAAATACGCCTGGATGGACGAAGGCTTTGCTTCTTTTTCAGAATATTTCATTGAGCAGCTGTTCGAAAACCGCAACACCGACCAGCCCTATCTTGCCTCTCAACGGGTATTGCCCGTTATGACTCCCACACATCTTGCTGAAGGCAGCGCGATAAACTCTTATACCATTGGTGCGCAGTCGTATGTGGCGCTTTATCACCTGCTGGGTCGCGACATGTTTTTAAAGTGCCTTCATGCATACATGGACAGCTGGAAACATAAACACCCTACACCTTACGATTTCATGTTCACGTTCAACCGCGTTTCCGGGCAAAATCTGAATTGGTTCTGGAAAAAATGGTACTTCGATTGGGGATACATGGATATCGGTATCACCGGAATTAAGGGAAATGTGATTACGATTAAGAACACAGGCGGAAGGCCGGTTTATTTTCAGGTGATTACCACGTTTGATGACGGCTCTTCCTTTACCGATGAGGTGAGTCCGGCCGTATGGAGAAATACAGACGTGTATCAGCATAAGGTTACCACAGGTAAGAAAAAGATAAAAACGGTTGAATTGAAAATACCCATGAGCGGTGACGCGACAGTATCGGATAACCGGTGGCCGAGACAATAAAAGTTTAAGAAACATTTGACCCTGAAGGGGTAGTATAATCTGCATTGTTGCTTTTACTGCCCGTGCCGTTTATCGGTGATAAGATTCTCCACTGTCCACGGAATCTTTCTTTCAAATGGGTGTCTTCGTACGCTGCAATCTGCTTTGCTGCAAATTCTACACGAAAATTCCTGACAGGCATCGTTGTGAATGTACATTTCCAGAGCATCACCAAAGTGTTGTTGTACGATGGCATTGAGGCGCTCAACTTCCTCATGCGACTGCTGTACATTAAAATACCAGGGCAGCGTGAGGTGGGCATCAACATGTAAAGCACTGCCGTATTTAATCACGCGCACTTTGTGCAGGTCAATCCAGTTTTCACTCCGGTTTTTGTTCAAAACTTCTGCCAGGCGATGCAACACTTCCATATCCTGTTCGTCCATGATACCGGCCAATGACTTCCTCAAAATACGGTAGCCGCTCACCATAATCACCACACTGAAAATCAATGCTACAACACGATCAATCCACTGCAATGACGTAATCATAATTAGCATCAATCCGATGATGACCGCCAGGGTGGAAAGCGTATCCGACAACAGATGCCTGCCACTTGCTTCTACAGCCAACGACTTGGTTCTTCGCGCAACACGCAAACACCACATTCCTATCGCAGCATTCACAACAGCTGTGATGCCGATAAGTATCATCCCGGCAGTCAACTGCTGGAGCGGTGTGGGATAAATAAGGTTACGTATAGCCTCAATCAGAATAAACAGGCCAGCCAGGATAATCAACCCGCCTTCCAATGCGGCCGATAAAAACTCGGCCTTACCATGTCCATACGGATGATTCATATCGCGCGGAAGCGCAGCCAGATACACACTGTATAAACTCACAAGTCCGGCAACAACATTTACCGTGCTCTCCAGTGCATCAGTCAGAATAGAAACGGATTGTGTAATAAAATAAGCTGCTACTTTAAAAATCATGAGCAGCACTGCAGCAACCGCTACAATCCGTTGCATGCGAACATTAACATCACCGTTTTGCATAACGCTTCATTAGCCGGACAAGAGCGGGCAAAGCAATAATCACCCACACCACGTTTATAAAAGTGTTGGCGTAAGCTGTGTAGTAAACCGAATAAATAATCAGACATACGCCTCCTGCAAAATTGAGCAACAGAAAAGTCCATGAATCCGAAGCGATGCGCTGGTAGCTGTTTAAACCGTACGCCAGTATCACCATCAGCGAACCGCACCATCCGATGATATCAATCAGCAGCTTTGGCATAACGTAAGCCATTCTTTAACCAACATCAGCACACCCAGTAAAAACACCAGACTAAGCAAAACCTTACGGAACAAGGTTTGCGATATTCGGTTAACAATGAGTTTACCCAAATAGCTTCCGCCAAATGCAGCAACGAGCAGCAGCGGCAGCACAGGCAGCAACTCATCGGGCAGAAAATTACTATCGAGGTAAACCAAAGAACGCAGCAGGTCAACAGCAAAATCAATAGCAGCCGAAGTACCGATGAGCATATTTTTTTCCAGTTGAAACGAGGCCAGTACCAATCCGCGTACGGCTCCACCTGTGCCCACAAAACCGGCAAGAAATCCGGCCAACGCCCCACCGCCCACAGCGTTCCGTAATGTGTTGTTAACCTTAAATGACGGCGTAAAAAGCATGAATAAACTAAAGCCTATCAAAAACAGACTCAACACAAGTTTTGCGTACTCCAGCTCGACCCAGCGCAACAGCATGGCACCCGCAACAGCACAGACGGCACTCGATATACCCAGCCATAATAAGAGCTTTTTGTCAATGGTTCGCCAGAAGAATACCAGCTTGGCTGTATTGCTGAACACATGCAACAAACCGGTTAAAGCCAGCACAGCCTGGAAGGGGAAGAAAAACTGCGCAACTGAAACAAAAAATAATGACGAACCAAATCCGCCCACCGTACCCAGTATTTCGCTGAGTAAGGTGAGCAAGAAGAAAAGCACAAGTTCTGCAGCCACTGTGAACAGGTATTTTAAATTTGCCGCTTCAAGATGTAAAGAATTTTGATGACTATGCTTATAGCGGAGAAAATCACACGGCCACGGCGCATTTTTCTACCCGAAAATTTTCAGGTAACCGACTGGCCCTCATTGAAGCCCTGGTTCGATGATTTGCTGAACCGCGAAATAAACTCTGCCGACTCGCTGCGCACCTGGTTCAGACACCGCAGCGAACTGGAAGCCGTTATATCGGAAGATCTGGCCTGGCGGTACATCAACATGACCCGATTCACGGATAATGAAGCTCATGCCACTGCGTATCGTTTTTTTGTAGAGAAAATACAACCGGAAATAGCTCCGCTAACGGATAAGCTCAACCGAAAAGTCATTGATACCCCGCATTTGGCAGAACTTGAACAACTGCCCGGATACAATATCTTAATCCGCAACATCCGAAAAGATATCGAACTATTTCGTGAAGAAAATATCCCGTTGTTTACCGAAATCAGCCTGCTGCAACAGCAGTATAATCAAATCAGCGGCGCAATGACCATCAACTTTCGCGGAAAGGAGCTTACCCTGCAACAGGCCTCGGCCCTGCTGCTGGAGCCCGACCGGGCGTTGCGCGAAGAAGTGTACCGGCTCATCACTGCACGCAGACTGGAAGACCGGCAGCAACTTGATGCATTGTTTACCAAGCTCATCCAGCTGCGTCATCAGGTTGCCGTGAATGCCGGGTTTTCCAATTTCCGCGACTACATGTTCAAGGCACTCGGACGATTTGATTACACACCAGCCGACTGCTTCAATTTTCATGATGCCGTTAAACATCACGTAGTACCTCTGCTTAACAAGCTGATGGAAGAACGTAGAGCGAAAATGAATTTACCCATGTTGCGCCCCTGGGACAAAGCTGTTGACCCACTTTCACGCCCTCCGCTGAAAGCTTTTGAAAACGGTAACGACCTGGCCGAAAAAGGAATACGTTGCTTTAACCGGCTCCATCCTTTCCTCGGCAGTTGTTTGCAAACCATGCGCAACATGGAACATCTGGACCTGGAATCGCGAAAGGGAAAAGCGCCCGGCGGTTATAACTACCCGTTGGCCGAACTGGGTGTTCCGTTTATTTTCATGAATGCCACTTCCACCCTTCGTGACATGGTAACCCTGATGCACGAGGGTGGACATGCAGTACACAATTTCCTTACACGCGAACTTGAGCTGAGCGATTTTAAATCCACGCCATCGGAAACAGCCGAACTGGCCTCCATGTCCATGGAACTGATTTCCATGGATGCCTGGGATGAATTTTTTAAGCACGAAGAAGAGCACAGGCGAGCGGTACGCGAACAACTGGAAGACATTATTGAAACACTGCCCTGGGTAGCTACCATTGACAAGTTTCAACACTGGATTTACGAAAACCCTTCGCATACAGAGGAGGAACGCAGACAGGCATGGAATAAAATCTTCTCCACTTTCAACGACTCAGTAACCGACTGGACCGGACTGGAAGAAGGGCGCGACTACCTGTGGCAAAAGCAGCTGCATTTATATGAGGTGCCCTTTTATTACATCGAGTACGGCATGGCCCAACTGGGTGCACTTGCCTTGTGGCGGAATTATAAAAAAGATAAACAAGCCGGCCTGGAAGGCTATTTCAACGCCCTTAAACTGGGTAATACGAGAACTATACCCGAAGTTTATGCAGCAGCCGGCATTCGCTTCGATTTCAGCGCAGACTACATTAAAGGATTAATGGCTTTTGTATGGGAGGAGCTGAAATCCTGACAAAGTTTAATTGACGCTCATTTTCTTTGAACGCCTGGCAACCGGAACCACATCGGTTAATTCAAGTTCCAGGACCATATCGGCAACCGTTGCCTTATACTTTTTGAAATGCTCGGTTTGTATGTGGAGCTGATAAGCTTCAGGACTTGCGTAGGTTTCGAAAATGATAATTTTTTCCGGGTTGTCTTTTTCCTGCACGGCTATGTACTCCAGAACACCTTTTTCATTTTTCAAAGCTGCACTCATCTGACTGTGCAAGGCATCGAGATATTCATTTAGTCTGCTTTTATCAACCGTTATTCTTGCAATACGATGATAGGCCGAAATATGCTGCGAAACGGCCTGTGATGCTAATAAAAAAAAGAAAACAGGAAAGAAAGCAGCGGATGAAATTCTAAAGTTCATAAAATCTTTCTGTTATAGCGTGGAATATTAAGTATCACGTGCTTTGTCCAGCAAATTACTCAACTGCTCGGCTTCTTCGTTATTCAGGTTCAGTAAGCCATCCAGAATTTTCTGGTGTTGGTTAATGCGCTGCAGCAATGCGATACCGGATTGCGAGATAAACACATCACTGGCACGTTTGTCATTAGGACAGGTACGCTTTTCGATTAATCCTTTTGCCAGCAACCTGTTTAGCAGGCGCGGCATATCGGAGTTCCGGTCGAGCATACGGCTTTTGATTTCGCCCACCGACAAACTGTTGGGATATTGTCCTTTAAGTATGCGCAGTATGTTAAACTGTGCTCCGGTAATTCCAAACTGACCGAAAAACTGTTGATTTTTTGCCTGCAGCCAGCTTGCCGTAAATAATAGATTAAGTGCAGCTTTCTGCTGCGGACTTGTGAATCGGGTTTGTTTGATTTCGTCTTCGATACGCATAGAAAAAAATGGGAGCCTGATGCTCCCATTTCCGTAATTACTGGATTTATGCCTGCTTATCCAATTCAACCTTAATATTCAGGGTAACCAGGTCGCCCACAACCATTTCGCCGGTTGCAAGCTTATTTGCCCAGGTTAAACCATAATCCTGACGGTTAATTACCCCGGTAACTTTAAATCCGGCTTTCACACCACGACCGGTATCAATGGTGCCACCATAGGTTACATCGAATTCAACCTTTTTCGTTACACCTTTCATGGTGAAGTCACCTTTGAGTTTATACTTACCCCCTTCTTTTACCAGATTACCCTTAAAGGTGATTTCCGGATACTTGTCGGCATCGAAGAAGTCGGGCGAACGAAGGTGGGCATCACGCCTTTCGTTGTCGGTGTTAATGGAAGCAACTTTGGCGGTGAAGGTTACTTCCGCTCCGTTAAAATCAGGCGATTTGCTAACCACCGTTGCGGAGTAATCTTTGAACACACCTTCGGTTTCGGAAACGACCATGTGGGCCACGCTGAAACCGATTTTGGAATGGACTTTATCAATGGTCCAGGTTGTGGATTGTGCGGCGGCGCCAACAAGAGCCACTACACTCAGAATGAATGATAACAGTTTTTTCATAGGGTTATGATGTTTTCTTTGAGTGCTATAACGCAAATCAAAAATTAAATGTTTAAACATCTAATTTTTATTTATTAATTACTTGATTTTCAGAAGAATAATTTTTTGCTAATCTGAAACTATGCCCAAGAAAGGAAAATCGGGCGCAGCAAGGCTGCGCCTTGCTGCGCCCGGTACAGAATTTACGAATCAAGCCCAGCTAAAAGATGATTCCAAAGCTGATTGCGTTGAGCCGCGGATTGTTGGGCTTATCCGAAAAAAGGTTGTTCAAATCGTAATTGACAAACAGGTCGGTGGAGCGGATGCCCAACTGAAGACGAAGGCCATACCGAAAGTTTTCCAGATAAAAGCTATCGCGATCCTTGTCCTTCTCCTTTCCGCTGCCCTCGCTGTACACCAGTTTGGAGTGGCTGCCGATGCGATACGCTGCATATGGACCGAATCCAATTCGGAACCGGCTTCCTTCGGCGTCCCAAATGCGCGCTTTTCTTCCGCTGCCTCCGAAGTCGAGCACAGGAATAAAAGAAGCCTGCAGATAACTTGCCGAGATTTTACTTTTGCGGAAATTTCTGCCGGGTGTTAAGTCTTCTGCAAAGATCACTCCGTTTTCATCTTTTGAAATAACCAGATTATCGTTTTCGAATTTGAAAGTGTACCAGCTCAGGCCGAGCGCCCATTCCGTATAAAACTTACCTCCTATTCGCATGCGCTGCACGGAGTTCATCGCAACATACCACGAGCCCCACGGACGTACTTCGTATAATTCTCCGTTTGGAAAGTTGCCATCCGTCAGATAGTTATTCATACCCAGGTCGAGGTTAAACGAGCTGCGCGGTTTGCGATATACACGTTTTATCCGCACTTCGCGCCAGTTGCGGTCGCCCTCTTCATCGTCTTCCCAAATCACTTCTTCATATTCCTGCTGCTTGTCTGCGAGTGTATCCGAAATAGCCTCCGCAGGCACGCCCTCCACCTTATTTAATATATGATTGAACAGGGCCTGAAAATCATATTGACGCAGCAATGGTAAATCATTCCGGTCGGACAAAGTAAACACCACGCGGCTGGATCGGGTAAGTTCTACGACAACCGTATCGGTTTTCGCCTGACCAATGGCTTCATATCCGGCTATTGCAATCAGGCCGGCCAGTAAACAGGTTTTCATCTTGTTATTTATAGTTATTATGTTCCATTCCGGTGCGGACGTTCCGCACCAACAGCTCGTCTTTGCTTTCGCGCAACCGGCCCATCACATCTTCTTCCGATGCGATAACCGAGGCCAGTTCAACGAGCCTCTGTAACCGAGATGTCTTTTTGATTTCTGTGGTTGCTTG
>JANWWN010000043.1:0-10217 GCA_025055435.1 Cyclobacteriaceae bacterium | reverse complement strand
GATATAATTACCGTGTTGCCTTTTACTGAAGCCTGTGTGCTCTCGTTCGCAGATGTGTGTACCGTCTCGGCTTCCTGCACGGAAGTTATTTCATTTACAACCGCTTTTCGATCACCATACGGTGCCTGTCTTTTTAATTTTTTTTCGCCGGTTGGTTGGGTTGGAGAGGGCACAATCTTAACCGCAACCTCATCTATTACCGGTTCCGATGAGCTCTCAGGACGCATTGAATCGGTGATTGGGTTGGTTAACGATTGTCCGGATTCGGGAACGGAAAGCAATGAATAAGTAATCCAACCCGCCACCATCAGCAACAACAGCGAGGCAGCGATACGCCGGTAAAAAAAATTTTTACGACGGGTAAGATTTTTTTCAATCCGCGACCAGGCCGATGGCGGAGCCGGTAGTTGAAAATGTTCCAGCTTTTCGCGAAAAAGTTGATCAGGTTGCGGATTCATGGCGCGCAGATTTTATGTTGGTCACATCTTCATATTCGGCAAGCATTCTTTGCAGATATACACGGGCACGGCTCAACTGCGATTTGGAGGTATTTTCACTTATACCCAGTTGTTCCGCTATCTCCTGATGTGAATATCCTTCGATGGCGTACAGGTTAAACACCATGCGATAGCCTGCAGGCAGCTGGGAAATCAGGCGCAGCAGGTCTTCTTCCTCCAGGCGGTCGGCTAACTGTCGGTAATCCGGCTTGTGGCCGGCTTCTTCCAGGTCGGTTTCCAGAAACATGGAGCGGTTTCTGCGCAAAAAAGTCAGCGCTTCGTTTACCACAATCCTGCGTATCCACCCTTCGAGGCTTCCGTCACCGCGGTACTGCCCGAAACGCTCAAATATTTTGGTGAAAGCCGTTACGAGCACATCTTCCGCATCGGCGCGGTTTGTTAAATATCGGCAGCATACCGCATACATTTTTGGAGCGAAGCGTTCATACAGCTGCTGCTGGGCACGCGCATTGCGCCTGCGGCAGCCACTTATAAGCTCCTCATCCGACATGCGGTTAACCGACAATGACATCAGGTATTACACGTTAAAGATGCAAGTTGGGCAGGTAAGGTTGCATGTGCAACCGAAAGTCTGCTTCAAAGGCCCAGCAACCGGTGTATGAGCCACATCAGAAGCAAAAAAAGCACAATAAGCACCATAATTCTGATTTTTATAGATGCCTCCAATCCGTTACCCGTTGCATCTTATTCTTTAATTACCTTACGCGGGTTGCCGCGGTAGCGGATTGAACTGGCCACGCTTTCCTCCATCTCCAGGCTGTTGGAAACATAAACCCGGGCATGCGATGCCCCTGCAGCCTTGACGCGGGCATCGCGAACCTGGAAGTCGTAGGCATCGAGATGGGAAGCACCGAGCAGTTCGGCTTCCAAGGTGCGTCCTTCGCCTCGCAAATCCAGTTTCGAAGCGCCGGTTAGTTCAATATTCAGGTTGCGCACGTTTACATCCCCCCGCAGCTTAACGGCACCGGCAACTTCAATTTCAAGTTCATCTTCCGTAAAACCACTGAATTTAACTTCACCTGCACCGCTGGCCTCAATGCGTTGCAGTTCAGGCATAGTAATGCGGATACGTATTTTTTCGTTGGTTAAAAATTTATCCTTCCAGCTAAAATGGTTTCTATAATCGATAATTAACCTCCGTCCGTCTTGCCCAACATGGTAACGATCGCGCTCTTCATTGCTTCCGGTAAACTCAATTGCATAGGTATCACCACGCGTAATGGTAACGTCGTAAACACCGCTTAGCTGCACTTCATCAAAATCATGGGGAACGATTTTTTCAGAGCTGTTATGTAAGGATGTATCCGGTCTCCATTCTTCATCCCAGTTCACTTCGTCCTGCACCTGTTCCGGACAAGTGATGCATTTCAGGCGGTTTTCTTCCGTTATCGTCCAGGTTTGTCCATTACGGTATTCCGATGGAATATAATTCGATACCAGCCTCCACATGTCATCATCAAGTACAAACGGGTGGTTATAAGGTACATAGAGGATCATGCGCAGGCGCTGGGCCCGGAATACGGCATCATGCTTAAACTGAATGTTTGAATCAAACGTAAGAATAGAATCGTTCTGTTCAACTGCATATGTTACCTGGCGGGCATAATCCTCGGCTTCTTTCTTTGATTTACCCTGGGCGCGAAAGAATTGTACCAGTTTAAATTCTTTATCTTCATATCCGCGCAGGGCAAGCGTGGTGACGTGGTAATCATCCAACCCGGTTTCACGGGTTCGCAAAACAGGCGTCTTCCCGTTGAAGCGATACACCACCTCTTCTTTTATTTCGCCTTCTTCGCGAAAGCCCAGCACAATCTTTGGAACCGAAAAACCAAGCGCTACGGCGGATAAGAGGAAGGCAATAAACAGGCTCCATCCCGTAAGGGCATTGAACACCACACGACCGGCCACAATGGAAATTCCCAGCAACAGGATAAGGACACCGGGAATAAGCAGGAAAATGAATGCAGCGATTACCGTAAATGACGGTATAGCCCGTGACAGCTCCTGTACCGGAAAGTTCAAATCTTCCCATCCGGGAATCCAGCTGATGTGCAGTGTAAACATGCCCATTAAAATGCCAAAGGAAGTAATCAGTGCGATGAGTAAGGCTAATCCTGTTACCATCATGACAATGCCTGCCGCCACCCGAATAACATCAGCCAGCGGACTGAGTATTTTTCCCAAACCGGTAATTAACCAACCGATAAGCCGGAATGGAAAAAGTAAAATCCGTGTCAGGGTACTTTCCTCTTCCCTGCCGGCAGGCGATTTTTTTAATGTCGATTTAATATTCGAAAGCGTAACGGGCTCGCCCTGCATCTGCATGCGGTCGGTTAGGGTGCGTGCCTGCGGCACCACGATCCACAGAACAAGGTAGGCTATGAGCCCTAATCCGCCGAAAAAGGTAAACACAACGAACAACACCCGGAACAGCACCACATCGGTATTGAAGTAGGCTGCAAGACCGGCGGCCACGCCACCTACTACTTTTTTCTCCGCATCGCGGAAAAGTTTTTTTCCCAGGTGTGGCTCTTCGAGTTCATAGGAGCCGGGCACGGCAATCCATAATATGATGTAGGCCAGTAAAATAATTCCCCAGGCAAATGTGAGTAAAACAAACAGCAGGCGAATCCATACCGGGTCAACTCCAAAATAATATCCGATGCCTGCACATACACCACCCAGTACCTTGCGCTTTTGGTCGCGGTATAAACGCCGCGGTTGCGGTGCCGTAAAAGTTGTTGAAGAGGCTGAAGGTTCATCTTTTTCTTCGGAATAATCAGCTTCAGCCGCCTGAAAATCGTGCACACTGCCCATGGTGGTGATGAGGGCCTTCACGTCATCCAGGGTAATAACCTGTTTCTGCTCATGCAGCTTACTGAGAAAAATTTCGGCAATGCGGCTTTCGATGTCGGCAATAATTTCCGTACTGTCATCGTACGATGCAAAGTATTTATGTACCGAGTCGAGATATTTTTTCAGGATTTCGTAGGCATCTTCTTCAATATGAAAGATGATACCGCTGATGTTGATGCTGATATTTTTTTTCATGGCTAAGTTTCGTTAAGCAGGATTTTTGGAACGTGAAATAATAAGTTCGGTGGACCGCACCAGTTCTTCCCACGTTTGGGTAAGGCCCGCGAGAAATTTCACTCCGCTGTCGGTGAGTTTATAATACTTGCGTGGCGGCCCGGTAACCGACTGCACCCATTTGTATTCAACAAGGCCTGCATTCTTCAGCCTGGTAAGCAACGGGTAGAGTGTGCCCTCCACCACCACCAGCCGGGCATTGGTAAGCTCATCCAACAAGTCCGAGGCATACACTTCGCCCCGCGATACGATATGCAGAACACAAAACTCCAATATTCCTTTGCGCATCTGCACCTGCGTGTTCTCCAGATTCATGATTCATCCGGCATTAACAGGCCGGTACCTTGTATTACCAAGTAGCGCGCCAAACGCATGCGTGGATATGCCAACCGAAAATTTTCGTCAAAATAGAAGTTTTTTCTCCATAACGACCCGATGCCTGCGCATTTAGTGTTCGTATCCGAACACCCGGCAATCATCTTCGTACACCCGAAGCGCTATCTTCTCAAGGACCGATGTATAATACTGGCGATAATCGTAAGGCTCAGCCGAACGGTTTTCATGGTGAAAAGTGAGGTGATGCGTATGCAGAAATTCCTCCAGCACATCGGATTGCTCCAGTTTAAAGACCTTTACCTCCGAAACTTGCAGATAAGGTTTCAGCAACAAATGTTGCGGACGTAGATGCGGATCGAGTAATGGTGCAGGAATTTTCGAGATGCGTTTTACAAATTCTTCAAAAGAAAGATGCTGCGGCAACAGATTAAACAAATAACCGTGATAGATAAAGAAGCTTTCCCGCGGATATTCAAAAAAATCCCGATACACAGAAACAAGACGATGTAAAGGATGCCGTACTGCCGTGAAGCCTACAGCGTTTTTCAGCACGCTATTCTCAACAGAATATTTACCCCATAAGTCCGTAAGGAAATTAATTTGCGTTGAAGTAAGGTTGCCCAACCCGGGAAAACGTGCGTTAAGCATAGTTCGGGCCAGGCTCGTACTGGCCGATTTCGGAATACGGATATAATAAAGGTGTTCATTGGGATGCAACAGGTACATACCCTGCACGCGAAGGGCTGCCCTGAGCTGGGCAGCAAAGGCACGCCAGTTGGAAGAAGTACCCGGATGACGATTGAGCTTTACTCCATCCGGCAGATAGGCCTCCAGTCCCGACAGGTGCTGTAAACGCAACTGCGCATAGTCGGGTGCGCGGGGTGTTAAACTTCCATGGCGCAACAACAACGCAACAAAAGCGGGCAGCTGAAACATCATATCGTCAAAAGTACAGCGCACCTGCCGCTTTTACCAAAGCAACGCCATACGTATTAAAAGACCGTTGTGCTGTATATTGCAAACAGGTTGGCTGAAATATCCGGTCTCATGCGTTTTCTGAAGGGTCTTATTCTATCGGGTTTGTGCGGCTATCATTTTCTGGCTCAGGCGCAATTCGGTAACGAGTGGATTCAGTTCAATCAATTTTACTTTAAAGTAGCTGTTGCACGGGATGGTGTTCACCGCATTACCTATACCGACTTGCTGAATGCCGGCTTTCCGGTTGGCGCCATTGACCCGCGCAGGCTGCAACTCTTTCACCGTGGCATCGAGCAATCCATCTTTGTAGCCGGGCAGAATGACGCCATATTTAATCCGGAAGATTACATCGAATTTTTCGGCAGGCGCAATGATGGAAAACCCGATGCGGAATTGTATCGCCCTGCCACGTCCCAGCCCCACTCCTACTACAATCTTTTCAACGATACCACCTGGTATTTCCTTACCTATAACCTTCTTCAGCCGGGCAAACGCATTAACCAAACCTGGGAAGTAAACGTTGGCGGCTTGCCTGCCGAAACCTCGCACAACAGCGAGGCCCTTCGCGTGCTAACCGACCAATACAGCACAGGCAAAACCTATGGACCCGCACCAAACAATTTTATTCAACAGACTTTCTTTGACACTGGTGAAGGATGGACCGGAATAATGCTGCGCCAGAACGAACAGGTTGATTATGTTTTGGAAAATATTAACCGAACAGTTGTTGCCGATGGACTACCACAGCTCGAGGTTCAGGTGGTGGGCCGGGCAGAAGTATTTAACCGCGTTGAAATTTATGTTGGTCCAAACCCATCAACGCTGCGGCTATGGACCACACAGGATTTTTCAGGCTACACACCGGTTACGTTTAACCAACCCGTTAACTGGGCCGATATCGGAGGGGACGGGCGCATGACGGTGCGCATACGTGCACTGAGTGCTGGCACAGGAGCCGCCCGGCTCAGCGCTAATTACATCCGTTTAACCTGGCCGCAATCATTTAACGCTTCAGGCTTTGCTGAAAAGCTCTACCGTCTTCGCCCGAAAGCCGGAGGTAAATCGTATGTTGAGTTCAGCGGTGTTGCATCCGGTTCCCGCCTGTGGGATGTAACCAATACGGCTGACATCACATGGTACGACCCTCCAACACCGTCATCTCCCTTACATCCGGTTATATCCCAAACAACTGAAAGTCGTTCCCTGTATTTGTTTTCGGTTGTACATCCGGTATCACAGATAAAGCGCATCACCTTCCGCAATATCCAGCCTGCGCTGCACAACTACATTATCATCAGTCATCCGCTTTTGCGCAAACCATCGGGCAGCTATGCCGATCCGGTAACAGCTTATGCGGCCTATCGCGCTTCGGCTCAGGGCGGAGGTTATGATACCCTGGTGGTAAACATCCAGCAGCTGTACGATCAGTTCAACTACGGTGAAACCTCTCCGCTGGCCATCTTCCGGTTCATGAAATTTCTATGCAACACGCACGTTCCAAAATATCTCTTTATCATCGGTAAAGGACTGGACCCGTCGTGGGATTATTTCCGGCGGCCCAACGCAACCGAATTTACCGTGCATAAAAATCTGGTTCCTTCAGCCGGCATGCCGGCATCGGATATGTTGTTTACCATTGGTCTGGCTGGCACTACCCACGAACCTGCTGTTCCTACCGGAAGGATTTCGGCTACCTCACCACAACAGGTTGCTGCCTATCTGGATAAGGTAAAGGAAATGGAAGCACAACCATACGATGCATTATGGCGCAAGAAAATCGTGCACCTGAGCGGAGGCCTGAACCCTTTGGAAATATTTTTATTCCGCACCATCCTGGAACAATACGGTGTAACGGCCGGTGGCCCTTACCTGGGTGGAGCTGTGAAAGCCCAGGCCAAAAACACCACACAGGTGGGTGAACTGATTAACATAGCCGAAGAAGTGAACAGCGGTGTTAACCTGATTACCTTCTTCGGACACTCATCACCCACAACCAACGATTTTGAAGTAGGATTTGTAAGCGACCCGTTACTGGGTTATAACAACCCGGGTAAGTATCCGATGTTTTTAATCAATGGCTGCAACGCAGCCGACTTCTTCACCACTTCATTGCGCTGGGGTGAAGACTGGGTGCTGGCCGCCAGTAAAGGCGCTGTGGGATTTATGGCGCATACGTCATTCGGTTACACCAGTACGCTGCGTAAGTATTCGGATTTGTTTTATCAGCTTGCTTATGCCGATTCCAGCTTCATCAGGCGCGGCGTGGGCGATATTCAAAAAGAACTAGCCCGCAGATATATGCTCACCGAGACACCGCAGGAAATTCACCTTACACAGGTCAGTCAGATGCTGCTGTTGGGCGACCCTGCCGTAAAAGTTTTTGGTGCGCCGGCACCCGATTATGAGGTGAACGAGAATACACTGATAGCCGAAGCAGCTAATGGTGAGGCCCTCACTGCGTTTACCGAAGAAGTGGCCCTGCATTTCATTGTCCGTAATTTCGGCCAGGCAAGGCCCCAGCCTTTGCATGTGCGCGTGGTACGAACATTTGCCGATAATTCAACTGAAACCTATGACTCGTTGTTCGCTCCGGTTTATTATGCCGACACCTTAACATTTATTATTCCGCAGCAGCGAAACAAAGCCGGAGGTAACAATAGCTTCCGAATCGAATTGGACCCTGATAACCTGATTGCGGAACTGAATGAAGACAACAATCGTGCGACCATCAATGTATTTATTCCATCCAATGCTACCCGCAATATCTTTCCCCAAAATTATGCCATGGTAAACACAGCAGAAGTACGCCTGACCTTTTCGGCCAGCGATATCCTTGCGCCAGCGCGTACATTTGAGATGGAAATTGATACCGCATATACCTTTAGCAGTACCTATCGTAAACAATTTGAAGTTACCGGTACCCTTGCCGAGAAGTTGTTCACGCTGCTTGCGGATGACTCTGTAACTTATTATTGGCGTACGCGGCTGAAAAATCCGTTGCCGGGCGAAAGCAACGAGTGGACCACATCATCATTTACTTACATCGCTTCCTCCCCCGGCGGATGGGGGCAATTTCAGTTTGGGCAGATGCTTTCCAACAGTCTTATCGGTTTGGTACCCGATGAACCTTTGCGACTGCATCGCTTTGAAAGCAAAACCATTCCAGTTGAAATCCGCACATACGGAAGTGCCCATCCGGCACCGCATACCAGCGTGTCGGTAAAAATCAACAACAGCGAATACAACCCTTCCACGTTCAACACGGTATGCCGGAACAACACCATCAACCTCATAGCATTCGATAAAAACTCAACCATACCCTACACGGCCGTGGAATTTAATCCGTTCGATGGCAGGGCCTGCGGCCGACGTCCGCAGGTTATCAACAGCTTTCGACCTGCAGAGCTCATCACCGGCCTGGGCAACGACATCTTTCAGTACATGAACAATGTGCCGGATGGTGATTCGGTGGTGGTGTTTTCCATTGGCGATGCAGGCTATGCGGCCTGGCCACCGGCAGCCCTTATTCAGTTTGAACGCATCGGCATTTCGTCTGCACAAATCAACATGTTACAACCCGGTGAACCGGTGGTATTCTTTGGCAAGAAAGGTGCAGTTCCGGGAAGCGCACTGATGTATCGGCCGGCT
Organism: Cyclobacteriaceae bacterium; assembly: GCA_025055435.1. Taxonomy (GTDB): domain Bacteria; phylum Bacteroidota; class Bacteroidia; order Cytophagales; family Cyclobacteriaceae; genus UBA2336. The sequence continues at coordinate 1,647 of JANWWN010000043.1, read as the reverse complement.
GCAAGCCCGGCTAATGCGCAGGAATTATCTGTAAGTAAAACCATAAGCGGAGGTTTCAGTGCCGGAACCATGACCAGCACGTTAATCGGGCCGGCACAGCAGTGGCAACAGTTGTTTATCCGGGCCCGGACTACCGAAGTGCCGGTTACCGACAATTATTACTTTGATGTGATGGGTGTTGATCTGCAGGGTAACGAATCGTTGTTGCTAAGCGGACTTGCTGCCAACACCGATTTATCTTCTGTTGATGCGGCAGCTTATCCTTATCTCCGGGTAGTCTATCACGCAGCCGATGCCGTGAACCTCACTCCGCCACAACTGGTGCATTGGGCAGTAACCTACGAGAGTGTGGCCGAAGGCATCATCACCTTTGCCGGTCCGCAGACCCCTGTGCCGTTGCGCGAAGGTGAAAACTGGAGCGGCACATTCGGATTTAAAAATATTTCCGGTAAAGAATTTTCCGACTCGCTTACGGTACAGGTAACCCTGAAAAACAACAGTCTGCTTCGCATGGAAACGCGTACACAGCGCATCGCCCCTCCCGCTCCGGGGCAAACCACGGCATTTACGCTAAATGTGAATACCACCGGATGGGCCGGTGCTAACGACCTGAAGGTGTTTGTTAACCCTAAGCTGGTGCCCGAACAGATTTACGACAACAACGTTGCTGAACTGTTCGGTTACTTACAGGTTCAACGCGATGTGCTTAATCCGGTGTTAGAGATAACTTTTGACGGCCGCAAACTGCGCAACGGTGATTTCGTGTCGCCCAATCCGGTAATACGGTTGCGGGTGTATGATGAAAATCCCTTCATCCGGAAAACAACTCCCGATGGTGTCCGCATGTTTCTTACCTACCCGGGCGAAAGCACACCCACGGAAATAAATTTTTCGCGGGACGATGTGGTCTGGTATCCGGCCACCGACACGAGCGATTTCATTGTGCTGTTTACGCCGCAGTCGTTGCCCGAAGGTAATTATACCCTTCGTGCGGAGGTACGGGATGCGAGCGGCAACCCCGCCGGAGCGGAGCCGTATGTGATAACTTTTCAGGTGCGCTACACCGGCGGAGTTGTACTAAGAGGTCCGGCACCCAACCCATTCACTGAACGGGTAATTTTTACACTTATCATTTCAGGTGAAGCACCACCCGACCGGGCCGTGATTGAAATCATCAACATGCGCGGACAAAAAATCAGGCAACTGGAATTTACCAGGCTAGTGATTGGAACGAATGAGCTGATGTGGGATGCGGGCACGGGCAGCAATCCGGAGGCCGGACTTTACCTGTACCGGTTGCGTGTTTTTCAAAACGGCAGCGAGCTGCCGGTGCAGCCCGAGAACGACAGCTCGTTTAAGAGTGGGTTTGGGAAGTTGCTTAAGGTAAACTAATTCCAACCCATATAGTCTGAAGCCCTTTTAGTAGTGCCTCAAAGTGAGACGAATTAACAAATAAAAAAGCCCGGCGTCCCGGGCTTTGATACGTACGGCAAAGCACTACGACTTTCCACCCAGCATCACCAGATCATTCACACTGATTTCGGTGATGTAGCGCTTTTCTCCGTTCTGGGTTTCGTAAGCGCGGTGCACCAGCTTACCCTCCAGCGCCACCTCGGCACCTTTGCGCAGGTACTTCTCGGCTAGGGT
>JANWWN010000042.1 GCA_025055435.1 Cyclobacteriaceae bacterium | reverse complement strand
TTTTTGAAAACCACCTGGGGTTGGTGAAGTGGTGTAAGACCATCATGATGCTTACGCCCTGATTCCTGAGTCTGTCAATAAAGCGATGATACCGTCCTGCAGTTTCGCGATGAAAGCTGCCGAAAGGTTCACGCTGAAGGGCGCTCCATTGGAGGCTCATGCGATAGGAAGGAGCAAGCGAAGCAATGATTTCAGCATCCTCTTCCCATCGCAATTCATGGTCGGTGGTTCGGTGAAATATATGTCCATCGCGCGCTTTTACACCCTGCCAGTCGTGTTCGAAGGCTGTTTCAATCTGGGCTGCTGCTGTGCTGGTACCAACAACGAAGGGATGAGGAAATTTAGCCATACTAGTTCCTGCTTGCCAGGGCCGATTGCCCGATTTCCCATTCGTTCCAGTATTTTCTTAGAATTTTCAAATCTTCTTCCAGGCAGGGATAATTTTTTTGTGCATTCGGAACCGGAGGGAATTTACCACTTGCCAATTCTTCTGTACTGAGTCCACCGGTCCATTCAAAATGTCCCGGATCATACGGCCGTCTCCATCTGCCGCCCCAACGCAGGCCCAGTTTTTCGCCTATAACACCAACCTTGTACCATAGAGCGCGGTTATGCCATTGCGGCTCACCGTTAACGATAGGAACAAGGTCAACTGCAAGGCCGTACTGATGTTTAGAGGCTCCGGCGCCTGTACGTGTATATTTCCTGCCCATGCTCTTATACTCCATTTGTTTTGCGCGCGTGCGATAGGTTTCTACAACAGCAAGTTCAATACCTTTACTTCGGGCACGTTCAATCAGTTCAATAACTTTGTCGCGGAAGTAGGGGTGCAGGGCCTCCAGTGAAGTAATCATGGGGATGTTTCCGCGGTTTTTGCCAAATGCAAAATTCTCAACAACCGTCCAGTACTTCCAGCCGTTAACGGTATCTTCAACCAATTGAAACGAGTTGATGGATTGTGAGGCGAGCAATTCTTCTGCTTTTCTGATTGAATCGAGTCTTGCCTGCTCCCGTTTTAATCGTTCCTTTTCCAGTAATTTTTCTATCTCAACTTCCGGACGGCAGTCATACGGAGCAAAGGGGTCGCTGGTTTGAGAGTTGGCACTCAGATAAACAAAAACAAGAGAAAAAAATGCAAACCGAAATCTGCTGATCATAGCGTAAAACGAACAGACAAACTTAAGTGATAGAAAGAGTCCGGCCAAATCAGGTTTTATCCCGATTTTTTTCGTTGGGCCATCATGGCATCATATCGGTTTTTCAGTTCGGTGTCGGTGCGCAAAGCATTTCGTATTTTATTGTAGGTTGCTGCACCCACGTATTCGGCTGCCAGTTTTTTAAGTGCTTCCTGCAGCTTAAGGGTTTCTGCAGTTCGGCGCTCATTAATTTCCTTCAGTGCTTTAAGTTCGGCTGGTGTTGCCTTGGCACCTTTAAGTTTTAACGAGTCACCGTTCAGTTGTGAAAGTTCGTTGTAACGTGCAGGTGTAATGCCGGGGTTATTTTTAATCAAATCACTCAGGGTTTGTTTTAACTGTTCAGTTAGTTGGTTAATGGAGTCCATGGCAATAACGTAGCGCTGGAGTTCCTCATCCGTAACGACAGTGGGAGAGGACTGGGCAAGGGCAAACGCACTCAGGCAGATGAGAAGAATGGAGAAAAAGCATTTCATAAGTGGCAATTATTTGGAATTTTATCAGTTCAAAACCTGAAAGGTAAGCATATCCGGCACTATTTCAAGATAAAATAATCAGAACAGAAGTTTTCGTGCGTATGCGGAAAATCAGGTATTTCAATCGTTTGCTTTATTCAGATAATACGTTCCTTTCTTTAACTTGCGGGCCAATTTCCTGCTTGTATGACTGAAACACTGGAAAATAAGTCCACCTATGCAATTCGGCACGCAAAAGTGCTGGAATGGGTAGATGAAGTTGCCCGCCTATGCAAACCCGACCGCGTTCGGTGGTGCGATGGTTCAAAGGAAGAATATGATGAGCTGTGCAATTTGCTGGTCGAAAAAGGCACGTTTATCCGGCTAAATCCGGAAAAGCGCCCGAACAGTTTTGCCTGCTTTTCCGACCCGAGTGATGTAGCCCGGGTGGAAGACCGAACCTTTATTTGCAGCCGCCGAAAAGAAGATGCAGGCCCTACAAACAATTGGGTGGATCCAAAAGAAATGAAGCAAACTTTGGATCGCCTGATGGATGGTGCAATGGCCGGACGCACCATGTATGTTATTCCGTTTAGCATGGGACCGATCGGTTCGCCCATGGCGCAAATAGGCATCGAAATTACCGATTCCGAATACGTGGTGGTAAACATGCACATTATGACGCGTGTAGGCAAACGCGTAATGGACGTTTTGGGACCCGACGGAGAGTTTGTTAAATGTCTGCACAGTGTGGGCGCCCCGCTCAAACCCGGTCAACCCGATTCGAAATGGCCTACCAATCCTACAACCAAATACATTGTTCACTATCCGGAGGAGCGTTCTATAGTTTCCTACGGGTCGGGATATGGAGGTAATGCCCTGTTAGGTAAAAAGTGTTTTGCCCTGCGCATAGCCAGCGCAATGGCGCGCGAGGAAGGATGGCTTGCCGAGCACATGCTTATTCTGGGAGTTGAAAATCCGCAAGGCAAAAAAACCTATGTAGCTGCTGCTTTCCCCAGTGCCTGCGGCAAAACCAATTTTGCCATGCTCATACCTCCGAAAGAGATGGAAGGGTGGAAAGTGACCACCGTGGGTGATGATATTGCCTGGATAAAACCCGGTGAAGACGGTCGTTTGTACGCCATTAACCCTGAGTATGGCTATTTTGGCGTGGCACCTGGCACCAATGAAAAGACCAATCCCAACGCGATGAGAACCATTTCGCGTAACACCATATTTACCAATGTGGCCATAACCGAGGACGGGGATGTGTGGTGGGAGGGGATGACCAAGGAGCCTCCTAAAAACCTGATAAACTGGAAGGGTCAGAAGCACGACCCGTCATCCGGTCAACCGGCAGCACATCCAAACGCACGCTTTACCGCACCCGCTTCTCAGTGTCCTTCAATTGACCCGGAATGGGAAAATCCGAATGGTGTGCCCATTGGTGCATTTATTTTTGGCGGACGCAGAAGCACCACCATTCCGCTTATTTATCAGGCGCACAACTGGAATTACGGTGTTTACCTGGCTGCAACCATGGGCTCGGAAATGACAGCAGCTGCATTTGGTGAGATTGGAAAAGTAAGACGCGACCCGTTTGCCATGTTACCTTTCTGCGGCTATCACATGGGCGATTACTTTAACCACTGGCTTCAGTTTGGACGGGACATTCCTAATCCGCCACGCATATTTGGTGTGAACTGGTTCAGAAAAGATGAGCAGGGCAACTTTATCTGGCCCGGCTTTGGCGAAAACATGCGCGTGTTGCGTTGGGTTGTAGAAAAAATTTCCGGACAAACCAATGCCGTGGAAAGCCCGATAGGGTGGATGCCCAGTTATGACGATATTGACTGGCGTGGATTGGATTTTTCCCGTGAAGACTTTGACCGGCTGATGAGCATTGACCGCGAGCAGTGGAAGCAGGAGTTGCTGGCCCATGCCGAACTGTTTGAAAGGATGTACGACCGCCTGCCTAAGGAATTTATTTTCATGCGCGAACTACTCCTATCCAGTTTATGGCGCTCACCTGAAAAGTGGAGCCTCGAGCCGGAACGTTAGTATCAAATCCCGCATGGCCACATGCGGGATTTTTGTCTATTTCACAGATAACTTCTACTTTTCGCGCAACCAAACCTAAACCATGATTGCTGAACGGTTACGAAAACTCTACACCGGATTTTCTTCATCTTTCTGGATTGCCAATACCCTTGAACTCTTCGAACGACTTGCTTACTATGGTTCGAAGGCCGTGCTCACTTACTATCTCGCTAACAAGGTGGGGCTTCAGGATGAAGCGGGTACACTTGCCGGTATTTTCAACTTTGTTTTATACTTTCTTCCTGTAGTAGCAGGTGTTTTCGTTGATAAGTACGGATTCCGTAAAACGCTGATAGCCTGTTTTACCTTTTTCTGTGTAGGATATTTTTTGATTGGTCTGGCAGGGATGGAATATGGTGAAGCAATTACCGGAGTCATCGGTAAACGTAATTATGTTCTGGGAGTCTTGCTGTTAACCGCTGTGGGTGGCTCGCTCATTAAACCCTGCATTGTGGGAACTGTTGCTAAAACCACCTCCGAAGATGTGCGCGCGCTGGGGTATTCCATTTACTATATGCTGGTTAATCTGGGTGGTGCTATCGGCCCGATACTGGCGATGGAAGTCCGTCAGTCCATGGGGATTGAATATGTGCTCATCATGTCATCGATCACTTCTTTTCTTCTGATTGTCGGTACGGTTTTATTTTTCCGCGAACCACAGACCCGCGATGGTGAAGAACGCAGAACATTCGCAAAAGTATTTTCCGATATGGTATTGGTTTTTGGTAACCTGAAGTTCATGACCTTCCTGCTCATCTTCTCCGGCTTCTGGATGATGTTCTGGCAAATTTTTTATTCCTTTCCTTTTTATGTTACCGATGTGCTAAAGTTCGAGCGATTTGAAATTCTCGAAACGGTTGACGCCTGGACCATCATTTTCCTTTCGGTGCCGGTAACTGCTTTGGTAAAAAAGTGGAAACCCATCACAGCGATGACAGTTGGTTTTTCGATTGCCAGCCTTTCGTGGGTAATAATCGGTGCTGTACCTGCCATTTGGTCTGCCGTTTTGGGTGTGGCAATATTTGCGCTGGGCGAAGCCACACAGGCTCCTCGCTTTTATGAATATGTCGGTTCGCTTGCTCCGCGTAATCAGGTGGGTACCTTCATGGGGTTTGCTTTTTTACCGGTGGCTATCGGCTCGGTAACTGCAGGCGGCCTGGCCGACTGGCTCAGAAATACCTATCTGCAAACAAACCCTTCCATGATGTGGTACACTTTAGCAGGCATTGGTCTTACTTCAACGCTGCTCATGCTGGTTTACAACGTTGTTGTTAGTAAATCGAAAAATTAAAAACAACTTCCCATGGAATCCGGTAAATCATTTAAGCCCTACATCAGTCCTGAACAAAACATTCCCGAGTTTACATTTAAATCGGTAATTACGGGTGCATTGTTCGGAATTCTTTTTGGAGCATCAACCGTTTACCTTGCCTTGCGGGCCGGTCTCACCGTATCCGCATCCATACCCATTGCAGTAATAGCCATAACCCTGGGAAGAAAATTTCTAAAGACCACCATCCTCGAAAACAACATCATTCAAACCACAGGCTCTGCCGGTGAATCCATAGCGGCCGGTGTTGTTTTTACCCTTCCCGGCTTCTTGTTTTTATCAGCCGGAGAAGATGGAAAGAGCGTAGGCGAGGACTATTTCAGCTACTTAACCATACTGGTGCTGGCGGCCTTTGGCGGAATCATGGGAACGCTCATGATGATTCCGCTGCGGCGCTCGCTCATCGTTAACGAACACGGTACATTGCCTTATCCGGAAGGAACCGCTTGTGGCTCCGTGCTTCAGGCCGGAGAACGGGGCGGTGTATTTGCCCAAACTGCATTTTGGGGCATGGGTGTGGCTTTGGTATATGCCATGTTGCAAAAGGTGTTTCACGTGATAGCCGAAACGCCAGCTTTCATTACCAGTCAGTTGAACAAATTCTGGCCTTCGGCAGCTACGCGAGCCGAAATCACTCCTGAATATCTGGGTGTTGGGTACATTATAGGTCCGAAGATTGCCGGCGTGCTGGTGGCGGGCTCAGTTCTGGCATGGTGGGGACTCACACCCCTGTTGGCAACGTTGGTTCCGGCTGAGACCATTGCCCTGCAACTGGTTAAACTCGGATATCTGGCTGACCTTTCCACACCCGGCGGTCCGGGTAACTGGAATCCCGAAACCGCATCGTTCAGCAGTTATGCCGATGCCATTTATCGCGCATACATCCGCCAGATAGGCGCCGGAGCTGTGGCTGCCGGAGGGTTTATTACTTTATTAAAAACAATTCCAACTATCGTTAATTCTTTCCGCGAAAGTGTTCAGTCGATGAAAGAAAAGGGAGAGGCAGGTGTTCTTCGTACCGAGCGCGACCTTTCGTTTAAAGTGGTCATCATCGGAAGCCTGGTACTGGTTGCGGTACTGACCATCATGCCGAATATTCCCGGAGACGGATTTTTTCAGAAACTGATTTTAGGAATATTGATTGTGGTGTTCGGCTTTTTCTTTGTTACAGTCGCCAGCCGCATCGTAGGTCTTGTAGGGAGCAGCAACAGTCCGGTGTCGGGTATGACCATCGCTACACTCATGGGCACCTGTTTGATTTTTACTGCAGTAGGCTGGACAGGAAAGATTTATGAACCCATGGCTTTGGTGGTTGGAGGTATGATTTGCATAGCGGCTGCTAACGCCGGAGCCACCTCGCAGGATTTGAAAACCGGATTTCTGGTTGGAGCTACTCCACGATATCAACAGATTGCGCTTTTTATCGGAGCCATAGTTTCATCGATTGCTATTGGTTATGTGGTTAAAGTGCTCGACACACCTACACCCGATTTGGTTGCGCAGGGTTATCAGCACGCTATCGGAACAGACAAGTACGCGGCTCCGCAAGCAACCCTCATGGCTACACTTATCCGCGGCATTCTGTCATTTAATCTGGACTGGCAGTTTGTTATGGTGGGGGTGTTCATTGCCGTTATGATTGAACTGTGTGGTATTAAGGCCCTCGCTTTCGCAATCGGTTTATATCTTCCTTTGGCTACTACTTTGCCTATTTTCCTGGGAGGAGCACTAAAAGCTTTTACCGACTGGCGACTGACGATGAAGTATGGTGTTACGGAAGAAAGCGAGCTGAGTCGGGGAGGTTTGTTTGCAACCGGACTCATTGCCGGTGGCGCCTTGGCCGGTGTGATCATCGCGTTACTTTCCGTTAATGAAAACGTGTATAAGGCTTTACAAAATGTCAATGCAGAACATGCTTTGACTGAAACCCTGGGAACCGGTGGATACTATCTGTTAGGAATGGCCTTCTTTTTTGCGATGGCCTGGATGTTGTATAAGAATGGCATGAAACAGGAAATTGAAAATTAATTTAGTGCGACAGGTCGATAATTTCCTTCAGTTCCTGTAATGCCGCCGTTTCCGATTCATCTACTTTGCCATCGGCGTTAATGATTTCGTACAGGTCGGTATATACATGGTACTTTACCGAAAAGCGCACATCGGAGAAGTGCCGGAAAGTATCTTTAAAGAGGGTGTGAAGTTTTGATTTATCAAAATCCTGATAAAGAATTAATGCTTCTTTGAGTTTGGCTTCGTAATCGGTACCCTGCGGATAGAGCTTTTTCATCTTTTCGCGAACCATGGCCATCTCTGTTTCATGGAACTCGCTGTCGGCATGGGCCATGTGGACATAAAGAAATAGTACAAAGTCGGCAAAGCTTTTATGAATAACCATTCACTGAGTTGTTTGACAGCGCCTAATTTAAAAAGCTTTCTTCACGAATAAAACTTCATAGGGAGTGAAATAAAAAAGCCCTGCACAGGGCAGGGCTTTATGTTGATTGAGATGCGGGATTACATCATGTCCATTCCGCCGCGGCCCGGGGCCGGAGCAGCTTCTTTTTCTTCCGGTATCTCGCTTACCACGGCTTCGGTGGTGAGCAGCAAGCCGGCTATCGAAGCAGCGTTTTCCAGTGCCAGTCGGGCAACTTTGGTCGGGTCAATAATACCCGCGCTGAAGAATTCTTCGTATTTGTTTTCGCGGGCGTTGTAACCAAAGTCTTTTTTGCCTTCGCGCACTTTGTTCACCACTACCGAGCCTTCCTGTCCGGCATTCTCGGCTATGATGCGCAGCGGAGCTTCGAGTGCCTGACGGATGATGTTTACACCGGTTTCCTGATCTTCGTTCTCGGTTTCAACATCTTTCAGAGCCTCGATGGCGCGCAGGTAAGCTACACCACCACCCGGAATGATACCTTCCTGAACGGCAGCACGGGTAGCATGCAGGGCATCATCTACGCGGTCTTTCTTTTCTTTCATTTCAACCTCCGTAGCAGCACCTACATACAGGATGGCTACGCCACCGCTGAGTTTAGCCAGGCGCTCCTGCAGTTTTTCACGGTCGTAGTCGGAAGTAGTTGTTTCAATCTGAGCTTTGATTTGATTGATGCGGCCCTGGATTTCCGACTTCTTACCTGAACCGTTTACAATGGTGGTGTTGTCTTTGTCGATGATTACCTTCTCGGCACGACCCAGGTAATCCAGCGTAGCATTTTCGAGTTTGTAGCCACGCTCTTCGCTGATTACCTGACCACCGGTGAGGATGGCTATATCCTCAAGCATGGCCTTCCTGCGGTCGCCAAAGCCCGGAGCTTTAACAGCAGCTACGCGCAGGGCGCCACGGATTTTGTTAACCACCAGTGTAGCCAAAGCTTCACCTTCCACTTCTTCAGCGATGATAAGCAGCGGCTTGCCGGTTTGAACGGTTGCCTCCAGAATAGGAAGCAGCTCTTTCATGCCGCTGATTTTCTTATCGTAGATGAGGATGTACGGATTATCGAGTTCGGCTTCCATCTTCTCCGTGTTGGTCACGAAGTAAGGCGACAGATAGCCGCGGTCGAACTGCATACCTTCAACGGTCTTTACTTCCGTTTCGGTGCCTTTGGCTTCTTCAACCGTAATTACGCCATCTTTGCCAACCTTGTCCATGGCATCGGCAATCATCTTACCGATGGTTTCATCGTTGTTGGCCGAGATGGTGGCAACTTGTTGGATTTCGCTGGAGTCTTTGATTTTCTTGGATTGTTTCTTCAGATGCTCCACAACAGCAGCAACGGCTTTGTCAATACCGCGCTTCAGGTCCATGGGATTGGCACCAGCTGCCACGTTTTTAATACCGTGGTTGAAAATAGCCTGTGCCAGAACAGTAGCGGTTGTGGTACCGTCACCGGCAGCGTCGGCAGTTTTGCTGGCTACTTCTTTTACCAGCTGGGCACCCATGTTTTCAATGGGGTCTTTCAGTTCGATTTCTTTAGCTACCGACACGCCGTCTTTGGTAACGGCAGGGGCACCAAATTTTTTATCGAGAATAACGTTGCGGCCTTTCGGACCGAGCGTAACTTTTACTGCATCAGCGAGTTTATCAACGCCGCGTTTCAAACGCTCGCGCGCAGTGGTGTCAAAAGTAATTTCCTTAGCCATAATTCGTAAGTTTGGATTTTAGGGTTTAGATGATTCCGAAAATGTCTGAGTTTCTCATGATGAGATACTCCTTGCCGTCAATGGTGATTTCCGTACCGGCATATTTACCATAGAGTACTTCATCACCAACCTTTACGGTTACCGGCTTGTCTTTCAGGCCGTCACCCACAGCCACAATGCGACCGCGCTGCGGTTTTTCCTTGGCTGTATCGGGGATGATGATTCCGGAAGCAGTTTTTTCCTCCGCAGGTGCAGGTTCAACCAACACCCGGTCCTCGTTTGGTTTAAAGTTGATTTTAGCCATAGATTATCAATGTTTGGTTAGAAGGTAATTCGACAGCCGCTTCCTTAGCACCTATTGTGCCAGAGCCAGAAAAGCATGTCCTGCCTGTACTTTTGTCAGATTTCAGGGCAATCTCCAGGCGCTTACAACCATGTTTGAAAGGAGTATTAAAAGCCGAAATGGCAGTCTGCCTGACATACTCTGAACCATTGACAGGTAAGGCAGTCATCTTTAAATTTTACCAAAATTTTAACTGAGTATGAGTTCACTTTCGAAAGACTGGTTGACGCAGGGGCTGATTGATTTTGAGTACAAGAAATACGTCTTATTGGCTTACCTGCAAAAGGTAAAAGAATCCTTTGGCAGGGTTGAGCTGTATCCTTTCCTCAGTGAACTGGTTTTTCATTATCAGAATCTGAAGGCTGTTCAGGAAAACCGAACGCTCATACGCGAACAGTTTCCACGCGAACTTTCGTTGGAGGATTTCAGAAAGCTGGTTCTTTCCTATCGTCAGATGGTGGAGGATGATGCCGTGATGAATGAGCTGTCATCAATTATCGAGTTTGCCATCCCTCAGGTAAAAGAGTCGCTGGATGAGGGTACGGTTATCTATGAATATGTTGAATCGCAGTGTGAGTTTACTGCGGTGGGTGTTACCCCCTTGTATGCGCGGGAGGGGTATTTATTTGTAACCCAGCCTCCGGAGGAAGAAACGAACATCTATCGTTATCAACTCAGCATTTACGAAGAGCGGCATGAACAATTGCGCAGCCTCAATACGAAGTACATTGAAACCGCTTCGAAAAGTCCGTTTGAACCTTACGAAAATCTGAAACTAAGCCTAACCCGGAGATTTTCTGATTTGCCAAATCCTGCTACTTATCTGGTATTAAGCCGAATCAGGTTTCCCTTTACGGCTACATTAATGCCCGTGGCCAAAAGACTGCTTGTGAAACATCTGTCAACGGCTGCCTGAAACAACTCAGCGGGCGGAATCGGCATTGCCCGTACCGGGTAGTTCTTGATTTTGCGGCTGGGAAGGAGCAGCCTGTTCGCTGGCTTTTTCCAGAATGGTGCTGCCACCGGAGGAAGTGTTTTTGCTAATGAAATTGGTTGACAGGCTTAAAACCATGATGGCTACGGCAAAACCCCAGGTAAGGCGCTCCAGTAAGTCGCCCGTCTTCTTTACGCCAATCAGATGGGTTGCACCTGAGCCTCCAAACTGACTGGTTAAGCCACCTCCCTTAGCATTCTGAGCGAGGATAACCAAAACCAGTAAAACACAGCTGAAAAGGATCAGGGCAGTTATAAAAGTGAGCATAATTATTTCTTCAGTTCATCAATGCGGGCTGCAAAGTACGTTTTTTTTTGCGGAAACTTCCAAATCAGCTTTTTCAATACTTCGATTGCCTTATCCTTTTTACCCTGCTGAAGTAAAATTTCTACCAGCGTTTCGGAGATAATGTGTTCGTTAAAGTCGGGTTGTTGTTCTTTCGAAATCAGATCGGCTGCCGGTTCCGCAACAGATTTTTCCTGTTGCGGAGTAATGGTTGGGTTATTTTGAATAAACCGTTCGATAATCTCCAGTTGTTCGCGCGTTTTGTTGTTTTCCGGTTCAACCTTCTTGCGCGATTCGATTTCCTGAAGCAGCGCCTCAGATTCTGATTTACGCTTTTTACGGGACTTTTTAACGTTTTCCAGCTTGGCAGTTGATTGCGCTGCGGCCGAAGCTTGCTGTTCACGAAGTTGCTTTACGGCTTCAAGCAGCCGCTCTTTTTTACTTTTTTCAGTCCTTCCGGTTTTGGTTTTATCTGCAGGACGTAGGCTTTCATTAGCGGTTTTCGTGTTTTCGACTAAAGATTCGAACCGTTTCATGGCCTCATGTAAACTTTCGATGTCGGCCATGATTTCATCGGCCAGATTGGATTCTACCACAGTTTGAGATGCTGTCTCCTTTACAAGAGCTGATTCTTTCTGCTGTGCTTTTTCTATCCAGCTTTTTAATACCGAACGATCGGCTACATGAACAGCAGCCCGTTGCAACAAGGTTTGTTTTTCCGGTTTATTTAAATGCCAGGCAGCGCAAGCTGCAGCAACCTGCAAGGCCTGTGCATAAGGATATTGTTTTGCCCATTCGTCCAGCACTCGGGCCTCCTCTTCCGTGAACCAGGGACTATTTTGAAGAATTTCGGATAAGGTTTTTTCCACTGTTCCAATGTGATTTAAAAATAAACCTTTTTCACCAATTGGCAACTGTGGCGTTAAAGATGTCCAGGATGAGTTGGTCCATAATCTGACGAGTTAGAGATTCCTCCACATCGGCAAAGCTGATGTCGTTGCTAAAGTCGCGGAAGAAGGAAAATGAGCGGTCTTTAAAACTCATCGAAGGGTCAAGCGTGTTGGTGTAGGTAACCTTTACCGTAATTGTAAATCGTGTGCTCGCCGCGAGGTCGCCTCTTGCCGGGTTGGCACCTGCAACCGGAGCCACCTGGGTAAGCTGATAACCGGTAATGATACCTTCTAGTTGAAGCTCTCCGTTCTCGGCTACCACGCTCAGGCTGGTGTTTTGAATCATGTAATCTTTCAACCGGTTGGTGAATACCTGACCTATGGTTGGCGGAGCTAACTCAGTGTTGTTAAAAAATTCGGCTATGGATATGGTGCGTGCATTGGTTGCTGCTCCCTGAAAAGAGTAGATGCCGCAGTGGCTAAAGCTGAGCACCAATACACTTATCAGAACGGGAGAAAGGAAGATCTTACAGGTCTTCAAGATGATATTGTTTGATTTTCCGGTAGAGTGTTCGTTCGGAGATGCCCAAATCGCGTGCCGCATATTTCCGGCGGTTATTGTTTTTTCGCAGTGCCCTGATAATTAATTCCTTTTCTTTTTCTTCAATGGACAGGGTTTCATCTTCTGCTTCGTGACTGATATCCTGAATTTCAATAGGTTCTTCGTGCGGCACCACAGGTTGAAGATTCAGAACGCGATTATCGGGTGACGAAGCCGGGGCAGGAGTAGCAGGTTGCAATCCTTCGAACAAACTGTGGTTGTCTTTGAGTATCTGACCGGTGTCGGCCGACCGTGTAAGAAGTTCCAAAACGATTTTCTTAAGTTCCATTACGTCCTTCTTCATGTCGAACAGCACCTTATACAACAAATCGCGCTCTGTTAACGTGTCTTGGGTGCCGTTGCCTGTTCGGGGAACTACTGCGGGCAGCGACGTTTCGCGCGGAAGGTACTCCAATAATTTTTCCAGGGTTATCTCTTTATTGTCTGTGGAAAGTACCGACATCTGTTCCACCAGATTTTTTAACTGACGGATGTTGCCCGGAAAGCGATATTTCAGCAACGCCTCGCGTGCTTCATCGGTAAGGGTGATGGGCTTAACTTTATATTTTTCGGCAAAGTCGGCTGCAAACTTTCTGAACAGAAGTTCAATGTCTTTACCGCGTTCCCTTAGCGGAGGTACATAAATAGGTACGGTGCTTAATCGATAATAAAGGTCTTCGCGGAATTTTCCTTCTTCCACATTACGCAACAGGTTTACGTTAGTAGCGGCAACTACCCGTACATCCGTCTTCTGCACTTTTGAAGAACCCACCTTGATAAATTCGCCATATTCCAGAACACGCAGCAACCGGGCTTGTGTGCCCAAAGGCATTTCACCGATTTCGTCCAGAAAAATGGTGCCTCCGTTGGTTACTTCGAAGTAGCCTTTGCGTGCCTCGTGGGCTCCGGTAAACGAGCCTTTTTCATGCCCGAACAGCTCAGAGTCTATGGTTCCTTCCGGGATACTTCCGCAGTTGATGGCAATGAACTGACCATGCTTGCGCGGGCTGAGGAAGTGAATAATTTTTGAGAAGATTTCTTTGCCCACTCCGCTCTCGCCTGTAATCAATACCGTCATGTCGGTAGGGGCTACCTGCATGGCCACGCGAACGGCATTATTCAGCAAAGGCGAGTTACCAATGATGCCGAAGCGTTGCTTTACGCTTTGTATTTCGGATTCCAGTTCTGCCATTTTTAAACAGATTCTCCAAATAAAGTTGCTGATGTACAGTCGGTTATACGCACCTGTACATATTGTCCTTTGGTGAAGTTTTTTCTCGGAAATACCACTACTTTATTGGCTGAGTTGCGCCCCTGAAGATAATCGGCCGAACGTCTGGATTCGCCTTCAATTAGTACTTCAAAAATTTTACCCACATCGGCTTCATTTCTCCTTCGTGAATGTTCGTTTTGTTTTTGAATAATCTGATTAAGGCGATGCTTTTTTATTTCAAGGGGTACATCATCTTTCAGTTTTTTGGCAGCGGGTGTTCCGGGGCGCTCGGAGTAATAAAACATGTAGGAGAAATCGAACATCACTTCATCCATGAGCGAAAGCGTAGCCTGATGGTCTTCTTCTGTTTCGGTGCAGAAACCGGCAATCATATCGCTTGAAAGGCCGCAATCCTCACCCAGTATTTCACGGATGCGCTCGATTTTTTTCAGATACCATTCCCGTGTATAGCCGCGGTTCATCAGTTCCAGTATGCGGCTGCTGCCGCTTTGTACGGGCAGGTGTATGTATTTGCAGATGTTTGGATAACGCGCCATGGTGAAGAGCACTTCATCGGTTATGTCCTTCGGATGAGAGGTGGAGAACCGAACGCGCAGTTCCGGGCTGATTTTTGCCACCATTTCAAGTAAGCCGGCAAAGTTTACCTGCGGATAGATGCCTTTTTTCTGCATGAAAGCCTTGTTATTTTCTTCGGGGCTCCATGCATAAGAGTCAACGTTTTGCCCTAACAGGGTTACCTCCCGATAGCCTTTTTGGAAGAGGTCAGTGGCTTCGGCTACGATGGAGTGTGGGTCGCGGCTGCGCTCCCGTCCGCGGGTAAAAGGAACCACGCAAAAAGTGCACATGTTATCGCATCCGCGCATGATTGAAATGAACGCGGTTACTCCGTTGGAATGGAGCCGCACCGGGGCGATATCGGCATATGTTTCTTCGCGAGAAAGGAATGTGTTAACTGCCCGGGTGCCCTGATCGGCTTCACCCAGCAAACGTGGCAGGTCGCGATAGGCATCAGGACCGGCAACCAAATCAACAATTTGCTCTTCCTCTAACAGTGCAGTTTTCAGTCGCTCGGCCATACAGCCGAGCACACCTACAATCAGGCCGGGATTTTTCTTTTTCAGATTATGTATTTGGGTAAGCCGGTTGCGTACCGTCTGCTCGGCTTTTTCTCTTATGGAACAGGTGTTTAGGAATATCACATCGGCCTGGCTTTCGTCAGTAGTGGTATCGAAGCCTTCTTTCTGTAAAATGGAAGCCACAATTTCGCTATCGGAAAAGTTCATCTGACAGCCATAACTCTCAATATATAGTTTACGCGGCCTGCCCGTGTTGGTCCCGGGTGTGATATGGATGCCCTGCGGAGCGGTCTCTGCAGGGGCATCCATTAGGTTTATATCCGTTATTAAATTTGACATCTTCGCAAGTGGGCCACAAATTTAATAATTTGAGCCGGTTTTCCTGACAGGTTGTCAGCTATGGCAATAATTAAATCCGTAAGAGGTTTCACGCCAAAATTTGGACAGAACTGTTTTCTGGCCGATGGGGCCATCGTGGTGGGCAATGTGACGATGGGCGATAACTGCACGGTTTGGTTCAATGCGGTGGTTCGCGGGGATGTGCACTCCATTACGATAGGTAACAATACCAACATTCAGGATGGAGCTGTACTTCATTGCACCTACGAGCGGGCCAATCTGATTATCGGCAACAACGTGTCCATCGCTCACAATGCCGTTGTTCACGGTTGTACGGTAGAAGATAATGTACTGATTGGCATAGGTGCAGTAATTATGGATCACGCGGTGATTGGTAAAAACTCGGTAATTGCGGCAGGAGCGGTGGTTCTACCCGGAACACAGGTTGAGCCGGGTAGTGTTTATGCCGGTGTTCCGGCAAAACGGGTAAAAGATGTAACGCCCGAATTATTGGAAACCATAACCCGAACAGCAAGGAACTATCCCATGTACGCACAATGGTTCCGTGAATGATTACTGAACTGTGCTATATTTGCCGACTTAATATTGAGCTATGAAAAATCTTTCCCTTATCCTCAATGCCGTGCTGCTGATTGCCGTTGGCGTTCTGTATTATCTGCACTTTACATCATCGAAAAGTAATTCGGAGCAAAGCAATTTCGCTTCTGCTTCAGATTTTAAAATAGCGTTCGTTAATGCCGACAGTTTATTGGATAAGTACGAGTACATCAAGGCTTCCGTGGAAATCATGGAAGCGAAAAAGCAAAAAATAGAAAGTGATTATCGTAAAAGGGCAGAAAGCCTGCGCGGAGAATTTGAAGCGTATCAACGCAACATGAACAACATGACCATTGGCCAGGTTCGTGCGGTTGAAGAAGACCTGGCACGTAAGCAGCAAAACCTGCAGCTTTTTGAGCAAAGTATTTCGCAGGAACTTATGAATGATCAGGCGCGGATTAATAAGGAACTATACGACCGCGTTACCGCCTTTCTAAAAGATTATGGTAAACAAAAAGGACTCATGGTGGTGCTGAAGTTTGATCCGGGCAGCGACTTACTTTATGCTTATGATTCGCTGGATATTACCAAAGAAGTATTGGAAGGACTGAACACAGCTTACCTTAAAGAGAAGGCAGAGAAAGAAAAGACCTTTAAAGAAAATGCTGCCAAGAGTCCTAAAAAATAAGCTCTATCGGAAACAGAAAATACAAACCAAAAGCCCGCTCATGAGCGGGCTTTTGTTATTTTTGTTCTATGGCAGGGATTTTCGGTTCGCTCACTGCAGACAAAGAAGAACAACGCCGTGTGCTTTTCATGCTAGCCACCGGCTTTTTCATGGGTGTATTTATAGCTACTTATCAGATTACTGCCGACTCGTTGTTTCTTAACCGGATGGGCCAATACCTGAATACGGCATTCCTCGTTGCTGGTATTCTGGGTATAATTTCGACGGGTGTATTTTCCTGGTTACAAAACCGGGTGCGCTTCTCCGTTCTCACTACCATTGTCACCTCTCTTATTTTTCTTTTTACAATTCTGGTTTATGGCATGTTAACTTATGCAAGTGAAGCGTGGCAGCGTAATGTAATTTTTGCGATGTACTGCGCCTCCGGTCCGATTGTGGCCTTATTGTTGTTGAGTTATTGGGGTACTTTCGGAAGGCTGTTTAATTTCCGTCAATCCAAAAACATCATCGGATGGATTGATACCGGACAATTGGTTGCTGCCATCCTCGCCTCGTTTACTATTCCTTTAACTGCTGCATTGGTACCTGAAACAGTGAATTATCTGTTTGTTTGTCAGGGCAGCGTATTGATTATGGGCACTCTTTTGGTTCTTATATCCCTTAAGTTTCCGCTCATAAAAAATGATCCGCGCGAGTTTGACGAAGAAGTTCGGCATCAAACCAGCATCAGAAGAATGTTTTCAGACCGCTATATTCTTCAGATGTCCTCCTTGGTTTTGGTTTCCATGCTGGTCTTTATATTCACACAGTATTCATTTCAGGAAACAGTTAAAGAGCAATATCAGGAGCAGCGCTCGTTAACCAACTTCATGGCTTTCTTTACGGGCGCTGTTTATGGGCTAAGTTTGCTTATGCAGACTTTTGTAAACAACCGCATCATCGGAAATTACGGTCTCCGAACTTCGCTCTATCTGATGCCGGTTTTGGTGATGGTCTTCTCCTTAGGAGCAGTAATTAGTGGCTTTCTGCTTGGATTTCATAAAGAAACTAATCCTGCTGGCTTTGTTTATTTCCTGCTTTTCATCGCGATGGCCAGGCTGGCAAACTGGACAATACGCGATTCGCTGGAGACACCGGTATTAAAACTTTTTTTCATTCCGCTGGACAGTCGGTTTCGGTTTAATCTTCAGGCCAAGGTTGAGGGTTTGGTTAATGAAAGCTCAAGATTTATTGCTGGTTTGCTGGTGTTCGGATTAACGGCAATTCCATTTTTCGAGGTAATTCATGTTAGTTTAATTTTAGTTTTAATAGGTTTTGTTTACTTATTGATTATCAATAAGCTATATCAAGGCTACAGAAATAAAATCAGGCTTAAGCTGGAGCAGCCCGGAGTTCAACAAGAACGGTTGGAGCGAGGCTTTGACCGGATTGTCAGAGAACTGGAAAATAGGCTTGCGGTTGCGGGAAGTGAATCGGCAGTCTTTGCCTATAAGTTTTTAGAAAAACTGAATTTCAGCCAGGTATCCAACTGGGTTAACGCCCTGATGCGTAATCCGGACGAATCGGTTCGGGTTTATGCGCAGGATAAGCTGAATGAATTAAAAGGTCTTTCCGTGTCGGATAAATATGTCATACGTATTAATCCCGAAAAGGCCGGACATGATGCCAAGACTTTATTAAGTAAGACGGAAATGCGTCAGATTATCGAAATGGGAGGAGAGATAACGAAATCACGCATTCAACAGCTTACCCGTTCAGCAAATGCGCACGACCGTCAATATGCTGCTGAATTACTTCTCCATACTTCAGCAGAAGAATGTATTTCATTTTTGTGTGAGTTGCTTCATGACGTTGAACCGCACGTGCGGAATGCGGCCATTAAGTCAGCTATTAAAAAACATAATAACGATGTGATATTGGCGCTGATTGATAATCTGGGTAATCCCCTGTCTGGCAGCCATGCACTAAATGCGTTGATTCTGATTGGTACAAAGGCACTGCCCATGTTGGATGCAGCTTTTTACCGCTCAGGCCAAAGCACGCAACTAATGCTACGCATCATTCAGGCCATTGGCCGAATAGGCGGTCAGCGTGCCCAGAATATGTTGTGGAATAAACTCGATTATCCGAATAAAGTAGTGGTATCGCAGGTACTTTTATCATTGGGTGAATGTGGCTTTAAAGCCAACACATCACAGGTTACCCGGATTAAATATGTTATTGAAAACGATATTGCCGATATCCGTTGGAATCTGAGCGCCATTCAGGAGTTGGGTAATTCAAAAGATGTTCAGCCTATCATTCAGGCAATTCGTGAAGAAATTCAGAATGATCTTGATCACCTGTACATGCTGTTAGCCATGTTGTATGATACCCATTCCATACAGCTGGTTAAAGAAAATATTGAAAGCGGAACAACCGAAGGAATTACCTACGCCATCGAATTGCTTGATGTGTTTTTGTCCGATCAGCTAAAGCAACGTATCATACCTGTTTTAGACGAGATACCCGATGAGGAACGAATCCGACGGCTGGATATATTTTATCCGCGGGCAAAGCTCGATCAGCGGCTGGTAATGAAGTTTATCATTAACCGCGATTTTACACAATCCAACCGATGGACCAAAGCCTGTGTTTTATACTACATCGGAAAGCAAAAATTGGAGGATTTCAAAATTGATCTACTGGCGCAATTGTTTAATCCTGATCCGTTGATTCATGAAGTAGCCGCATGGGCTTTATGGCAGATAAACCCTGAAGAGTATGAAAAAAATTTACCGCGACTGGGTTTGGTCAGGAAGAAAATGTTGGATGAGGTGGTTAAAACCGATAAAATCAGTGCATATAGCAGGGTACGCTTTTTAAGTAGTCTGCCGCTGTTTGAGAAAGTCCCGGGAATTACCCTTTCCTACATAGCTGATATCAGTAAGGAAGTGGCGTTAGCCAGTGGCCAGACCATGGTTGCAGATGAGCAGGTTCAGCCTGATTTCTTCATTGTTGTTAAAGGGAAATTAGAGTGCTATCGGAATGGCAGGTTAATCAAGCAACTTCATAGAGGTGATTTTCTGGGTGAGATGCCAGGTACTCCCGGGTTTGCCCAATCCAATTTGATAAGGGCATCCGATCATTCCATTTTACTGCAGATCAACAAGGACCGCTTTTATGAATTAATGACCGATCATATCAAACTGGCCGACAGCATGTTGCAGTATGTGAAATAGTTGCCGCTTTCCGGTATTTTAATTTACTTTCGGTACTTTTTAAGCAGGCGGCAAGACGCCCATTTTTTAACAGTCTATGTTGTTCAGGAAACGCTTTAACCAATTCGTTGGTATTTGGTTCGAAATACTTAAATTTCAGCTTATTGCAAGCACTAAAACCTCTTTATGGTAGGTCAGCCGCTCCATACCGGATTTTCACCTGCTGAGGAATCGGTTGACACCGCTTTTGCCGACAGTATAAATCCTTACCCCGGTCTAAGGCCTTTTACCGTTGATGAATGTCATCTTTATTTTGGTCGTGAAGGTCAGGTAGATCAAATCTTGACCAAGCTTGCCGCCAACCGTTTTGTGTGCGTAATGGGTTATTCCGGTAGCGGTAAGTCCAGTTTATTGGCCTGCGGACTTGTGCCGGTATTATACGGCGGGTTTGTCTCGCACAGCAGCCCGCACTGGCATGTCATTATTTCCCGGCCGGGCTCAAGCCCGATTCGCAATCTGGCTGAGTCGGTAGTGGAATACATGGCTTCACAGAAACGTATTCAGGCGGAAGATATTCCGGTTTACCGATCCATCATCAACTCAGTTCTTCGCAGCGGTCCGCATGGCTTGGTGGAAGTATCCCGCTTTCTGCAAACTTTCCGTCAAGACAATATCTTTTTCATGCTGGATCAGTTTGAAGAGCTTTTCCGGCTGGATTATTATCTCAGGGAAACAGAAGCGGAAGATGAAATTCAGGCTTACATAAATCTCCTGTTGTATGCCATCCGGCAAACCGAGATACCGGTTTTCGCGGCTGTTACCATGCGGTCGGATTTCCTGTCCCGATGCGCAGTATTTCCCGAACTCACTGCGGCTATTAACACCAGTAATTATCTGGTGCCGCAAATGACCCGTGAGGAGAAGAAGCTGGCTATCGAAGGACCTGTAGCAGTTGCGGGCGGCAAAATATCGCAAAGGCTTGTGAACCGCCTGCTCAACGACATGGGAAAAAATCAGGATCAGCTTCCCATACTTCAGCATGCCCTGATGCGGACGTGGGATTACTGGATTCATAACCACGAGCCCGGTGAGCCCATGGACATCCGGCATTACAATGCCATCGGAAGGATGGAGCAGGCTTTGTCGCAGCATGCCAATGAAGTACTGGAAGAGTTATCCCCTCGTCAAAAAGAAATAGCTGAGATACTTTTTAAAACCATAACAGAAAAAACCGGTGAAGGAAGGGCAGCGCGACGTGGAGCGCCGGTGAATCTTGTTGCCCGGCTGGCGGATGCAGATGAGTACGAAGTGATTGAAGTAGTTGAGCACTTCCGAGCACCTGGCCGGTCCTTTTTAATGCCTGCTTATCCAACTCCGCTTAATGGTAACTCCGTAATTGAACTATCGCACGAAAGCTTAATTCGTATCTGGAACAGACTAAGCGCCTGGGTTGAAGAAGAGTATGAGTCTGCCCAAATGTACAAGCGCCTTGCGGAAGCCTCAGCCATGTACCAGATTGGAAAAACAAGCTTATGGCGTCCGCCCGACCTACAGTTGGCATTAAACTGGCAGAAAAAACAAAATCCCACGCGCGAATGGGCGCAACGCTATGATGAAGCTTTTGAGCGTGCTATCGTATTTCTGGATACCAGCCGCATCACGTATGAGGCGGAGTTAAAAAATCAGGAATTATTGCAAAAGCGCTCATTAAGGAGGGCGCGTGTTACAGCTTTGGTGCTTGGCATTGCTACCGCCATTGCATTATTGTTTCTGGTATTTGCTTACCTGCAAAAAATTGAAGCCGACCGTCAATCTGAACTCGCGCGGGTAGAAGCACAGAGGGCCGAAGAACAGGCGGCTTTGGCTGAGCAAAAACGATTGGAAGCAGAAGCGGCATCCCGAATCGCGCTCTCGGCACAAGCAGCAGCCGAGAGGTCGCAGCAGGAAGCATTGGCTGCTTTGAAAGAAGCCAACGCGCAGCGACTTAAAGCTGAAGCAGCTTTGCGGGAAGCTGAACGACAACGCGAACTGGCATTTCAGGCAAGCCAAAGCGAGAAGGAGCAACGTCTTATTGCAGAACAAAAAACAGAAGAGGCCAGAAGAGAGTACCAACGCGCCAACCGCCTGTACTATCTCGCTATTGCGCAGCAGTTGGCAGGTAAATCATATCAGGAGGATGACGATCCGGATCTGGCAGGTGCACAAATCATGCAGGCATTTCACTTTAATAAGCGCTACGATGGAAAGAAATATGACCCATACATTTACAATGGTCTTTATCACGCCTTAAAACTTTTTAACGGCAACAGTTTTAATGCTGCTAAATTACCCGGTCCGCCACGCAACCGTGTCAACTCAGTGGTGGTTTCCGATAACAGTTCATCATTCTATGCGGCAGCTGCAGATGGCCGGGTTTATAAAGGCGATTACGAACGCCGGACAGTAAATCCCACCGGTTTTTCTAATCCACACCCTAATCGCGTATTGGCTTTAAGCAAGGACGAGCGTTTTCTGGCGGTAGGTACCGACTCGCCCGCTATTCAGGTAATAGATGTACAGCAATGGAATAAACCGCTGGAAATCAAAAATCTTAAAGGAGCGACCAATGCACTTGCTTTCCTTCAGGACAATTCAGGTTTGATAGCGGCTAAAGGCGATAAAAGCATTGTAATAGTGGACTATAAAACCGGGAAAACCAAAGTTTTGGCGACACTTCCTTTTGAGATCAAGGCCATATCGCTGAGCCCGGACGGCAGATATCTCGCGGGCGGTTCGTGGGACGGAAAACTTGCGATCATCAGTCTGCAAACCGGAGAAATTACAAGGATAATTGAAACACCGAATGCGCAAGTTCTCTCCGTTCGGTTTAATCCGGATGGTTCTTTAATAGCTTTCGGAACCTTTGAAATAAAAGAAAAGCGTGGCCTGGTAAAGCTTATCGATGTTGCGACCGGCCATTTGATCCGTCAGCTTACCGGCCATAAGGCAGGAGTATATGATGTGGAGTTTTCCCCTGATGGTAAATTACTTGCCAGCGCCGGAGCGGACAGGCGGTTGCAAATGTGGGTCCTTGAGCATCCGGAAGATTTACCCGTTGTGATGGATGACAACAATGGCTTTGTATGGGATATTGTGTTTTCGAAAGATAATAACTACTTGTTAGCCGCATGTCATGAATCGGAAGTTCGGGTATGGCCGACTGACCCGCAAATACTTGCATCGCAGGTATGTCCGAAGATGAAACGAAACATGACAATAGAAGAATGGCGCATTTATGTGGGTGAAGATGTGCCTTTCGAAAATACCTGTGCAAATCTTTTAATAAACGATTATCAGTAGTGTTCTGTCGCGTAACATTAGTTGGCTTTATTTTACTTGTTCATTCTGTAAGGGCGCAGGAACTTACTTGCGAGCAGATTTTGAATCAGGCTGGCGAGGAATTTAATTCTGGGAGATTTTACGGCATTCCCCGGATGCTGGCCGACTGCCTTGATAAAGGCTTTACCCGCGAACAACGCCAACGCGCATACTTACTGCTTGTTCAAACGTATCTGGTGCTGGATGATCCGATTGCTGCCGAAAACAGTTATCTCGAAGTTCTTCGGGCTAACCCGGAATACATGCCCGATCCGCAAACCGATCCAATCGATTTGGTTTATCTGAGTAAAAAATTCACGGCTTCACCTGTCATCTCCGTATTTGGCAGAGTTGGAATTAATGTGTCACCGGTGCGGGTAATATATAGTGTACCTTCATCAGTAGGACTTAATGCCGAAAATACACAATACGGTTTACGCTCAGGTTTTCAGCTTGCTTTTGGAGGTGATTGGCATATTTCGGAAAACATTGCTCTGATGGGTGAGTTGGTGGGCATTAGTTCGGTTTCGTACAAGCGAACGCGCGACAAGATGTTTGGTGGATCAGACTATCAACTTTTTAAAGATAACCTTACCTGGTTTAACACCTCCTTTGGTTTGAAATACTCCTTTAGTCGCTTCTTTGGTTCCGCTGTTCGCAAGTTTGTGCCACAAACTTACGGAGGTGTAACACTCGGATACCTGATTTCCGACCGCGGTAGTGTGGAATCATTTAATAACGATCCGACAGACACCGGGTTGAGTACAATCATAGCCGGACCGAGTTCTTTTGATTTCCTGCCTTACCGTAACCGGTTGAATTATCAGGTGTTTGGTGGGGCATCGGTTAAATACAAATGGGGACTCGAATATCTGTTTATTGATCTGCGATATGGATTCGGTATGCTGAATGTTGTAAAGCCTTCATCAACCTATGCGGGTTCACCTGCACAGGAATTTGCACATGTAGATGATTATTTCCGGCTGGATAACCTTTCACTCTCGGTGGGATATGTAAAGCCTTTTTATCGTCCGCGAAAATTAAGGAAAGCAAGAACCCAATCTGTAATCAGGCAAATCAAAAAATCCGATGTTAAACCGAACAACTAGTTGGATTTTTTTCGCATTGCTCCTGTGGCATTGCGATACAGCGGATAATGTTGATCCGGTGTACAGGAATTATTTTATCCGATACTATGGCGGCAATGGTAATCATTTTGCACAAGATGTTCTGCTCACCACCGAAGGCCGGTTAATCATTCTCGGTAATGTAAGCTTTTCGGTATCGGCAAGCCGGATGTATCTGGTTGTAACCGACACGGAAGGGAATGTGATTTCGGAAAAGACACTCGGAGTGAATCAGGAATCAGCGCGCGACATCGAACCCATTACCAACGGACCGGATGCCGGTAACTACGTAATACTTTCCAATGTGCGCAAGAATGCTGATGACTCGTTGGCAATACGCTTAACTGTAATCAACAACCATGGCGACAGTTTGAAAAGTTATTATTATAATATCTTAAAAAGCCAGGAAGGCTTCTCGGTCACACCGCTGATAACAGGCGGTTACTTTATTGGCGGACGCACAACGGATACCGATCCGGATCCGTCCTCCGGCAATGTGGACCTCAGTTTGGTTGGATTGGTTGATAAGGAAGATGAGCTGGTTTTGTCGATTAACCCGAATTACTCCGTTGAATATATAAGGAGAATTGGTGGCTCTACAGAAGGGGCATGCGTTAAGATTCTACAGGGACCCTCGTCATACTTCTATGCAGGTTATAGCGACCGCCTGGATGGTACGGAGGCTGGAATTGCTTCGAACTATGAACACAACTTTAATTTCCGGGTGTTTACAACCAACCCTGCTTCCGTACCTAATGCCGTCAGCGGAGTAAATAATCAACCTGAAATCTTAAAATCGATAACCCAGTCTCCGGGAGGAGTTTTCTTGGCGATGGGCACACGGAGAACCACGCCAACAAGGCCCTACGCTGCGCTTCTTACCAATACATTTTCAGTAATCGACGCAGGAGTTTTACCTGTTTCTTCGGATGGATATGAAGCTGTTCATGTAGCGCCGTCAGGCGGGTCGCGTTTCCTGGTCGCTCTAAACCGTATTGG
>JANWWN010000041.1 GCA_025055435.1 Cyclobacteriaceae bacterium | reverse complement strand
TGGCA
Organism: Cyclobacteriaceae bacterium; assembly: GCA_025055435.1. Classification (GTDB taxonomy): domain Bacteria; phylum Bacteroidota; class Bacteroidia; order Cytophagales; family Cyclobacteriaceae; genus UBA2336. The sequence continues at coordinate 26,092 of JANWWN010000041.1, read as the reverse complement.
TATTGCAGGGCATCTTTTGCCTCCATGTTTTCGGTGTCCTGAACGCGAATAGTTAGTTTGCGCTGACTTCGGTTGCCGGCTTTATCCAGGGCAAAGAAAACAACGTCAACAACCTGAACCTTTTTAACATCATCAGTAAAATCATATCCCGGCGTCCAGATAAATTCATACTGAAGCGAAGTGTTTTCTTTTAAGACCGTTAGCGGGATACGCTTATCGGATGACACGAATTCAATTGTTCGCACATCGTCATCTCCATTCGGATCGGTTACATAGAGTTTCAGACTCATCGTTTCGTTTTCTTTCAGCGTAAACACCGTATCACCCGGCACAATCAGAATTTCAGGTGGCAGGTCAAGCTGGGTTTGGGCAACACGAAGTCGTCCTCGGGTTTCGGCTTTGTCGGGTTGATCCTGAACAATAAACTCTACAACCAGCGAACTTCCCTTCAACGCATTAAACTGTGCGCGTGACGGCGTCCAGGTAAGTATTCCCTGTGAAGACAAAACTGAGCCTTCCGGCATTTGCGAAGGGACGGATTTAAATACCACCGGGTCGCCATCCGGATCCGAAACATAATCAGGTGAAATGGTATAGGTATTCTTAACACCCTGTTTGACATAAAACACCGGCAGCTCCTCCACGACAGGCGGACGGTTGGTGTGATGAACAACTAATAAAATGTTTTTCCGCACCCGGGCGCCTTCGCGCCACATGGCAGTAAGTGTTATCGGTATTTCTTTTACGCGTTCAATGCGGTTTACCAGGGAATACGGAGGTATCCAGCGAAATACACCTGTTGAATCCACCTGCATACCCGATTTCAATAATGCTTCATCGGCACTAAGTGAAAAGCCCAGAAAATTATCCTGTGGTTTAACCCGAAAAACCAAACGTATCTCCTGCCCCTCTTTTAAAACATTCCAGCCAGCCGAGTCCGGCAGTATAATATCGTGGCCATTCTGTGCAAGAACCTGAAATGAGCCCAAGCCAACCAAGAGACTAACGATAATTCGGATTTTCACGGCCATGCTTGTAAAATCGAGCCGCAAATTTAACAGGATGAAACAGGTTTTTCGCGTATCACCGATTAAAATACGGTAAAGGTGTTTCAGGCTGATTTAAGAATACCTTTTTGCGGATGAATTTTTACCTCAAAAAAGGAGGCCACAAAAGTCTGGAGCCGGTTGCCGATAAACCGGGCTTGTTCCTCCGCAGGATAAAAAACCGTTAACTCCAATATACCCATTAAAAACTGACGGTGCCTGCTCATTTCGCGCACCCAGTATTTAAATACGGTAGTCCACTCCCGCAAATACACTTCATCCGGCTCCTCACCACTGAAGATAAAACTTAACTGGTTATCGCCATAATACCGATAGCGAAATATTCCGGCCAACAGCATGTAAAACTCATGCAGGCGCTGAAAATCTTCCGATTGGTGGTGTTGAATACGCTGAACGGTTTCATCAACCAGCCCAAGCGGATTGTGGTGTAACAGGTATTCTACCTTGACAAAATCAACGAGATAATGAAGAAGCTCTTTTTCCAGCGAAAGCTGAACCTGCTCGAGTATGTAGTTTTTATCCAGCGGAAAGAATTTTCGCTGCAATGTTTAAAGGGTTTTACAAAGATACGAGCCCAACGGTAAAGGCCAAAACATCACGTATTGAAGCGTTCGGCAGAAGCCCGTTTCAGGTAGGACTCAAATTCCATGGGCGCATCGCCTTCATCCAGCAGGCAACCCTCGGGAATGGGCGGATAAATTTCAGCATAGGTTTTTACCATGTTCATAAACACCCTTCGGTACACATGGGTGCGGTTTATTTCCTCCGGCTTGCTTAAACCTGCACATGACAACAATTCAACAAAACTGGCAACTGTGTTTTTATGATAATTGGCTACCCGCTGCTTTTTATCTTCCACCACCAAACCTTTGGCAAAATAAGGATCCTGTGTGGCTACGCCGGTAGGACAGGTATTTTTGTTGCACTCCAATGCCTGAATACAACCTAAGGCCATCATCATGGCGCGTGCACTATTGGTCAGGTCAGCGCCCAATGCCATGGCCCGAACAATATGAAAGCCGGTAAGAATTTTTCCGGAGCAATCCAGCTTAATGTGGTCGCGTATGGCAAAACCGCGCAGTGCATCATCCACAAAAGCGATGGCATCGAGCAATGGCATGCCTACGTAGTTGGTGAATTCCGGTGGTGCGGCTCCCGTTCCGCCTTCGCCACCATCAATGGTAATGAAATCCGGATAGAGATTGAGCTTTACCATGGCTTTGCAAATGCCCAGAAATTCGCTTTTCCTGCCTATGCACAATTTGAATCCAACCGGTTTGCCACCGGACAATTCACGCAGCCGCTGGACAAATTCAATTAATTCAATGGGTGTGGTAAATGCCGTGTGGTAGGGCGGTGAAAAAACAGTGGTATAAGGTTTTACACCACGTATGGCAGCAATTTCGGGTGTATTTTTTTTAGCCGGAAGAATGCCGCCATGCCCGGGCTTGGCACCTTGTGAAAGTTTGATTTCAATCATTTTTACCTCCGGCCTAAGCGCATTTTGCTGAAAGGCCGTAGCAGAAAATTTTCCATTTTCATCGCGCGCTCCGAAATATCCGGTCCCGATTTGCCAGATGATATCTCCACCATGTTTCAGATGATACGGACTTATTCCTCCTTCGCCCGTATTATGCGCAAAGCCCCCGATTTTCGCTCCGGCATTCAACGCTTCCACCGCGTTGGCGCTCAATGAACCAAAGCTCATGGCGGATATATTCAGCACACTGGCATCATACGGCTGCTTGCAGTCTTTATTTCCGATGCGAACACGCGGATTATGATCGAGCTGATTATGATCAAGCGGGTTTACGGAATGCGTCATCCACTCATACCCTTCGGCATACACATTAAGCTGGGTGCCAAAAGGAACCGTATCAATCTGCTTTTTGGCCCGCTGATAAATAACTGACCTTTCGATGCGGTTGATGGGTGCTCCGTCGGTATCGGACTCAACGAAGTATTGCTGAATTTTCGGACGAAGGTCTTCAAACAAATACCGTAGCCTTCCGGCCAGCGGAAAGTTGCGCCGGATGGCCTGACGCTTCTGCACCATATCGGCTACGCCCATATACATCAAAGGACCCACGATAACGAAGCCGAAGAGTGCATCAATCCAGAAGTAACTCCACACCAGCAACGCAGCGGTTACCACGATACTGGAAATAATAAAGACCTTGCGCATAATTCGGGGGTTTGGGAATAACAAGTTAGGCGAAGCGTTGCAAAAGGGCAAATAATAGAATTACTTTTGACATCGTAATCCGAAATTAAAACCGTAATCCTTTGAATCATGATTAAGAAAATGGCTCTTGGCTTTCTTCTAATCCTGGTGGTTATTCAGTTTATTCGACCACCTAAGAACATATCTGATGCGCCGGCCAACAACGACATCGGTATGGTGTATGAGATTCCTTCCGCTGTTCACGGTATCCTGAAAGAAAAGTGCTACGACTGCCACAGCAACAACACGCGTTATCCGTGGTATTTTAACATTCAGCCGGTGGGTTGGTGGATGTATAAACACATACAGGATGGAAAAAATGAGCTGAACTTTTCGGAATTTAAAACCTATTCAGCAAAAAAAGCCACACACAAACTGGAGGAAACCGTTGAGCTGGTGAGAGAAAAAGAAATGCCTTTGAAGTCTTACCTGTGGATGCACCCCGAGGCTAAGGTTAGTGCAGATGAAGAAAAAATATTAACGGAGTGGATTGCTTCGCTGGGTGTTAAGGTAGATGGTTAATGGTCCATGGTTAATTAGTCCATGGTTAGTTAGTCCATGGTTAGTTAGTCCATAGTTAAATAGTTCACAGGTAGTTGGGTTTTAATCTGCTCCGCTGCATTCTCCGCAGCGAATGCTGTAGGCATCGTATTCGTCATAAGCCGGGCCGGGTTTACCGAACAACGTGATGACGCGGTGCAGTTTGATGCGGTGTTTCGTATCCAGTTCAATCCACCATCCTTGTTTATTTTCTTCCAGCTTTTCGATCATGCCATCTGCCGATTCGAGGTGGTTTTCATTGTCAAAGTAAAAAATGCGTCCCTTGCGCCGTTCGGCAATGGCCTCGGCTATCGCCTCGCGATAAACAAAATCAACGGGTGTGTACGTTTCAATTATCATGGCTCGTAGCGCAGGTGCCCTTTACCTATCTTAAACACCAACACCGCCCGATAATGCTCCAGGTATTTTTTGGAGAGGGCGTTCATTATCGTAAACAATTCATCCAGCTCTCCAAACACCTGTGTGCTCATGCCGTTGGTTTCTACTTTTATTCCCGGAAAAGCATTAAGGTCTTTCAGAAAAGCAAGCACAATATCCTGGTATTCATTGTGCAGCGGATAAAGACTTATTTCAAAAGTGGCTTTCATCAGCTTATCACTTCATCAAAAGCTTTGGTAAACGCCTTCATTTCTTCCAATGTACCAATACTTACGCGGCACCATTCTTTATTCTGATAATCCCATATCCGAATCTGGAAGCCGCGTCTTTCGGTTTCTTCCAGTATGGTCTTTCCGTCTTTGGGAGCCGGGAAGAACACCACATTGGCATGCGATTTACCATAAAACCATTTTTTGCTTTCGAGATATTTGCAGAAATAATCGCGCGCCTCGGCATTTTTTTTTCGCGTGAGGTTCATAAAATCCGTGTCGCCCAGGCTTGCCTTTGCTGCTGCCAACGCAGCCTGATTGATGATAGCACCCGCCTGATAACGCCCGATCTTCTGAATAATTTCGGGCTTGGCAATGATATAACCGATACGTAATCCGGCCAGTCCGTAGATTTTTGAAAAGGTTCGTGAAACAATCACATTATGACCGCTGCGCACCAGTTCAACCATGGAATGTTGCTGTGCAGGTTCCAGAAATTCCAGATAGGCTTCATCGGAATATACAATGGTTTTGCGCGACATCTCCTCGCAAAAGCTTTTCAGTCTGGATGGTTCGACAATGGTGCCGGTTGGGTTATTGGGATTTACGACAAAAATAATTTTGGTATCCGGCTTTACAGCAGATGCCATGGCCTCCAGGTTGTGGGTAAGTGTTTCATCGAGATCAACTTTGTCCCAACGTGCATTGAAGCGCACGGCATAATCCATCAGGGTGCGAAATGTAGGAAAAGCCGAGAGCACCGCTCCTCCTTCCAGTCCGATGCTCATACCGGTAAGTGCGAGCAGCTCGCCCGAACCATGCCCGAGCAAAATATGATCGGGTGAAACGCCTTCTTTTTCGGCCAGCACTTTTTTAAACTCCTGTGCTTCAGTAAATGAATAGCGGTTGTATTCGGTAATGGCCGAGCGTATTGCCTCGCGTGCACGCGGTGACGGGCCATATGGATTTTCGTTCGATCCTAGACGAATCAGTTTTCCCGGCCGGTTAATACCGTGCAATTGTTCTGCCCGGCTAACCGGTGCGGCCATCAGTTCATCGGCAATAACCAGACTTAACGGGATGCCGGCTCCGAAAGCCGCAGCCGACCTCAGCCAGTTTCTGCGGGATAGCATTTTCTCCATGGTTTGTGGGATGAATTACTGAATGAAAAGGTAGTGAAAAGCGGGCGTAGCCGGAAGGCTATTTATACAAAAGGTGGTGTGCACCGGGAAAGAACCCAAGCAAAATCAAAGTTTGCCTTCGAGCAATCGGATTATCTGTTCCAAACCGGCTTTATCGGTTTCATCAAAATCATTCAGCCTGTCGCTGTCCACATCCATAACAAGTGCCACCTCGCCTTGCCGGAATGCCGGCACTACGATTTCCGATCTGGACAGTGAACTGCATGCGATGTGCCCGGGAAACTCATCAACATCCGGCACCAGGATAGTTCTTTTTTCTTTCCATGCCGTTCCGCATACGCCTTTTCCAAAATCAATACGCGTACAGGCTATCGGGCCCTGAAACGGACCGAGCACCAACTGATTTTCTTTGACGATGTAAAACCCTACCCAGAAAAAATCAAAAGTTTGTTTTAATGCAGCTGCCACATTGGCCAGGTTCGCAATAAGGTCGGTTTCATCCGAAACCAAAGCTTCCAGTTGGGGTAGCAGTTCGCGGTACTTTTCGGCTTTGCCGGCCGATACAGATACTTTAAGCTCTTCAGCCATGAATGTTTTTGTTTAACACAATCAACTATTCCTGAACAACAAAATACTCCGGGTGGATTAACTCCGGTTATTCAGTTTTTCGTTTTTATAAACCTGAAACAAGTCATCCGCAATATGCTCACTCAATACTAATACTCCGCCAAGATTTGGAGCCGCTATGCCTTTTCCAAACGTTTTGGAACCAATAAACACCCGTGCCTCATCCCATAGTCCGGCATCAATGAACGACTGGAGTGTAAACGCACCTCCTTCCACCACAACGGACTGGATATTGCGTTTATACAGATCGTGAACCAGCTGTTGCAGAAAATCTTCTTCATCCAATCTGATTAGCATAAGATTGGGAAGCTCTTCGTGCTTGAGAATATTATACACTAAAGTGGGCTGCGTACCGTCAAACACATTGAGTTTATCACTCAATTTTAAAAAGCGGTCAATCACCACGCGCACCGGATTACGACCTGACCAATCGCGAACGTTAAGCTGCGGGTTATCATGAAACACCGTTCGCGTTCCTGCCAGCACGGCATCTTCTTCCGAACGCCATTTGTGCACAAGCCTGCGCGAGTATCCGTTACTTATCCATTTCGAGCTGAAATTTTCCTTCGCAACAAATCCGTCTGCTGTTTGTGCCCACTTCAAAATGATGTAAGGGCGTTTGTGCTGGATAAAAGTAAAGAAGCGTTTATTCAGTTCGTGGCCTTCTTTTTCCAACACACCGGTGGTTACTTCAATACCGGCCTCCCGCAATTTCCGAATCCCTCCGCCATCCACTAACGGATTCGGGTCAACATTGGAAATAACCACGCGCTGTACACCGTATTGAATCAGCAGGTTGGCACAGGGCGGTGTTTTACCATAATGTGAACAAGGCTCCAGGTTAACGTAAACGGTGCTTTCTTTAAGAAGCGACTTATCGCCTACTGCATTAAGCGCATTTACTTCAGCATGAGCCGCACCATACTTTACATGCCAGCCCTCGCCAATGATCCGGTCGTGATGTACCACCACACATCCCACCAACGGATTGGGACTTACATACCCCCTGCCAAGCAGGGCCAGCTCCATCGCCCTGCGCATAAACAGTTCATCGCGTATATGATCGGGCCGCATCGTACTTTTGCAAAGATTGGTAAAAGCTTGAACACGCGAAAACTTCTGGAAGAAACCTTGCGGCAGATTTATCCCAACAAAGCCACTCATGAAATCCGTGAAATGGTACTGCTGTTGCTGGAGGAATTAACCGGTTTATCGCGTGCCGAAATTCTGGCCGGAAAGGAAATTGATTTCACGCCCTACCTGCAGCAAAAACTGCACAATGATATTGAGCGCCTCAATCGCAACGAGCCGGTTCAGTACATTATAGGAAAGGCCTGGTTTTATGGCCGGGAATACCGGGTTACACCCGATGTACTTATTCCGCGGCCGGAAACGGAAGAAGTGATTGATGCTGCAAGCCGATTATTTTCTTCTTCCGACCCAATCCAAATTCTTGACGTTGGTACGGGTAGCGGCTGCATTGCCATAACCCTGAAACTTAAGTTTCCGCACAGTCGGGTTTATGCAATTGATATCTGTAACCAGGCACTTCAAATTGCACGTGATAATGCAGAAAAACTAACGGCTGAAGTTCATTTCATGCTTTTGGATTTTCTGACGACGGACCCCGATGTTCCCGAGCTTGACCTGCTCATCAGCAATCCGCCTTATATTACCGAAAATGAAAAGCACACACTCCATGCCAACGTAGTTAATTACGAACCACACCACGCCCTGTTTGTTCCGGATAACGACCCGCTGATTTTCTACAAGGCTCTTGCTGAAAAAGGAAATCGCCTGCTTAAAAAATCCGGTTATGTAGTTGCCGAAATCAATGAACGTTTGGGCAAGTCAACTACAGATCTTTTCCTGTCTTACGGATATGACGCCGCTTTGCAAAAAGATTTATCCGGCAAAGATCGCATCGTAGTAGCTAAGCGGTCGTAGCCTGCAGGTGCTCACCTACCCAGTAAGGTGATGACCCGGTTACTCGAACAAGTCCCTGCCGCGCGGTAACACCTTCTTCGCATAGCCCGGAAATAACAACATCCACTCCCAGCACTTCCAGGCGAACTCCGGCCGGCAGCCATTTTTCAAAAACTCCTGTTGACTGATACGTCCACCGGACATTTTTATGAAGACAGGAAATTTCCAACCCATCGGGCAGGTGGCCGGCCTCGCTGGGGCGTAAACCAATAACCTGAACCGACTTTTGGTTCAAACTCTTCAGCAGGTAAAATGCAGTTGTCCAGGGTGCTTCATGTGCTGCATGCGTAAGTACTTTAACCGGTGCCTGATGCTGCAAAGCTGCAAGCCACTGACTTCGTTTATGCTCCGGCACGATAACCACGTCCAGCTTAATATCCCATTTCAGAACTTCTTCCAGGGCTCGTTCGCACACGATTATCTGCGGGCTCCACTCCAGCAATTCCTGAATAACCGGCACCGGCACATCGGCAACATCCACCATCACCAGCGCCGGCTCCTGATTTTCACGCACAATGTGATGTGACGACATGGTTCAGCAAAATACGTAAATTGCCTGCTCAAACCAGCACCATGCTTACCGCAGCTCAATGTTACGCCATCTTTCAGCAAAGTATTGACGATTATCACGTGCACGACAACGTGGACACCCCCATGCGCAATCCCTATCGTGATGGTTCGTTCGAGTTTTTATTGTACAAAAAAAACTGGATCGATACGGTACAATGGCATTTGGAAGATATCATCCGGTTGCCGGATATTAATCCCGTAGAAGCCCTGCAGATTAAAAGACGCATTGACAAGTCCAACCAGGAACGAACGGATACCGTTGAGCTGATGGATGATTATTTCATGGAACAATTCCACCATGTGCAGTACAAGCCCGATGCCCGCATGAACTCCGAAACGCCGGCATGGCTGTTGGACCGTATGAGTATCCTGATGCTGAAGATTTACCACATGCGCGAACAAACACTGCGGAATGACGCCTCGCCCGATCATATTGCAAAATGTCAGGCTAAACTCAATATTCTGTTAGAACAAAAAAGCGATATGCAACTGGCTTTCGACCAGCTTATTGAAGACATATCGAAAGGTGAGCGCAGAATGAAGGTGTACCGCCAGATGAAAATGTACAACGACGCATCGCTCAATCCCGTTTTGTACGGACAAAAGAAATGAAGAAAATTCTCCTCCTGCGTTTTTCGGCTATGGGGGATGTGTTGCTCCTCGTTCCTGTAGTACGTTCGTTTACAGCCACTTTTAAAGATGTGGAAGTAACTGTTGCCACCCGCCCAAAATTTGCCGCATTCTTTTCGGGCATCGAACGCGTTAAAGTTTTTGAAGCCGATGTGGATTACCGTTTCACCGGATTTTTTGGCATCCGGAAACTGTTTTTTGCACTGCTGGTAAAGGATGATTTTGATGTGGTCATTGATATGCACGACCACGTACGCACAATGATTTTGCGCAGCCTGTTCCGGCTTTTCGGAAAAAAAGTAATTGTCTTTAACAAAGGAAGAAAAGAAAAGCGTGCTTTTACCCGAAAAGAAAATAAAATTGCCGAGCCCCTTCCTCACACCACTGAACGCTATAGGTTGGCACTGAAACAGGCGGGCTTCGACTTTGGGTTGCAGCGCGGCCCGTGGTTACATCCTAACGAAACGGCCGTTAAACACCTGCAGGTATGGCTTGAAAAACAGGGCATCACGAAAACCCAGCCGTGGATTGGAATAGCTCCCTTTGCCCTGCACAAAACCAAAATATGGCCACTGGCCCATTACCCCTCTTTGATCAATGAACTAATCAAAACTACCCGGGCAAAATTTTTTTTGTTTGGCGGTGGCGAAAAGGAAATCAGTTACTTCCACGACCTGAAAAGTTTGTTTCCTGAACATATTGTGGTGGTTGCCGGCAGATTGAAATTACAACAGGAAATCGCCCTGATGAAGATGCTGGATGTGATGATTTGCACCGACTCATCGAACATGCACCTGGCTGCGCTAAGCGGCACGCCCGTTGTTTCGGTTTGGGGCGGCACCCACCCCGATGTAGGCTTTGGTCCGTTAGGTCAGGAAAAAGATGGTGTCCTGCAAATCGGTCGTGAAGCACTGCCCTGCCGGCCGTGTTCGGTTTACGGAAAAGAAACCTGCCATCGTGGTGATTTTGCCTGCCTCACACACATCACGGTTGAAGATGTGGTGCAAAAAGTTACCGACCGGCTACGTGCAGCAACTGCCGTTTAATTGTTACTTACCCTCAACATAATCCTGCAGATAGGAAAACTGTGGGGTCAGTTTACCATTGCATGTGATGGTGGCCCTTTCAACAATACCCTCCGAATCTTCTACCAGCAAGGCGGGCAGAATTTTATCCAATAAATCGCGACCAAATTCTTCCGAAGCGTTACGCGGTAATTCACAGGGCAGGTTATCAATGGCCATTACCGTCACAAACTTTTCGCTGCTCAACGGTGGCTTTACTGTATCGGTTTCGGCATCGTAATCATAAATCGGGTCGTCAATGCTGCTGGCGCGTTTCGTGCTGGGTATGGAGCCTTCGATATCACACGTGATGTCGGCAATTACTTTGATTTTGAAATCAGCCGACCGCATATCCTGACGGGTAAATAACACGGGTGCAGCAGGATTCCAGTATGCTCCGGCAATCAGCATATCGGCTACTTGGGTAAACCGCAAAAATGTGGAGTCATACCGTTCCGGGTGCTTATGAAATTCCTCGCGGTTGAAGTGCCCGCCTTCTTTGCGAACATGATAATCGGCACTGCTGAGCTGAACATAGACCGGCTCGTTAAAAGTGCGATTTAGAAATTCCTCTACACTCACTTTCCGGATACCGGCGCTGTCCAGCGTTTCCATTGCTCCATGGCCAACGCGTCCGCCTCCGGTAAGGATGATTTTGATGGGTGGAAGGCTGATCTTGCGCAACTCCAGTTTCAGGTCGTTCACATCAAAACATTCGAATGCGCGTTTCATGCTGAACAATCCGAATCGTTTACCGTACGTCCACAGGCCGTTGTAAGCTCCGACCAGCCCGGCAAAGCGGCCAAAAGCCACCAGGCGGTTGCCGAGTTTATCTTTCAGTGCCTCATAATCAATGAGGCGGATGTTTCGTTTCAGGATTTCCTGCAGGAGCTTACGGTTGTGCGGCTGTTTTTTGATGGTATGCGAAAAGAACAGATAGGTTTTATCGGGTATGAGCCGGTCAATTGGAACTTCCTTAATGCCCATCAGGATGTCGCACGAACGCATGTCGGATGTAACTTCAATATCCAGCGCACGGTATTCGCGGTCCTGAAAGGCCCGTATCGGACTTTCTTCCACTACGACCCGCACATGCGGAAAGCGCTGATGGATTTCTTCAACCTGAAAAGGTGTAAAGGGCACGCGTTTATCAGGCGGAATTTTGCCTTCACGGATAAGACCAAGAATTAAGGACGGCATAATTATTAAATTTCAAAAGTAAGTATTTAAACCTGTTGATGAATGGCTTGATGTAACATACAGAAGCGTTTATGATTGAACAGTAAAAAACCGGGTAGGATATGAACTATCTTCTTTTGATTATTGGATGGGCAGTTTACCTGTCGCTGCACAGCCTGCTTGCCTCCGAACCAATTAAGCTGCGAATCATGCAGACGTGCGCTTTAAACACAACCCGTTATCGCCTGATGTACAGCTCAATTGCAACAATTGGACTTGCTGCTCTTATTTACCTGATCTTCCGGATGGACGAACCGCTTCTTTTCATCCCTCCCTTATTACTTCAGGTAGTAGCAGTAATCTGCACGTTGGCAGGTGCCGTGATTTTTTATGCAGCGTTTCGCCAGTACAGTTTTACTGCTTTTCTTGGCCTGTCATCCGAGCTCCAAACAACTCTTAAAACAAACGGAATTCTGAATTACGTTCGTCATCCGCTATACTCGGCTACCCTTTTGTGGCTTCTTGCTTATGTGCTTCTCATTCCGAATGTTCCGGCGCTGATCAGCGCAGCCTGCATTTTAATTTATCTACCCATCGGTATAAAACTGGAGGAGCGCAAACTCATCCGACAGTTCGGTGCAGCCTACGAAGCCTATCGTCAACGCGTTCCGGCAGTTTTACCACACCTACCGTCTGTCTTTTAATACAAAAATCCGAAAAGCCAAAGCGGTATCCTGTTTTGGTAAGCCGTCTCCAGATTATCTAAAACCAGAAAATCAGCCTTAGTATTTACAGGCTGTTTGTCTTTTTTGCCCACACCGCCTACTTCGATTGTCCATTTCCGGTCAATAAAAAAATCGCCTTTATCCGGAAGATTGACTGCGTGACCAGCATGCCGGAGCTGGTTCAGGAAAAACGTTTCACGGAGACTTCCCGTGTCCGGCTGATTCTGCAGTGCAAAACTGAAATTCGTGTTTTCAAGAAAAATTTTATCCGGTTTTTGTAATGCAGCTACACCTCTTGAACTCCGGTATAGTAAATTCAATAAACCTGCCTTCTCTAAATGATGCAAATAAGTATTCACTGTATCACGCCCCAACTGCATTTTTGATGCAAGTGCAGAAATATTTGGCGTAAAGGGTACGGATTCAGCGAGCACACCCAGCAGCCGTTTTATCTTAGTAATGTTTCCAGCTGAATAATTTTCCATGAGCGCCAGGTCGGTCTCTAGCGTGGTATTGATAACCTGGTTAAGTTTGACAAAAAAATCACTTTCTTCTTCCGATCGCGCAAACGGAAAATACCCTGCCTTCAGATAATGATGAAACAATGGCAACACTTTGCCGGGAAATGAAAGTTCACGGATAATATGAAGAGCATCGGTAAAAACCTCCTCAAGTCTTACTATCGGAAGCTCGTGCTGGTGAAACAAAGCCAGGTATTCCCGAAAGGATAAACCACCTAGTGTATAGGTTATTGCCCTTCGGCTTAGATCAGCTTCTCCTTTCTGAATATCCAGTGCCGAGGATGCCGTGAAAATAACCTGAAGCCCGGGGAACCCATCATAAATATTCTTTAATTCAGTTGACCAGCGCAGGTATTTATGAATTTCGTCTATCAGTAAAACCTTACCTCCGCTCTTATCGAATGCTTCTGCCAGTTCGAGTAAAGTATTATCGTAAAACCATGGATGGTCAACCGTAACATACAATGCATTTTCACGGAGTTGATACTTGAAGTATTGAAGCAACAACGTGGTTTTACCAGTACCGCGTAAACCTTTTATGCCAAACATCCTTTGCTTCCAGTTGATGCGTCTGGCCAAGGAGCGAATGAAAACATTGCTTACCGGCTTAACCAGCACTTCCTGAAATGCATAGAGGGGATCGAGCATTTTTGCCTTGATTACAAGTCAAAATTACTGATTTTTTGACTTCGACTTAAGTCAAAATTGAATTGACCGGCAAAAATCACGTTTCCTTCCTCTTTCGCGGCTTCTTTCCTTTCTTCAGCTCTTCGTAATCATCCCGTTCGGCCAGTTTTTTATCGTCCACATTCCGGTTCAGAAACTCATTGATTTTTTCGATGTCCACATTGGATTTCAGTTCGCCAAACGGGTCAATGGAAATTTCAAACCCTTCCAGCTCTTTGTGGACCCTGGGCTTTTTGGATTTTTTTGGCGGTGATGACTTGCGCGGCATATCAGGAAACAAAGGGTTTGGCGTATTGCAAAACGAAATTAATTCTTCTGATACACTCCTTCTGCCCTAAAATTTCAGCTATGGCCATCAAATCGGGCCCGGCTGTCTCTCCGGTTAATGCCACCCGCAACGGTTGCATGACCTGACCGGCTTTAATGCCCAGCTTTTGCGCAGTTGTTTCCAAAAGATGCTTCAGGTTATCCGCTGAAAAATTTTTTTCCTCCTCCAGGGCTTGTGCATAAGCCGCAAGTACCTCCTGAACCTGGCCCGACCATTTTTTGCGGATAAACGAATCATCCGGCACGGGTGGTGCATAAAAGAAAAATTTGCTTTGCGGCAGCAATTCATGTGTAAAGGTGATGCGCTCCTTCAGCAGGGACACAATGCGAATGAGTTTTTCTTCGGGTTGTTCAATGCCTTCCGACTTCAGCTGCTCAGCCAGTTGCCGGGCAAGCTGCGCATCGGGTAGCTTACGCAGATACTGCTGATTAAACCACCGCGCCTTCTGAATATCGAAACGCGCACCCGATTTACTGATTCGTTCTAAACTAAACGACTCAACTAACTCCGTCATGGAAAACAACTCCTGTTCGGTGCCAGGATTCCAGCCCAGCAGGGCAAGGAAGTTAATCAGGGCCTCCGGCAGATAACCTGCCTCACGAAAGCCCGGTGATTTTTCACCGGTAAACGGGTCGGTCCAATTCAGCGGAAATACCGGAAAACCCATGCGGTCGCCATCACGTTTGCTGAGTTTTCCATGTCCGTCGGGTTTTAACAACAACGGCAGGTGGGCAAACTGCGGCATACGCTCTTCCCAACCCAACCCACGATATAACAACACATGTAACGGAGCGGATGGCAACCACTCCTCACCCCGAATCACGTGCGTGATCTCCATCAGGTAATCATCTACTACATTGGCCAGGTGATAGGTGGGCATCCCATCGGACTTCATCAACACCTTGTCATCGAGCTGTTCGCTGTGCACGGTTACTTCACCCCGAATCAGGTCGTGCAGCTTTATGACCTCTCCTTCGGGAATTTTTAACCGGATAACATGGGGTGCATTTTCGGTCAATAATCGCTGAACTTCGCGGGCAGGAAGGGTCAGGGAATTCCGCATATTCATGCGCGTGGTAATTCCGTATTGCTGCTGCTCAGCTCCCGCCTCCTTTAACCTGTTTCGAAGAGCATCCAACTCATCTTCCGTATCGAAAGCATAGTATGCGTAACCGGCATGCACAAGCTGCTCGGCATATTGACGATAGATGTGTTTACGCTCCGACTGCCGGTAAGGAGCATGTGGCCCGCCAGGGCCCACGCCTTCATCAATTACAATTCCGGCCCACCGCAAAGACTCAATAATATACTCTTCCGCGCCGGGCACATAGCGGTTCTGGTCGGTATCTTCAATGCGAAGAATCATGGTGCCCCCGTGACGGCGGGCAAACAGGTAATTATACAATGCCGTACGAACGCCTCCGATGTGAAGCGGGCCGGTCGGACTGGGTGCAAAACGAACCCTCACTTTGGTCATGCGGCAAAGTTAACCGAAGGATTAGATTTGCAGCCGGTTTGCGTATTACCTTTGTCATTTACAGTGCCATGAGCGAAGAGAAAAGCAAGAACTTTCTGGAAGAAATTATCGAAAACGACCTGAAGGCCGGCAAATACAAGCAAATCATTACGCGTTTTCCGCCCGAGCCTAACGGCTACCTGCACGTAGGTCATGCCAAATCCATCTGCCTGAATTTCGGTTTAGCGAAGAAATACGGTGGCTACACCAACCTCCGATTTGATGATACTAACCCCGTTACCGAAGATGTAGAGTATGTCGAGAGCATAAAAAACGACATCCGTTGGCTCGGCTTCCAGTGGAAGAATGAATTATATGCTTCCGACTACTTCGAACAGCTCTACGAATTTGCGGTAAAGCTGATAAAAAAAGGACTGGCCTACGTGGATGACAGCACCAGCGAAGAGATTGCCCGACAGAAAGGCACGCCTACCGAACCCGGTACAAACAGCCCTTATCGCAACCGCCCGGTTGAAGAAAACCTCCGGCTCTTTGCCGAAATGCGTGAAGGAAAATACCGCGATGGCGAAAAAGTGTTGCGCGCAAAAATCGACATGGCACATCCCAACATGCATATGCGCGACCCGATTTTGTACCGCATCAAGCATGCTCACCACCACCGCACCGGCAACAAATGGTGCATCTATCCGATGTACGATTTTGCCCACGGCCAAAGCGATTCGATTGAAGGCGTAACCCACAGTATTTGTACTTTGGAATTTGCGCCTCACCGCGAACTGTACGACTGGCTTATTGAGAAACTGGAAATCTTCCCGTCCAGGCAATACGAATTCGCCCGGCTTAATCTGAGTTACACCGTAATGAGCAAACGCAAGCTGTTGCAGCTGGTTAACGAAAAACACGTTAACGGATGGGATGACCCCCGCATGCCCACGCTGAGCGGAATGCGCAGACGCGGCTACACGCCCGAAAGCATCCGCGAGTTTTGTGATCGCGTAGGTGTAGCCCGCCGGGACAACCTGATCGATGTAGGCCTTCTGGAATTTTGTATACGCGAACACCTGAACAAGATTGCACTCCGCAGAATGGTGGTGTTCGATCCGGTAAAAGTAATTATCACCAACTACCCCGAAGGAAAAACTGAGTGGCTCAGCACCGAGAACAACCCCGAAGATCCATCGGCCGGAAGCCGCGAAATTCCCTTTTCGCGCGAACTGTTTATTGAAGCCGATGATTTCATGGAAAATCCTCCCAAAAAATATTTCCGTCTTGCGCCCGGGCAGATGGTGCGCCTGAAAAGTGCCTACATTATCCGCTGTGATCAGGTAATTAAAGACGCATCAGGAAAAATTACCGCGCTGCATTGCACGTATATACCCGAAAGTAAAAGCGGAGCCGACACATCGGGAATTATTGTTAAAGGAACCTTGCATTGGGTTAGTGTTGCACATGCCGTACCGGTGGAAGTGCGGTTGTACGACAGGTTGTTTAAGGTAGCCGACCTTTCGGAAGCGGAAGGTGACTTCAAAGATTACCTTAACCCCGACTCGTTACACATCCTGCCACAGGTGTGGGCCGAACCTTCGCTGGCTGAGCCGGACAGCCAGGCGCATTACCAGTTTTTGCGCAAAGGCTATTTTGTAACAGACCCTGACACCACTCCCGGTAAACCGGTATTTAATCGCACGGTTACCCTGAAAGACACCTGGGCCAAGGAAGCCGGAAAGTGAGTGGCGGAGTGGTGTGTTTAGTGCGTATCTGTAATTACACTTCGCATAACTTCTGAGCTTTGCGTTTTTCCTCACTTAGGACTTTGAGGATAACTGATGTTTTTGATGGCTTCTTTAGGATCAAGCGATATTCTCAACTAACATTTTAATCAGATAAATTATAAACATTTATCCCACCGCAATACACGAAATCTCCACGTTCACGTCTTTCGGCAACCGGCTTACCTCCACCGTCTCGCGTGCCGGCGGATGGTTTGGAAAATATTTACCATACACTTCATTCACCACCGGAAAATAATTCATGTCTTTCAGGAAGATCGTGCTCTTCACCACATGTGAAAAATCCAAACCCGCGGCCTGCAAAATGCTCTTCAGGTTCTGCATAACCTGCTCAGTTTCTTCTTCAATGCTTGAGGTTATCAAAATGCCCTCAGGTTTGCGGATAGCAATCTGACCGCTTATAAAAACCATATTGCCGCTTCGGATGGCCTGGCTGTAAGGACCAATGGGTTCGGGTGCGTTCGCGGAATAAATCACCTGTTTTGCCATATCAATACATTTTAAATTTATCTTCGTAACTGGTGCAAATTAGAAAAACCAACCCACACTAAGATGCATATTCTAGTTATCGGAGAAGAAATAAACCTGAATGAATGCCGCACTAAATTTGGCGATCACCACTTTACCCTGGAAGGCGACCACCGCGAAGCCGAACGTTTTGTGGCCGGCAGCGACCTGGTATTCGATTTTATCCTGGATGAAGAGCCTTTTCAGGTAGAAATTTATGCCGATAAACCAGAAGCGAAGGTGTTCGTGAACACCACCAAAATTTCGCTGGCTGAGTTATCCAACCTTACCAATCACAAAATCAAGGCAGCATTATTCGGGTTTAACGGACTGCCCACTTTTCTGAACCGCGAAGTCCTGGAAGTAAGCGTATTGCATGAACGCGATAAGCCCCTGCTTCACGGGCTTTGCGAAAAACTCAACACTCCATACCTGCTGGTAGATGACCGCGTAGGCATGGTTACTCCACGCATTGTGGGCATGATCATCAATGAGGCTTACTACACGGCACTCGAAGGTACGGCATCCCGCGAAGATATTGACCAGGCCATGAAGCTCGGCACCAACTACCCGTACGGTCCTTTTGAATGGTGTAAACGCATTGGCGTAAAGCATGTGTACGAACTGTTGGAAGCCGTGTATGAAGACACGCATGATGAACGATACAAGATTTGTCCGTTATTAAAAAAAGAATACCTGATGGTATGAGGCTACCGCGACTGGCTTTACTGATAATCCTGATATTCACTGCCTGCAGGCAAAAAGAAGAGGCGTTTCATCCCTCATTTAAACTTATTCCGGCCGATCGGTTTGTATTTAAGTCGTTTGTTGACTGCAACATGGCCGAAGCCTGGGTAGGCGATACATTGCGTATTTTTCCGGGTAAGTATGGTGAAGACCCGGTGTGGGGCGAAGCGCGCGAACTGAAATACGCTGATGGCCGCAACGCCGATGAAGTTTTTCTTACCCCTCACGATAAGTTTATCAGCCCACAACTGCCTCCCAACGCACCGCCCGGATCACCGGGACTGCACGGTGCCATATGGTTTGAAACCATGTATCAGGATGCACGCGACCCATCCGGCAAAACCCTGTACGGTATTTATCACAATGAAAACTATCCGCAAACCCTGCCCTACGACCCAACAACAGGTTCAGGTTATACAAACGACAACTGGCCGGAAGGTTTACGCGGACCTGAATCGGCTGCAGCCGTATGTCGTATCGGTATTATGAAATCCACCGATGGCGGAAAAAGCTGGGAAGACCGCGGCATTTTCATCGAAGATTTAAACGACCGCATGATTCGACTGCCGCATAACCGCTCACTGACCTTTGCCGGGGGTGTTGGCGATCCCTCAGCCGTGGCCAGCGGTGATTATCTCTATTTATTTTTTGGAGAATACAGCTATCCGGAAAAATACGACCCGGCTACCTACAGCGAAGAAAAAGAATGGATGCATCAGTGTATCAGCGTGGCACGCATCCGGCTCACCGACCTCGATAACCCGGAAGGAAAAGCAAAAAGATGGGATGGCACGGGCTTTAACGCTCCCCACAACGGTGCCGGAAAGCCCATACCTGTGTTGCAAATTCCACTAGAAGAAGGCGGTGGCCCAGCGTCACAGGCTAAGCAATATTACTGGGGCCCATCGGTAAGCTGGAACTATTACCTGAACTGCTGGGTAATGCTGATGGCTAAAGTGGAAAAACCAAAATGGCAGGGCAGCAATATTTACATTTCCTTCAATCCGCATGCCGACCTGGGTAAAGGGGACCATGCCCTGCGGTGGACCAAACCACAGCTCCTCATCAGTAAACCGGGAAGGGTGTTATGGTATCCGTCACTGCAACCCATGAATACGCCCGAAGACATTCGGAACAAGAACACCTGCCTCAAACTGGGTAAACGCGCACGCTTGTTTGTAAAAGACAGCGAAGCGAACGAATACAGCTCGGAATTTATTATCGAATTTGAAAAGTAAACACATTGTTGCATGATACAAAGAAAACTGTTTCTTATTCTTCTGCTCTATTCATTTGTGCTGTATGCACAGAACCTGCCTTCGGGCGGGCGGCTTAAACCCGAACAGGCAATCATGGATGTGCGGCACTATACCCTCGCACTGGAAGTAAATCCTCAAACGCAGACTTTGTCAGGCTACACCGAAGTACGGATAAACTACTCCCAGGTGCCTTCTTCAATCGTTCTCGATTTGTGGCATGGACTAACAGTTACGCGCGTGCTGGTAAACGGCAAATCTTCTTCATTTCAGCATACACAGGATGATGTACTGAAAATCGATGCGCAACAAGTAAAACCCGGTAACCTGAACAATCAAACCGTTCGCGTGTACTACAACGGCAAGCCGGGCATTGCCGAGCGGCCGCCCTGGATAGGTGGTTTTCAGTGGGAAAAAGACAGCCGTGGCAACCCGTGGGTCGCCATAACCTGCCAGAATGAAGGCGGCAAGATATTTTTTCCCTGTAAAGATCACCCCAGTGATGAGCCGGATGAAGGTGCAGACCTGCTCATCACAGTGCCCAAAGGACTGGTTGCCGCAGGTCCGGGATTGCTCATCAGCCAGAAAAACAAAGGCAGTCAAACCACTTTTCACTGGCGTACGCAATATCCCATCAGCAACTACTGCCTGGTGTTTAACATCGGTAAATTCAAAAAGGTAAGTCGCCCGTACATAACCATAGCCGGTAACACCGTACCTATGGATTTTTATGTTTTGGAAGAGCATGAAGACAAAGCGCAGAGCCTGTTAACGCTGCTGGAAGAATCCTGCCGCATCCTTGAAAAGTATTTTGGCGAATATCCGTGGGTGAAAGAAAAAATCGGAATCTGCGAAACACCGCACCTGGGCATGGAACATCAAACACTGAATGCATACGGCAACAAATTCCGTTACACCAAAATCAACGGCCGCGACCACGACTGGCTGCTAGTGCACGAGTTCGGACACGAGTGGTGGGCTAATAAAATCACCAACCGCGACTGGGCACACATGTGGATACAGGAAGGAATTTGTTCGTTTGCCGATGCGTTGCACCTGTTGGAAAAAGGCGGGCCCGATGCATACCGCCAGGCCATGCAGCGCAACGCCTGGAATGCGCAGAACAAACTGCCCATTGTACAAGGCGAAGAAATTAACTCCGACCAGGCCTACCACAGCGATATTTACGGCAAAGGCGCCTTCTTCATGCATACACTGCGTTATGTTTTAGGCGATGACGTTTTCTTTCCCGCTTTGAAAAAACTGGCTACCGACCCGAGGTATGTTTCACCCAACACCGTCACCACCGATGACGTGGAACAACTGTTCAGTTCGGCGTTCGGAAGAAGTCTGAAGCCGTTATTCGATCTTTACCTGCGCACTACACAGAAGCTGGATATCCAACTTGTGCAAACCGGGGATAAACAGTTTCGCATCAGCCTATTGAATCTGGATGATGAAATCCCTGTGGATATCGTTACCTCAACCGGAAGACAACGCATGATGGTGGGAAAAAACCCAAAACAAATTATTAGCGATACGCTGCCGCAGATTGATCCGGACGGATTTTATTTAAAGCGTTTGCTGATTGAATAAGGAGAACTCAGCGCACCGGCTTTATGGCATATACATAGCCGTTGGATGTAAGATAAATTCTGGTGTCGTCTTTTTGTTTTACACTGATGAGATAGCCCGGTACAGACTGATAAAAATTTCCAACCCAGCCTACATTAAAACGCGAGTCGGTTTTCAGCAAACGGAATCCATGCCAGCCTTCTTCCTGAGCAAAGGATGAAGCGATTAAATAACCACCGTCTTGCTCCAGAAAGCAATGCGATATGAAGCTTTCATTAACATTTTGTGTATTGCCCAGAATACCTGAAGATAGAGTTAAACCCTGGTGAGATAACTTCCGGTATCGGAATTTACTGAATATCATTACACTGCCATCTTTCAGCGGGATTGTCTTGGGCAGGTAATTGACGGCTCCCAGTTCGGCCAACGAAAATTTTTTCAACCACTTTGTATTTCCGGTAGAACCTGAACCTCTGGCGATGACCAGGCTGTCATAAGCGGAGTTGTTGCGCACAAGCAGGAAGTCATCGGTTTCAGGAAAAAATAATGGTGCAGTAAATCCGGAAATACCAAACGAACTGAGCGGCCGGGTCCATTGCACATGACTATCCAAATCAAAACGGTATATTGAGAAGGAATGCGCAGTGGTGCTTAACCGAATTTCGTAATAATGATCACCGTTTATTGTAAAATGATGAAATAAGCGGGTTCAGGAAGTATTTTTAACTCAGTTGAATTCAGGTTTTCATCCCACAGCTTAATCACATAGTTGTTTTCCTGCCTGGAAAGGGTCAACATGAGTCCTGCCTGGTTTGCCGAAACATCAAAAATGTATTCACCGTGAAGTGTAATGTCATTCACAAATCCGCCTGCTTCATCAAGAAGTGTTAATGTCGTGGCATCCGAATAATCAGCAGGTGAGTGAATGATGTAAATATTGCCGTTGGGATTTATAAAAGCATGACTAAAAAAAGGCCACTGAGAAGGCAACGGGTCGTTCTCCGCATAGCGCTCCAACAGGTTGGCTTCCCAAACTACTTCATACTGCCGGATGAGCGGAACGTTTTCATCCGGACTGCATGCGTTTAAAAATACAAGGAAAGCAAAACTTAAAGCCAGGCGCATATATTGGATAAATATCCGAAATCGCGCACGGTAATGAAACAAATTATATTAAACAACAGTTAGTGTCGTCTCCGTTTCAATCGGATTGGTTAACATTTTATGCACCGGGCATAGCTTGGCAATCTGAAGCAGCCTTGCCCGTTGGTCTTCATCTACTTTTCCGGTTATTTCTATTTCCGTATGAAATACCGTTTTCCGGCCGTCAAAAGGGGCGTTGGAGACTTTTACCTTAATTTTTTCTACCGGCCAGTTTTTGCGGTCGGCATACATGCGCAGGGTAATGGCCGTACAGGCTGCCAGTCCCATGCGCACAAAATCACCGGGCCGTGGCCCCTGGTCGGTACCCCCCACATCGGCAGGTTCATCGGCCACCAGGTTGTGTCCGCGTGTGTTAGTTAGTGGCGTAAGGTAATGCTCGTTGCCGATTTCGGCTACGGCTGTAAAAATCTGGTTCTCCATTATTCATCAAAAATCTGGTTCATTACAAAAGCCGGTTGGCGGAAGCGCGTGCGCGGAGCGTTTTCGCGTTGCTGCAACTCGGGTGGCAACTTGTCGGGCAGTGCAGCGTACCCCACTGCCATAACCGACACCACCTCGTAATCGGCCGGGACGCGCAGGGCTTCCTTTAACTTATGCGGGTAAAAGCCTGCCATCTGGCGTACGTTCAATCCCATGGATGTAGCCTGCAAAGTAAGGAAAGCGTTGGCCGCGCCTAAATCGTAAGCGGCTGTGGGGTTGGGTGCAGCATCG
This sequence comes from Cyclobacteriaceae bacterium, assembly GCA_025055435.1. GTDB lineage: Bacteria > Bacteroidota > Bacteroidia > Cytophagales > Cyclobacteriaceae > UBA2336. Next base: position 2,967 of record JANWWN010000041.1, on the reverse strand, counting down.
CGCGAAAAATTTTTGCGCATCATGCTCACAATCAAAAGAGGCGCATGTTGCACCCAGGTTTTGTTTCCATCCATCAGCGAATTGAAAATGCGTTGCCACAATTCGGTTTGGTCGGATGTGGCATAAATATATTTCCACGGCTGCTCGTTGCGGCTGGATGGCGCCCAGCGTGCCGCCTCGAACAACGAGCGAATAACCGTTTCGGGAACGGGTTTATCGGCAAACGCGCGCGAACTTTTCCGGATACGCACCACTTCCATCACCGGCGCTTCAATATCGGACGAAATGAGGTTGTCCATAGCAATAGTCATCTGAGGTAAACTTACGGTTTAATCTTCAATCAATACACCCATCCTTCCCATCTGGTAATCGCGCATGGCTTCGAGTATCTGCGTTTGGGTATTCATCACAAACGGGCCGTACGAAACCACCTCTTCGTTTAATGGTTTACCACTGAGCAGAAGTGCCCGGGTTGGCTGCACACCTTCTATCGTCAGGCCGTCACCATCGTTGTTGAAAAGCACCAGGTGAAGTCCTTCGGTTTTTCCATAGTCGCCAATGTTTACTTCTCCGTCCAGCAGGTACAACATCACGTTGTGATGCGGCGGCAGCGGAATTTGTACCTTACCAGATGGGTCGAAGAACAAGGTAGCCGCGATTACTTCGGTTTGTGATGGCACCGGACCTTTTTTATCCAACAGTTCACCGGCAAACAGCCGGATAGTTGCGCGTTTATCCGGCGTATGTATCTCGGGAACTTCATCGGCCGAAACAGGAAAATACATGGGCTGGTCCATTTTATGTTTCGCCGGTGTGTTAATCCACAATTGAATCAATTCCTGTATGCCCCCGCGCTCATGGATATCAACGGGCGGGCGTTCGCTGTGAATAATGCCCCGGCCGGCATTCATCCATTGTGCCCCGCCTTCGTAAATAACACTGTCGTTGCCGCGGCTGTCGCGATGGTGAACACCACCTTTAAAAATAAAGGTAACGGGCGAAAAGCCACGATGCGGATGCGGCCCGATGCCGGCATGGCGCGGCTCCACATAACGGGGCGCCTGCAGCCTGGCATGGTGCAACAATAAAAAAGGGTCAACCAGGTCAACCTGCTGTGTAGGTAGCGGCTGACGTACCGGTATGCCACCCATATCCACCATTTGGGCATAGAGCAGCCTGGAAACACTTCGGTTTTTCATATTCAGAAAGTTAAAGGCACTTCCATTAACAACAATTCAGCAGATGTGTTGGACGTCAGCGATATTTTATCGGCATCTGTAATGCCTACGCCATCGCGCCGGTTGAGCTGCAGGTTGTCCAGTTGCACCGACCCGTCAATAACAAATAAATAAATACCATTCGATGTGCGGTTTATTGCATAATCAAGTGTTATGCCGGGCTGAAGTTGTGTGCGATAGAACCAGGCATCCTGATTGATCCAAACACCTTCATCATTTTGCACCGGACTAACCACCTGTTGCCAGCGGTTAAGGCGTTCTTCCGGTTTGAACGTGCGCTGATCGTACCGCGGTGCAATGTTTCGTTTTTTGGGAAATACCCATATCTGTAAAAAGCTCACGGGCCTGTCGGCGTTTTTATTGTATTCGGAGTGTTCCACCCCTGTGCCGGCGCTCATAATTTGCACATCGTGTTCCCGAATAACGGTGCGATTGCCCATGCTGTCGGCATGCTCAAGTTCGCCCAAAAGCGGAATGGAGATAATTTCCATGTTATCATGCGGATGACGTCCAAAGCCTTTGCCGCCCTGCACGGTGTCATCATTTAGTACCCGCAGTGCACCAAAGTGTATGCGCTCCGGGTTGAAATAATGCGCAAAACTGAACGTATGCCAGGTGTCGAGCCAGCCGTAGTTGGCATGTCCGCGGGTGTGGGCCGGATGAAGTATGGTATTCATATTACTTGCTTTAATTGTTGTATATACAACAATTTACCCGGAATGGTTCCGACTGCTTACCAGGGAATCACCGTGCGGTCACGGAAAAATTTTCCGGTTTCGCGCACGTCGGCCGTGGCAAGCCACACAGCCGTATCGGCTCCCTGTTCAACCGTTCGGGGGGCCGACTTGCCACCCATATCGGTGCGCACCCAGCCCGGGCAGTAGGCATTTACGGAAATGTTACGCGGGGCCAGCTCAAAGGCCAGGTGACGGGTCATTGCATTCAATGCCGACTTGGAAACACAATAAGCAGGCGACCACCCGCCTACCGGATCCGTCATGCTGCCGCCACCGCTGGACGTGTTGATTATGCGCGAACCTTCGGGCATGAGCGGCAGAAAATACTTTATCATAAGCAAGGGACCGAGCACATTGGTGCGCCAGGTTTGCTCAAAAATCCTATCGTCATCAGTCGAAAGACTTACATCTTCTTTTAACAAAATAGCCGCATTATTAATGAGTACATCCAGGCGCTGAAATTTTTCTTTTACTGTCACTGCGGCCTGACGGATGCTGTTTTCGTCGCTCACATCGAGCGGCAGAAAGAATGCATTGAGACCTGTTGAGTTCAACCGATGAACTGCCTCGTTTCCCTTTTCGGCATTTCGTGCAGTGAGAATTACTGTATGTCCGGCAGCTGCCAGTTGCCGCACCACTTCAAAGCCGATGCCTTTGTTGGAGCCTGTAGTCAATATGATGATTCTGTGCTTTGGCATGCATTTTTCTTATAAGCAAGTTAACTTTTATTTAATCGTCTCTATACGATAACCTCTCTGCTTTAGGCCTTTATGGATCTTCTCTGCCAAAGCAGGAGCATAGGATTCATCACCATGAATGCATATCGTTTCAGCACTGAGCCTGATTCTTTTTCCCTCGATGGTCAATAGCGAACCATCCTGCAAAATTTGGAAAACCTGATCAAGCGCCTGATGGTCTTCCTGAATGATCGCCTCGGGCCTGTTTCTTGGCAATAATGTTCCCTGATTGGAATAAGCCCGGTCGGCAAAAGC
>JANWWN010000040.1:23501-27321 GCA_025055435.1 Cyclobacteriaceae bacterium | reverse complement strand
AATCGGATACTTCGGTCAGCAGGGGATTATTGAAAAGTCAAATTACGAGCGTGTTACCCTTCGGTTCAATAATGTTTTTCATGCATCTAAAAGCGTACGTTTGGGAAGCAATCTTTCGTTCACACCATTTAATCAACAAAACACTAACGGTAATGCCGTGTTTGTAGCTTACCGCGCATGGCCTACGTTAACACCTTATCAACCTGATGGTTCCTATACACCGGTTCCCGGTGTGGGTAATGTGCTGGCAGATATCGAGTACACCAATAGTTTTGCCAGTGGCCTGCGCAGTGTGAATAATTTATATGCCGAGGTTGATTTTCTTAAATATTTCACTTTTAAGACCAGCCTGGGTGTGGATTTGGAATACGTAAAAACCAGGAGCTACACGCCTGTATTTTATGTTAATCCGCAGCAGCAAAATCCTACCGATGATTTGAACAAATCGTTTGGCGATCGTGTTGACTGGCTGTTCGAAAATACGGTAACCTTTCAGCGCGAAATAGGAAAGCACCGGATTAATGCCGTTGCAGGTTTCACAATGCAGGAGTCTTCTTCCGAAAATGTTTCACTGGGTATGGAGAACCTGTTGCGACCCACGGAAGATTTCTGGTATGTAAATATTTTTCCCAACCGGGCTACCAACAGCTATGCATATAATGGTGTAAATCCGGCTTTTAACTTTTCCATGCTATCCTACTTAGGACGCATCAACTACACCTTTAACCAAAAATATCTTCTCACAGCCACATTTCGCAGAGACGGATCTTCCAAGTTTACGCCTGCAAACCGTTTTGCTAATTTCCCTTCACTGGCTGTAGGATGGAATGTGATGAATGAATCGTTCATGCAGCGGTATTCTTCATGGTTATCCAATCTGAAATTACGCGCAAGCTGGGGTATTATCGGTAATGAAAAAATCAATTACGAGCGGCAATACTCGCTTGTTCTAAACGGAATCAATGCGCTTTTCGGAAATGACGTCATCTATCCCGGAGCAACCTACGGCGTGTCCGGCAATCCGGATTTAAAATGGGAAAGTACCCGGCAGATTGATGTAGGCCTTGAAGCTGGTTTGTTAAACGATCGTCTTACTGCTGAGCTGGACTACTATAACCGCATTACAAAGGATATTCTGGTTGACTTGGCCGTTCCCGGATACTTTGGAAATGGCGATGGGGCGCTCATCACCTTTAATGCGGCCGAAGTTTTAAACCGGGGCGTTGAACTGAAACTGGATTGGAAAGGCGAATTTCGCGACTTACAATATTCATTCGGAACGGTTGTTACAACCATTCACAATGAAACATTGAAAGTTAGCGGCACGGGAGGTTTGAACGACCGTTTACTGGGATTGTTTAACGGTCGCCCGGTAACACGAACCGCACCCGGGCTTCCTATCGGTGCATTCTATGGATATCGGGTTATCGGAGTTTTTCAAAACACAGAAGAGCTGAATAGTTATCCGCATCTTTCGTCAACTGAGGTTGGTGATTTAAAATTTGAAGATGTTAATAACGATGGTGTACTGAATGGCGATGACCGGACCTATCTGGGTTCGCCTGTGCCTAAATTACTTTATGGCTTTAATTTCAATCTTACTTATCGTCAGTTTGATTTTACGGTCGACTTCCAGGGTCAGCATGGAAATAAAATATTCAACGGTAAGGAAATCGTGCGTCCGGACCCATATAATTTTGAGCAAAGATATTTTAATTTCTGGGACGGTGAAGGAACGAGCAATACCGAGCCACGTCCTTCTAACGGAGGTATAAACTATGAGCCATCTTCGCGCTATGTTTATAGCGGTTCATTCTTCCGGCTGCGTAACATTTCATTAGGGTATTCACTTCCTTCGGAATTCGTTCAGAAACTAGGTCTGAAATCAGCGCGTGCGTTTTTGCGCGTAACAAACCTGTTTACCATAAGCCGTTTTACCGGGTATTCGCCGGAAATAGTAAGTGGTAATCCGATATTAAACGGAATTGACGGAGGTACTTATCCTGTTCCTCGGATTTCAACTGTAGGAATCAACATTGGACTATAACCGGGATGCCATGAAAATGATAGATACTCGTCTGATTCGGTTTGCTGCCACCCTGTTGGTTTTACTGCTTTCTTTCTCATGTGAAGATTTTCTGGATAAACCGCCGCAGGGGAATTTAACACAGGCTGCTTTTCCGAAAACGGCTACTGATGCACTCCTTGCTACCAATGCCGTTTATAATACCTTGCGCGATCCTAACTTTAACTCCGGCTTATTCCCGATATTAGATATCATGTCGGATGATGCCAATAAGGGCAGTAATCCGGATGACCAGGCAGCTACCATCGGGCCATTCGATCGGTTTCAGCATATCAAAACGGAAGGAACGATTCTGCGTTGGTGGAATACGCTTTATAAAGCAGTACGAAGAGCAAATCTGGTTATTGAAAAGGTTCCGCTTATTTCCATGGATGAAAATCTGCGTAACCGTTATGTTGGTGAAGCAAGATTTTTGCGTGCCTTTTTTTACTTTGATCTGGTTCGCGCCTGGGGTGGTGTTCCAAAAGTTACGGGTGTTGAACCCGTAGTGCTGCCGCGCAGTTCAACTGATGAAATTTATGAACTGATCATTTCCGATCTGGAGTATGCCATCAGTGTGTTACCCGAAAAATCGGCTTATCCGCCTGCCGACCTGGGTCGGGCCACGAAAGGAGCAGCGCGGGCTTTGCTGGCAAAAGTTTACTTATTCCGCGGAAATTTCACCCAGGCCGCTTCCTACGCGCTTGAAGTAATTAACTCGGGTGAATACGGACTGGAGCCGGTATTTGCAGATGCGAACAGCGTTAACGGTGAACACGGTATTGAATCGGTTTTTGAAGTGGCTTCCTTTGGTGCTGAGGGTCTTGAAAATGGAGGTAATCAATACGGTAATGTTCAGGGTGTTCGGGGAACCCCTAACCGGGGTTGGGGATTTAACCGGCCTACTAAAAATCTGCGCGATGATTTCGAGCCGGGTGACCCACGACTGGATGCTACTGTAATCTTCCTGGGTGAAACACTGGATGGTGTGTTTATTCAGGGGGACGGTGCTACTCCGGACGTTACAACCGATTCGCACGGTCAGGAAGAAATCGAGTGTTATAACCAAAAAGTATGGACACCCGGTAACACCGTGCCACCTTCATTTGGTCATAATCGCAGATTTATCCGGTATGCAGATGTATTGCTGATAGCAGCCGAAGCATTAAACGAAATAAATAATCCGGGTCAGGCTCTGCTCTATCTGAATCAGGTACGAGCCCGTGCCCGACAAGGTAATCCGACTATTCTGCCCGATATTACCGAAACCAATAAAGAGGCCCTTCGGAATATCATCTTACATGAGCGACGCGTAGAACTGGCATTAGAAGGACATCGCTTCTGGGACTTAATCCGAACCAATAAAGCAGCAACTGTATTAGGCCCGCTCGGATTTGTGCCCGGAAAACACGAATTATTACCTATTCCGCAAACCGAAATCGATTTGACGCAAGGTGCTTTGAGTCAGAATCCGGGTTGGGAAAACTGATACCTATGTTTCACTTAAACCAAATTGTTTTAATTATGAAAAAAGCAAAATTCCTTTTCAGCATGCTGGCTGCAGCCGGAATAATGACTGCGGGGCTGTGGAGCTGTGGCGGAGATGATGAACCGCCGGCACTTTCGCTTGTTAGTTTAACGGCCGAAGGCATTGACCTTAACGGCGCTACCAGTGCTACCGGCGTTCCGGTAGATGCGAACATTATTGCTACGTTTAATGTAGATGTTGACCCTACATCTGTTTCTGCAATAACC
>JANWWN010000040.1:0-23402 GCA_025055435.1 Cyclobacteriaceae bacterium | reverse complement strand
TTAACCTTTGGTGCAGGTTTAAAAAGCAGTGCCGGTAAAACTTTAACCAGTGCTATTGAGCGTAACTTTACCACCGAAGGTACCTTTGCTGCACCAGGTGCATTTGCGCACTGGACTTTTGAAGATAATGCAGTTGACATTATTGGAGGAAGAGCACCGAAAACCAATGGGGTGGTTGACATTACCTATGTTACCGGGCGCAAGCCTGCCGCTGGTAAAGCAGCAAGTTTTAACGGAACCACCAGCATCATTGAATATGCAAACGGAAGCCAGCTGATGAACAACGGCAGCTGGTCACTAAGTGTTTGGGTGAAGCCCAACTCCAGCCTGAATAAAGGTCAGTTTGTAATCGGACTGGGCGCCTTCTATGGTTTTCAGTTTGAGATTTTCAGCAGTTACAATGCATTTAAGCTGGCCGCATCTTATACCAATGGCACCAACGATTTCAGTGAAGATATGTGGGCCGATGGCGAAGGTAACCTGGGCTGGCAGGGATGGGTATATTCCAAAGATTTCCGGCCTACCGGAGGAATGAATGTGGTGATAAAAGATTTGTGGGCACACTATGTATTCGTTTATAACGCATCAACCCGTCAGGGCATAGTTTACCTGAATGGTGAACGCATTAAAGAACAGGATTTTGATCTGTGGCCCGATGGCGACCCGAAGAGAACTACAACAGGTTTGAAATACAGAGGCGCTGCTCCCGATGTACTTAATGAGCTGGCGCTGGGCTTCATTCATTCGCGTGGCGGCACACTATGGGACAACGAGCCCTGGGGCGGTTATGATTTCCCGGGTGCCAACCACTTCCATGGTTTGATGGATGATCTGATTATTTACCATCGTGCCCTGACATCCGCTGAAATAACAGCCATGTATAACAGTGGCAAGCCATAATTGCAGGTAAAAGTTAGGTTTAGTTAAACTTAAGGAGGGTTTCCGTACAGGAAACCTTCCTTATTTTCACGATTGGTGACAATATGATGCGGAGCGTAGCTTTACTCTTTATAATTTTTTTACTTGTTGCGTCCTGCTCAAGTGATGAGCCGACCCCCGAAATACAACTTACCGAAGCCCGGGTCGGTAGTTATGTCCTTGATTTAAATTCCGTCAGTCAGAATGTTCCCGTTAATCAACCTCTGCAATTAACTTTCTCGGCTCCTTTAAAATCATCTACTGTAATACCTGCTTTTCAAATTCAGGAGCAAAATGGAACACCTGTTGAGGGAATTCTGACTTTAATAAATGAAGAACGCACAATTAATTTTCAGCCGTTTTCTGTGCTTAAAAGCTATACCCGTTATACCATTACCCTCAAAAATTCGCTCCGCGGATCGAAAGATGAGCGATTTGAAGAAAAATCAATCGTGTTCATTACCGAACCCGGAGAGCTACAGGTAACCAGCCTGAAAATCAATGGCAGCGAAGTATTCAACTTAGCTCCGGTTAAGGATGTAAGCCTGACACCGGTTATCGAAATACGCTTTAACGAAAAACTTAATCCGGCTGAACTGCAACCGTATTGGTTCAGAATACTGGGGCCCCAGGGTAATACGCCTGTTTCCCTAGCAGCATCACCCGATAGTCTGGCAGTTACAATAAATCCAATTAATCCGCTTACGCACTTCAGCCGTTATCAGGTTTGGGTGTCTCCTGATCTTACCGGAAAACGCGGTGAACCTTTCAGTGGCTTCAATAAGTACTTCTACACGGTGTTAGATGAAACACCCAAATTCCCTCTATTAAGTGATGACGATCTGCTGACCCTTGTTCAACATCAAACGTTTAAATACTTCTACGATTTTGCGCATCCGGCAAGTGGCATGGCGCGCGAGCGAAATAACTCGGGCGACCTGGTGACTACCGGTGGTTCAGGCTTCGGAATTATGGCACTTATTGTTGGCGTTGAACGGGGCTTTATTACACGCGAACAGTGCCTGACCCGCATGGATAAAATTCTGGATTTTTTAGAAACAGCCGATCGGTTCCATGGAGTGTGGCCGCATTGGATTAATGGTAACACCGGTCGTGTGATACCGTTTAGCGCAAATGATAACGGCGGAGATCTGGTGGAAACGGCGTTCCTTGTTCAGGGACTTCTTACCATGCGTCAATATCTTAATCCGGCAAATCCGGCTGAGCAGGACCTGATCAACAGGATAAATTCCTTATGGTATGGCGTGGAATGGAACTGGTACCGCAGAGGCGGCCAGAATGTTTTATACTGGCATTGGTCGGCCGATAAAGGCTGGGTCATGAACATGCAGGTAAGAGGATGGAACGAAGCTCTGATTGTGTATGTTTTGGCGGCATCTTCACCTACCTACCCAATACCAAAAGTTGTTTATGACAACGGCTGGGCTTTGAATGGCGGAATAATAAATGGAAATTCGTACGAAGGCATCACTCTTCCGTTGGGTTATGCCTATGGCGGGCCTTTATTCTTTGCGCATTATTCCTTTTTAGGACTTAACCCAACCGGATTATCTGATACGTATTGTTCGGATTACTTTTTACAAAACCGGAATCACTCGCTGATTAATTACCGTTATTGCGTTCGCAATCCGAAAAGTTTTATCGGATACAGCGAAAAAAGCTGGGGTCTTACTGCAAGTGATAACCACAATGGATACAACGCCCATTCGCCCACGAATGATTTAGGGGTCATTACACCAACTGCCGCATTATCGTCTTTTCCTTATACGCCGGAAGAATCGATGCGGGCACTTAAATTCTTTTACTATACCATAGGCGATAAGTTGTGGGGGCCATACGGGTTTTATGACGCATTTAACCCAACTATGGGATGGACGGCTAACTCCTATCTGGCTATTGATCAGGGACCCATTGTTGTTATGATTGAAAATTATCGAACAGGACTGCTGTGGAATTTATTTATGTCGGCACCTGAAGTACAAACCGGACTTACCAATCTTGGATTTAACTACTGATGAAAATGAGGAGTTTTCTGCTGTTGATTATAATCGGAATACTGTCTGCGTGTAAAGGTAAGCGCGAAGAAAATCAGGTAACAACGCTATCGGACGATTCCCTGCTCACAAGGGTTCAATATCAAACCTTTCGGTATTTCTGGGACAATGCCGAACCCGTTTCCGGTCTGGCGCGTGAGCGAACTCATCTCGATAATGATTACCCGATGAATGATCGCAATGTGATTACAACCGGAGGGTCAGGTTTTGGCTTAATGGCTATACTGGTGGGTATCGAGCGGGGTTTTGTCGGGCGCGATGAGGCCGTTCAGCGTTTCATCCACATAGTCAATTACCTTGATACAGCCGATCGGTTTCATGGAGCCTGGCCTCATTGGCTCTATGGTGAAACAGGTAAAGTAAAGCCGTTTAGTCCGAAAGATGATGGAGGAGATATTGTTGAGACCGCCTTTCTGATGCAAGGTCTGCTTACAGTAAGAGAATATTTTAAAAATGGTAATGAACGGGAAAAAAATCTGGCGGAAAAAATTGATAAACTCTGGCGCGAAGTGGAATGGAACTGGTACACCAACGGTAAAAAAGTTCTCTACTGGCATTGGTCGCCCAAATATGGATGGGAGATGAATTTTCCGATAGGCGGGTATAACGAATGCCTCATTGCTTATGTTCTGGCCGCTTCATCGCCAACCTTTCCGGTTGCACCCGAAGTTTATCATGAAGGATGGGCGAGGGGCGGTGCAATAAAAACAAATCGCGTGTACTACGATTTGCCTACTATACTGGACCATTATGAACACGCTGATGATCCGGTCGGGCCCCTGTTCTGGGCGCATTATTCCTTTTTGGGGCTGGATCCCAGAAATTTAAAAGATCAATACGCTGACTACTGGACACTTAACCGGAATCATTCCCTGATTCATTATCGCTATTGTGTTGATAATCCGAAAAAATTTGAAGGATATGGCGCCAACTGCTGGGGCTTAACCTCCAGTTACTCCATGAATGGTTATGCGGCACACTATCCTACCAACGACCTGGGTGTTATATCGCCTACGGCTGCGCTCTCTTCTTTTCCCTATACCCCCGATGAAAGTTTACAGTTCCTCAGGTTTTTGTATTCGCCCGAAAGGGACTCGCTGATTGGTATCTATGGACCGTTTGATGCATTCAGCTTTCATCATCGCTGGATGCGTCCGCATTATCTGGCCATCGATCAGGGGCCTATACCTGTAATGATTGAAAACCATCGCACCGGTTTATTGTGGAGATTATTTATGGGGGCTCCTGAAATTCAAAATGGCCTTAAAAAATTAGGTTTCACATTTTAAACTCACCCGTTATGATGCATAAATCATCCTGCCTGCTCTTTGTTGTTTTTGTACTGTTTTGGGCATGTACAACCAATAAAAAAACTTCAGCGGACGAGCGAATCAACCGGAAAATTGATTCGCTGATGGCGCTTATGACACGCGAAGAAAAAATTGGTCAGCTTAATCTTCCTTCGGCTGGTCAGTTCACAACAGGTCAGGCAGAGAATTCCGATATCGCCCGCAAAATTGAACGAGGCGAGGTAGGGGGCCTGTTTAACATCAAGTCTGTTGAAGCAATACGGGAGATGCAACGTATTGCCGTGGAAAAGAGTCGGCTAAAAATACCTTTGATTTTCGGGATGGATGTGGTGCACGGGTATGAAACTACTTTCCCAATACCCTTGGCGCTAAGCTGTACATGGGATATTCCACTTATTGAACAAACAGCCCGCATAGCTGCTCAGGAAGCCAGTGCAGATGGAATCAATTGGACTTTTTCGCCTATGGTTGATTTGTGTCGTGATCCGCGGTGGGGCAGAATAGCCGAAGGAAGCGGTGAAGATCCTTTTCTGGGTTCGGAGATAGCTAAGGCCATGGTACGCGGGTATCAGGGCACTGATCTTTCGGCTCCAAATACCGTACTCGCCTGTGTAAAGCATTTTGCATTATATGGTGCTTCGGAGAGCGGTCGTGATTACAATACAGTAGATATGAGCTTGCACCGCATGTATAATGAATATTTGCCACCTTATAAAGCAGCTGTTGAAGCGGGTGTTGGAAGTGTGATGACCTCATTTAATGAAATTAACGGAATACCTGCTACGGCAAACCCATGGTTGTTAACCGATGTACTGAGAAAACAATGGCACTTCAATGGTTTTGTGGTTTCTGATTATACCGGAGTAAGCGAAATGGTTGACCATGGTTTTGGTACATTGCCTGAAGTAACAGCCAAAGCACTGATGGCAGGCGTGGACATGGATATGGTAAGCGAAGCATTTCTTCAGTATTTACCTCAACTGCTGAAGGAAGGTAAGGTAAGCGAAGCGCGCATCGATGAAGCCTGCCGGCTTGTTCTGAAGGCAAAATTTCAACTCGGATTATTCGATGACCCGTATCGTTACTGCAACAGCCAAAGAGCTAAAACTGAAATTTTTACCGCCGAAAACCGAAGTGTTGCCCGAAGAGCAGCAGCAGAAAGTTTTGTTTTATTAAAAAATGAAAAAAGCATCCTGCCACTTCAGAAAAAAGGAACTATTGCACTGATTGGTCCGATGGCCGATGCTGCGGAAAACATGACCGGTACGTGGAGTGTAGCTGCGCGGCATAGCGAATCAGTTACTGTGCTTCAGGGGCTGAAACGTGCCGCAGGAAGTAACGCACGTATTCTTTACGCCAAAGGTTCAAACCTGGATGAAGACCCCGCATTTGAAGAACGTGCCACAATGTTCGGAAAATCCCTTCGCAGGGATAATCGTCCCGCGGAGGTAATACGCCGGGAAGCTTTGCAAATTGCACGACAGGCCGATGTAATTGTTGCAGCGTTGGGCGAAAGTGCCGAAATGACCGGAGAATCGGCCAGCCGAACTCAACTTACCATTCCGGAAATTCAGCGCGACTTACTGAATGAATTGCTGAAAACAGGTAAACCGGTCGTGCTGCTTTTGTTTACCGGCAGACCACTGGTTTTAACAGAGGAGTATCAGCAAGTTCCGGCTATCCTCAATGTGTGGTTTGGTGGCAGTGAGGCTGGTGATGCCATTGCCGATGTTTTGTTTGGCGATGTAAACCCCGGAGGTAAACTAACCGTAACCTTTCCGAGAAATGAAGGGCAGATACCTATTTATTATGCACATAAAAACACAGGCCGGCCTCTGGAGCAGGGCAAATGGTTTTCAAAATTCCGTTCCAATTATCTCGATGTACCCAACGAGCCACTCTTTCCATTTGGTTATGGACTGAGCTATACCCGGTTTACCTACGACAATTTCAGATTGGATAAAACCGATATCAGGATGAATGATACCCTGAAGGTTTATGTGGATGTAACCAACACCGGTGAGCGGGAAGGTACCGAAGTAGTGCAGCTTTACATTCGTGATAAAATCGCATCGGTAACACGGCCTGTGAAAGAACTAAAGGGATTTCAGCGGGTGACATTGAAACCATCTGAAAAGAAAACCATTGTATTTAATCTGAACCGTGAACACCTATCCTTTTACAACGACAAACTGCAATGGGTTTGCGAACCCGGTGCTTTTGATGTTATGGTAGGTGGTAATTCACACGATGTGCTGGTTAAATCATTTACGGTTTTACCAGAATAAAATATACAAGGCAGCCGTTATCAGCAGCACCGCAACCGCTCCGATATTAAAAGCCGGGCCGGTTCGAAACAGTTCCCTGCTTAACGGTATTCCTTTTGCATCAGCGGTCTTTGACCCGAAGTAGCTAACGGTCAAAATGATACCCAGCGACAACAAACAGGTAATGAACATCTGGTCAAGAAAGGGAATGTTAACAAACACAGGTGCCGAACTCCAGTTATTCGGAGCTACCTTAAAATACAACGCCACCGGTATGGACGACACCACACCCCATATTGCCCCCTTGTTGGTAGCGCGTTTAAAAAATAACCCTGCAAGAAACACGGCCAGAATACCCGGGCTAACCACTCCGGTGTATTCCTGAATGAACTGAAAGGCCTGTCCGAGATTACCCAGCATGGGCGCGATGAACATGGCGATTACCAGGGCCACCGCAGCGGTAATGCGGCCGGTACGCACCACCTGTTTATCCGTAGCATTTCGGTTAATGTAAGGACGGTAAATATCCATGGTAAATATGGTGGCTGTGGAATTCAACATGGAGGCGAGCGATGAGACGATGGCAGCTGCCAGGGCGGCCAGCACCAGTCCTTTTAATCCGGGGGGAACAAATTGTTTGATTAGCCAGGGGGCGGCATTATCGTTCATGATTTTTCCTTCGCTGCCAATAAAACTTGGATCGACCGTTGTGGCATTCAGCACACCCTGTGCATCTGCATTGAGTACAAAAGCCACGATACCGGGAATAACCACAATCAGCGGAATAATCAGTTTCAAAAATGCTGCGAACACAATTCCCTTCTGTGATTCTTCCAGGCTGCGGGCTGCCAGTGTACGCTGGATGATGTATTGATTAAAGCCCCAGTAATACAGATTAGCCACCCACATGCCGCCCAGCAGTACGGCCAGTCCGGGTAAGTCCCACCAGGCATCTTTTCCATCGGGCGTTATGATCTCTCCTTTGGAAAGTATCATAGAAAATTTCTGAGGCACGGTATGATAAACATGTATCAGGCCATCAAAAATGTTTCCGGTTGGCGATACGTGCTGAAGAGCCAACACAGTGGTAATCAGTCCACCCACAATCAGCAAAACAACCTGCACCACATCAGTCCAGGCCACAGCCGATAAACCACCGTACAGCGAGTAAGCTGCTGCAAACAGACCAAGGCCCACAATACCGTAAATCATCATACTGCCGTCACCGTTGCCGATAACCGTATCGAGTGCGCGCGCACCCAGGTACATGACTGAAGTGAGGTTGACAAAAACAAACAGGCAAATCCAGAAAACGGCAAGAATGGTTTTCAGATTTGTGCTGAAGCGCTTTTCAACAAATTCGGGAATGGTGTAAATACCCTTATTGATGAAGATGGGCAGAAAGAATTTTCCGACTATCAATAACGTGACGGCTGCCATCCACTCGTACGATGCAATGGCCAGGCCAATGGCAAAACCAGAGCCCGACATACCAATAAACTGCTCGGCCGAGATATTGGCCGCGATAAGTGAAGCGCCAATTGCCCACCAGGGCAGCGACTTACCGGCCAGAAAATAATCCTCAGCGTTTTTCTGATGGCCTTTTTTATCGCGCGAAACATAAAGCCCTATACTCAGAATAGTGGTGGCATAAGCAATAAATACAAGTACATCAATCGGGTTTAAATGCATGGTTTAAAGGATTGGTTAAGGATGAAATTTAGCGATTTTCACTGCGTTCCAAATGCAATTTTATTCTAAAGGGCAGTAATAAAATTTTTTGAATATGGCTAAAAATAATAGTGGAATTAAGACAATTTGTCTTAAGTCCTCAAGAATCATTGGCTAAATCAAGTCATTATGTCATTAAAAATTAGACGGCATGGATTTTACAGAATCCTGATATCGGATACTGAAACGGATGTTCAACCATAAAACCAAAAGAGCTATGAGCCTGATGCGCTATAACACCTTGCTGAACGATTTCGTACCGGCTTCGTTTGGCAGCCTGATTGACAAATTCTTTAATGATGCCGTTACCCGTTCGGGTGGCACGGCCTACTCGTTCGTACCGCGGGTAGATGTGATCGAAACCGATAAGGCGTACGAGTTACATGTTGCTGTTCCGGGCATGAACAAGGAAGATTTCAAAATCGACCTGAACGACAACTACCTTACCATCAGCGGTGAGCGCAAGTTTACCCGCGAGCGCAAGGAAGATTACCTGTGTTCGATCGAAACGCAGTACGGTACGTTCAGCCGTTCGTTCACCTTACCGGAAAATGTGAATACTTCCAAAATCAATGCGAAGTATGTAAACGGCATTCTGGAAGTAACCATCCCGAAGGATGAAAAGAAAACCCTGAAGACGGTGATTAAAGTTGATTAACTGTCTGTTAGGTAGAAACAAAAAAGCCTTCCAATGGAAGGCTTTTATTTTTTTATCACGGCAAATTTTCTGCTCCACTTAATGATAAGAGGAGTGAACAAAAAGGTTGGTAATAACCAAAACAAAATATCCGGAATCTGCTCCGGAAAATATCTGATATTCACTACAAGAAAAGCAGTTGTTGCTGCGATAAACCCGCCCGTCATGCGTTGAAGGTGGGCAAGCAGTCCGGGATTTTTGAAATAGGATTTACCTGTAAAATTCCTATAGTCCTGAAAAACAAAACCCAATCCGATAACACCAAAGGTAATAAACACAATACCAAAATTTTCCATTCTCGTAATCCTGAAAATTCCAAACACCATAAACAATATACCTGCTGCTAACATAATCCCTGTTATTATTTTGTCTGTAAGTGTGGGTGTCATCCTGTTTCGCGTAGTGGAGGATATGTAACGTTTTGCAGAAATGATCATGTATAGAGTAAAGAGTCCTACGGTAAATAAGAATTCATTGGGATTTATTACAGCGAGAATGAGTGAAGTAGAGCCAGTAGTCATCATCGAGTAGAAGAAAATTCTTCCCGTGCGCACATGATTTTGATCTCCCTTTTTTAGAATCATGCTTAAAATTCCTGTTATTAAACCCAGTGAACCGCCAAGTATATGAATGAGTAATAGAAAATTCTGAAGGGTTTTCATGCTTTTCTGAGTTTGCGCACGGATTAAAACAGGGGTTATCAGATTGGGATATCAAATCTAAAAAAAAATAAAATTCGGTTTTTTATCCTTCATTTGAATATGATCAACCCTCCACCCAGTTCTTTTTTACTTTTCCTTTAAACATGTTCATCTCCATGCGCACTTTGCGCGAAGTGCCCAGGGTAGTGGCGCGGGTTAGTTTCTCCGCGCCGTAACGATGCTTGATTTTGTCCATCGCCTGATACAACCGTATGCTTTCGGCTGTATCATCAAATAGACTGATCTGGTGATGTCCATATACCAGGCCGCTGAGCCGCACACCCACCAGGCGTATGCGCATTCTGCGCTGGTACAGCTTGTCGAATAACTCGTGCACCACGCGCAGAAGGACATGGTCAGCCGAAGTGTAAGGTATTTGGGCCTGCCGGGTTTCGGTGTCGAAGTTGGCGTAGCGTATTTTTACCGTTACGCACGAGGTGAGCTTTTTCTGTTCGCGCAGCGAAAAGGCCACCTTCTCCACCATGGCTGTCAGCACCGATTTGATTCGCCTGATGTCCAGGGTATCTTCATCAAAGGTGCACTCAGTAGAAATAGATTTTTGTTCGCTGTAGGGTACTACCGGACTGTCATCTATGCCGTGGGCTTTCTTCCACAGGGCGATGCCGTTTTTACCGAACGCACTTACCAAAAACTTTACCGGCATATCGCGCAGGGTGCCTACGGTGCGCACGCCCATATCATATAAAAAGGAGGCCGTTTGCCGCCCGATCATCGGAATTTTTTCCACACCCAGCGGTGCCAGAAAATCTTTTTCTGTGCCGGGTTCAATGTATTTCTCAGCATTAGGCTTAAACTCGCCCGTGGTTACTTTCGATACCAGCTTGTTTACCGACATGCCCATGGAGATGGGCAGGCCGCTTTCGCGGATGATTTTTCTGCGCAGTTCCTGTGCCCATTTAAATGCACCAAAGTATTTGTCCATGCCGCTGGCATCAACATAAAATTCATCGATGGATGATTTTTCAAACAACGGTGCAGAGTCGGCAATGATTTCGGTAATCAGGTGGGAGTAATAACTGTACGCTTCCATGTCGCCCGAAATCACAGTGGCGTCGGGACAAAGTTGCATGGCGAGGTACATGGGCATGGCCGAGTGTACGCCAAACTGCCGGGCCTCATAGCTGCACGAAGCCACTACACCACGGCGGCTCTGCCCGCCGATGATCAGCGGACGTCCCTTTAGTTTCGGGTTGCGCAGACACTCCACAGCCACGAAAAATGCATCCAGGTCCAGGTGAATAATGTTGCGATCCATGGCGCTATAGTAATCTAAATAAATTAGTTTTAAAATATTGTTTAACTAAATTATTTAGTTTATTCTTGAAACATGAATCACATTGCCCGGAATCTGAAGTTTTTACGCGCCCGGCAGGGAATCACCCAAAAGCAACTGGCTGAACAACTGGATGTGAAGCCACCGGTAATCGGCGCGTACGAAGAGGGCAGGGCCTTTCCGCCACTGCCGGTATTGCTGAAGCTGGCCGATTTTTTTCAGGTTAGCCTGGATGAGCTGAGCCGCACGGATTTAACACGTCCGGGCCGTTCATCCCGCCAGGTTGTGGCACAGCGGGAGGTGCTGGCCATAACCGTTGATGTTTCGGGAAGCGAAAACGTAGAACTGGTTACCCAAAAAGCAGCAGCCGGCTACCTGGCCGGGTATCAGGACCCGGAATACATCAGCGAGTTGCCTAAGATAAAAATGCCGGTGCTGCCGCGTAATTGCACAGTGCGGGCTTTCGAAATCCGTGGCGACTCCATGCTGCCTGTTCAGTCCGGCAGCATTGTATTCGGGCGATATGTGGAAAGCCTGGCGCAGGTTAAAAACGGCAGTGCATGCATACTCATCACACAGACCGAAGGCATTGTGTTCAAGCGCGTGTTTGCGCATCCGGAAAAGCGCAACCATTTTTTACTGGTTTCTGATAACACCCGTTATGCGCCATATGCCTTGCCCTTTGCCGAAATTCGGGAAGTGTGGAAGGCGGTAGGTATTTATTCGATTGTGGATGATGTGTTTCATGCCTTTGGTCAAAAAAATCAATCATAAAAAAATGGCTATTTTTGGATGTATTTTTAATATCATGAAGGCAACAGACTTAAAATTTAATTTAATAGACAGCTACCTAGGTCTTTTAAAGAGCCTGAGCCCGGATAATAGACTTGAATTAATTTCAAAGCTTTCGGACTCATTAAAAAACTTTGAAAAGCCCACCGATAAGTCTTTAAATGATTTATATGGTGCTTTCAAAACCAGGAAATCGGCTGACGAGATAATTGCTGATCTAAAAAAGAGCAGAAATTTTGGCCGAAAGACTGAGCTGTTTTGAAAAAATACCTACTCGATACCAACATTTGCATTTACTTCTTAAAAGGCCTTTACAACCTTGACAAAAAGATTGAGAGGGCAGGAATTTCCAACTGTTTTGTTTCAGAAATAACGGTAGCTGAACTAAAATTCGGAGCAGAAAACAGTGAAAATCGAGAAAACAATAGAAGGACTGTTGACCAATTTGTTGAGAAGTTCACAGTTATTCCCCTTTTTAATTCACTCGATGTTTATGCTAAAGAGAAACCCAGGTTAAGAAAAAAAGGAATCCCATTGGACGACTTCGATTTATTAATCGGAGCGACAGCTATTTCAAACAATCTGATTTTAGTGACAAGAAACGTTTCAGACTTCAGGAGACTGAATAAAATTGAGATAGAGAATTGGGTGGATTAAGTGTACAACTTAACTTCAGCTTTAAAAATCCATTATTTCATCAGTTAAACCTCCAATGAAGGAAAACATTTTCCGGCTGTTGGACAAAGCAGAGGAGAAGATCCTGCGGTACGTGCAGGAAGGATGAGGACATTTTTGAATGCATAGTTTTTTATCTGCCCGCGACAAGTTTTATATCACGCAGTTGGATTAAAATCCTTTACTTTGTCTTTATGGATATCTTACATGAATCCATTATCCGTTATGCCGAACAATTCACTTCTCCTGAAAGTGAACTGCTGAAGAAAATCAACCGCGACACCCACGCTGAAGTACTCATGCCCCGCATGTTGTCCGGACACCTGCAGGGGCGACTGCTGGCCATGATCAGCTGCATGATAAAACCCCGCACCATCCTGGAAATCGGCACCTATACCGGTTATTCCGCCCTTTGCCTTGCCGAAGGATTGGCCGCGGGCGGTAAATTGATTACGATTGATAAAAATGCTGAACTCGAAGAACGCGTACGCAGCTACTTCAGCAGCTCCCCTTATCATCACGCAATCGACTACCGCATCGGTAATGCGCTGGATATCCTGCCGCAACTGAGCGGTCCATTTGATTTGATTTTTATTGACGCCGACAAAGAAAACTACTGCAATTATTACGATTTTGCCATGAAACTTGTACCTTTGAATGGGTTTATTCTTGCCGATAATGTGTTGTGGAGCGGCAAAGTACTCCATGATAAACCCGATAAGGTTACGCGGGCGGTGCAGGCGTTTAATCAGAAAGTGAAGGATGACAGTCGTGTGGAGCATGTGTTGCTGCCGGTGCGCGATGGCCTGATGCTGATACGGAGAGTGAGTTGATTTTTTTGATTATAATTTTTTTACAGGCTGAATTTTTTAAACGTATGAACCGCATTACAGCCTTTTGTTTATGGGCGTTGCCTTTAATTATTGTTGCCCAGCCGCCCGAAGTTCCGCATAAAATGGTTGTGGCCGGCATCACCCTCACCATCCGAGATGATGCGCGAAGAGAAATTCAGGAAGATGTCAATGCCCTTACACGTTCGGCCAGGCATTTCGAAATTAAAGCGCAGCGGGCCCGAACGTACTTTCCGATTATTGAACAGATTTTACGCGAAGAAC
This sequence comes from Cyclobacteriaceae bacterium, assembly GCA_025055435.1. Taxonomy (GTDB): domain Bacteria; phylum Bacteroidota; class Bacteroidia; order Cytophagales; family Cyclobacteriaceae; genus UBA2336. Next base: position 9,827 of record JANWWN010000040.1, on the reverse strand, counting down.
GCGTTCCTGATGATTTTAAATATCTGGTACTGCAGGAAAGCGCACTCATACCTGATGCGGTTTCTGTTTCGAATGCGGTAGGTTACTGGCAGTTTAAAGATTTTACCGCGCTGGAGATGGGCCTTCGTGTAGATGAACATGTGGACGAGCGGATGAACATCGTTTCGTCCACCCGTGCCGCTGCCCGTTATCTGAAAAAGAACAATTATTACTTTAACAACTGGATATATGCTTTGCAGGCCTATCAAATGGGCGCCGGCGCCGTGATGCGCAGCGTAAAAGACTATGAGAGCGGTTCCCGGCACATGGAAATTACCAGTTCAACCTATTGGTATGTAAAAAAATTTCTGGCACATAAGGTGGCTTTTGAACAGGCCGTACAGGGTCCGGCCGAACTGAAACTCGTTACACTTAGCGTGCAACAACAAAAAACTCTAAGCGACATTGCCCGCGAAATGCAAATCAACGAAAGTGACCTGCTGGCATATAACGTGTGGGCAAGAAAGAATACCATACCGGACGATAAACCTTATGTGGTGGTTGTGCCTGTAGTTGGCAACGCGCCGGCCGCAACACCCCTGTTGGCGGCAGCCCAGTCGGTGGCTACCGACAAAGACACTTCAGTTAATCGTTCCGTGCGAAACGGTATTCCCGTAATAAAGGCCGATGAAAACGACAGCTGGGCAACGTTGGCTTCCAAAGCCGGCATTTCCCTGCGCAAATTGTTACGGTATAATGATTGCGCAATAAGTGATAGGGTAGTTGCCGGATCATTTTACTACATACAACCAAAGAAAAGAAAAACTGAATCAGCAGCATATCATGTTGCCCGCCAGGGAGAGTCCTTGTGGATGATTAGTCAGCAATACGGTATATCGCTGAAGAAAGTCCGCAAACTCAATCCGGGAGTTTCCGATCAGCCCACAGCCGGCGCTACCATATATTTTGTTCGTACAGAAAACACAGGTACTCGGACGACGGATGTAGTTCAGTTAGATACAAATGATGCCTTTTCGTGGGCAACCGATCAACCCACGGTGATGGTTTCTGCCGGGTTAAATACAAGGCCGGTTGATGACTCGCCAAAACCAGTTGTAGTACATGCTACCACCAACAAGGCATCCACTCCTGCCGACATGCACCGTGTGGAAGCAGGAGAAACGTTGTATAGCATATCCAGAAAATACAGTATTGCAATAAATGATTTATTAAGCGCGAATCAACTCAAACCGGGCGATCCCATAAAGCCCGGACAGTGGCTTAAGATACCTTCGCCTTCCACCCAGCCTTCCAATCTTCCGGCAGTCGAAGATGCACGTTTGTCCGCGTCTGCCCCCAATCAGGTTACCGGTTCTGAAAACACCACGGGAACCAACGCTGCAAATACTCCTTCGGGCTTTAAATTGTACGAAGTAAAACCGGCCGACACACTCTACTCTATTGCCCGGCAGCACGGCGTAACCATTAAGGAGTTAATGGAATGGAACGGGAAAAAGGATTTTTCGGTAACGCCGGGCGAAAAACTAAAAATCGCTCAGCGGTGATTAAGAGCAATTTAAGTCAAAATATTACTTAAGTTGCCGCTATGTGATTTAAGCGAGAATTTTTGTATTTAAAAAAGAATAATTTTGAGCCTTTAAACGATATCTCGAAAAGTGGTGTACTCGGAAGTAAATTCAGTGGATTTGGTCATGCTGGTGGATGACAATGATACAGACAACTTTATCAGCAAGCGTATCATTGAGATAACAGGTTTTTCAAAACGTATCGAAATAAAAAACTCCGGTAAAGCCGCACTGGATTACTTAAAAGAAAACGAACGCAACCCGGAAAATCTTCCATCGGTTATTTTCCTGGATATCAATATGCCGGTGGTTGATGGCTTTGTGTTTTTGTATGAGTTTGAAAAGTTTAACGAACTGGTGCGCAGTAAGTGTAAGGTGATCATTCTATCCAGTTCGGATAATAAACGCGACATCGATAAGATTGTAAATAACAACCACGTCATTAAGTTTATTACCAAGCCGCTTACCGAGTTAGCCCTCCAGGAAATCCGGCTAAACAATTTATAGCCTACTTTTCAGGTGTAAAAAATTAATCCTACTTTTTGGGTTAAATGTTTTCCGCTATGAAAAAGATACTCTCCCTGTTATTGGTTGCGCTGAGTTTTTCTCAAACGATTGCTCAGATTGTAAAGCCCGACACGGCCAGCAATTGGCGGAAAAAATTTATTTTAGGTTTAAACTTTAATCAGGCTTCATTTTCTTCAAACTGGAAGGGCGGAGGTATTAACTCAGTTGGCCTGAATGGTTTGCTTAATTACAAGGCCAACTACAGAAAAGGTAAGTTATCATGGGACAATGAAGCTGATTTTCTTTACGGGTTTGTGCGCAATGAGGGTCAGGGATTCCGCAAAACGGTCGATCGCTTGTTTCTCGATACCAAAGTGGGGTATTCAATCAGTGAAAAGTGGGATTTGTTTACTTCGCTCAATTTACTTTCACAGTTTGCACCTGGGTATCGTTACAATGATGATAATACCCAAAATCTGATTTCTGATTTCTTTGCCCCGGCTTTTATTACTTCAGCGTGGGGTGCTGAATACCATCCTTCCAAATTTTTCCGGATGCGTATTTCGCCTTTTGCACCACGTATTACGATCGTTCAGGATAACAACGGACGCTTCGATGCAGTGAGCACCACCAGGCCCTACGGTGTTGAAATAGGAAAAGACACCAGGTTTGAGTGGCTGGCCTTTCAGCTTTTAGCAGATTTCAATAAAGATATTTTTCAAAACGTTAATTTAAGCTGGCGCTACATGATGTTTGCGAATTACGAAACGCTCTCTGCTAAAAATATCGATCACCGCCTGGACCTGACCCTGGCGGCAAAAGTGGGAAAATTTTTCAATGTGAACTTTGGAGTAATTGCACTGTATGATTCTGATCAAACTGACGGTGTTCAACTCAACCAATTGTTCAATATTGGTTTCCTGTATTCGTTCCAGAATTTTGAGGAGAAGAAATAACCGAAATCAATAACCGATAACTTTAAATGCCATTGATAAAACAGTGGCATTTTTCTTTTTAGAAATCAGGGTCCAGTCCGAAGGCTTTCGACAGCTCATTGATCAGAGGATTCTTCTCGGCCAGATAATTCAGTTTTTCCTTATTGGTGTAAAGCGATGGTTTGTGTGAAGGTGTTTGCAGCTCCGCTCTAACCTCAATCGACTGATTGCGCAGGCGCTGGCGCAGATAAGCCGTAAGGTCGCTGCGAAGCTCCTGAAGCATGGCCTCCTGTAACGCACTGAAAACTTGCACTACCGCAACATGACCGCGTAACTCCACCGGCTGTTGCAACAACTGAAATTCAACCTGAAATTTTTGCCGTTGCATGGCAAATTCTTTCCAGGCCTCCCGGAATGTTTCTTCGGTTACCGGTTCGTTCAGTAAATCCGCTTCCGGTTGCTTCTGGGCCGGCCTTACAGGGTTGGCCAGTTTCTCTAATGCCGATAAGGAAGGTGTACGAAGCGGCTTCTTGGTTGTTGGTTTGCCAACCTCTTTTTTATTCTCTGAATGACCTGAAGAGGACTCTGCTGTGGCTGTTTGCTCCGGCACTGCGGTTTTCGGAGGGCTCGGTGGAATGACTGCCGGATGCTCTATACGCTCACTACTTTTTTTTTTCCTGCCACTTCTGTAGCAGGTTCTTCCAGCTGAATCAAACTGTTTACGTAAGCCATTTTCATCAGTGCGAGTTCTACCGTGAGGCGTTGATTTTTACTGCTGCGGTAATTGATGTCGCACTGATTGGCAATGTTCAGCCACGAAAGCAAAAGCGATGTTGAAGTGCGCTGAGCCTGTGCAGCATACCGTTGCCGTACCGAGTCTGGCACTTCCATCAGTTGCACCGTACGGGCATCCTGAGCCACCAGCAGGTTTCGGAAATGCTCAGCCAAACCAACTATGAAGTTGTGTCCGTCAAAGCCCTGACGAAGGATGGTATCAAACAACAGTAGAGGTTCGGTATGATTTTCAGCCAGCAGCGCATCGACCACTTTAAAATAATAATCGTAGTCGAGAATGTGTAAGGTGTTGAGTACATCGGCAAAGCGTATGCCCTGACCGGATGAATAGGTTACCATCAGGTCGAATATGGAAAGGGCATCGCGCAGTGCACCATCGGCTCTCTGGGCAATCACGTGCAACGCCTCTTCCTCGGCAGGTATGCCTTCGCGGTCGGCAATTTTTTTCAGGTGCCGCGCAATGTCGCTGATCTGTATGCGGTTGAAATCAAAAATCTGGCATCGCGACAGAATGGTAGGGATAACCTTGTGCTTCTCGGTGGTGGCTAAAATAAAGATGGCATAGGAGGGCGGCTCCTCCAGTGTTTTGAGAAAAGCATTGAAGGCCGCGTTCGACAACATGTGTACTTCGTCAATAATGTACACCTTGTATTTGCCGTATTGCGGCGGGTAGCGCACCTGGTCAATGAGGTTACGGATGTCGTCAACGGAGTTGTTCGAAGCGGCATCCAATTCGAAAATGTTCAGGGCATTCAGTTCGGCTTTCTCTTCAAAGCCGTTGATCAGCCTGGCCACAATACGGGCGCAGGTTGTTTTACCTACACCGCGCGGTCCGCAAAAAAGCAAGGCCTGCGCCAGTTTGTTGGTTTCGATGGCATTTTTGAGCGTAGTGGTAATGTGCTCCTGACCAACTACTTCGTCAAAGCCGGTAGGGCGGTATTTGCGTGCCGATACGACAAAACTGCTCATCAGGCGGCAAGTTAATGCACGGGCGAAAACTGGCAAGTCCGAAAACGGCAAGGGTTGGATTTCGGCTTATATTTGCGGCTGGTTCGTAAATGAAACTGTTTTCCAACCAATGGTGTTGGAAACTGTGCTGATGGGGCCGACCGGTTTTGACAGGCTGTATGAGGCCGCAAGCAGCGTGCAGGCTCGTGGAGTTTAGAGCCTTAACCACTGACTCCAAACATAACTGGCGAGACTAACTACGCCATGGCTGCCTAATTCAACAGGACGTTGGGTTGGGCTTGTCTCCGGTAAGACCGGGGAGGCCATCATCGCTCAGTTCCGCTGTTCTGCCGGGACTGGTTCAGCGGTGTCGTAATGCAGAACTGCACTGCCGTGGGTTGCACACGGCAGTTAAGTAACCGCAACTAAGGAGCTGTTCAGGCTGTTGCCTGCCGTGCAGCTCCCGACAATAAAAGGCAACTACGCACGTAGAACCTGCGGGTTCATCTTCTCTGGACGAGAGTTCGATTCTCTCCGGCTCCACTATCTTTTACCTTCTAGGGTAATCGCACAATTCGTGCATTCTGTTTAGCTCAATTCAAGTATACGCAGATAGATAGCTAAAAATTTATTTAGCTCCTTTCTTTTGTATTGCATGATGAAGCGCGGGTGAGGCAGCGGAACAATTTCACCAAATAGCTGATGCTCCTGATTTACCTGCTGCAGAAATTCAAAATTTTTTCCCTCACCTAGGCAATAAACCCGGTTACGGATTAACCCGAATGAAAGTTGCTGCCGGATGGATTGGATGCAAAAACCGCTCACTGCGGCAAGCAAAGTTTTGTCATCGTAGTAGTTCATGTTCTTTCCGTTGCGGGTGAAGCCTAATGGACAAACCGCGCTGATGTAAATCCGGCTGTAAAATTTCTCCGGGCCACCGCAAGCTTCAATCACCTGATAAATAAAATCGGCCGAAAGTTCGGCACGCTGCGGAAGCACATTCGGAATATCACAATGACGATTGAGTTTAACGGGATCGGTAAAGGGTATGCCGGTCGTACCTCCGCCATACCGACCGGGATTAATTCCCAAAACAAGCAGGCGGGATCGGTCGTCATTGTAGTATTTTTTATAAAAGGATTCACAAAGGTTCCACACGGTATTATCCCGATAGGGATTCATGACATCCACCCCGGGAGGAAGTGGCGGTGCCGACAGGTTTTGTAAAAAGGAAAGAATCTTTTCAGCCAGTATCATTGCAGTTTACGCCAGCCGGGTCCGCGAACTACTTTTCCCGGTCGTGCACCGGTATGCTCACCATCTTTCAGAACCTGTGTGCCGTTTACAAAAACATGCAATACACCGGTTGAATATTGATGAGGTTTTTCGAAGGTGGCGTGATCCTGGATTTTATCGGGGTCGAAGATTACCACATCGGCATAGTATCCCTCTTTCAGCAAGCCTCGTTTCTGTATTTTTAAATTGGATGCGGGCAGTGAAGTAAGTTTTCGAATGGCTTCCTGTAACGGGATAACTTTTTCTTCACGCACATATTTACCCAGTAGTCTTGCGAAGTTGCCATATGCGCGCGGATGGGTGTTATTTTTCAGAAAAATACCTTCCGCAGCGGGAGACTCGGCATCGGAACCAAAGCTCATGAAGGGAAGTGCAATCTGGCGTTTAACATTTTCTTCGCTCATCATGAAGTAGGCAGCTCCAACGCGTGTGCTGTCGGCAATAACCAGATCAAGAGCTGTTTCTTCCGGTGATTTACCATGTATTTTAGCTACGTCGGCCAGTGTTTTTCCCACAAACCTTTTGAGTGAATCGTTGGCAAAATCGAGCAACAACACCTGGTTGGCACCACCGGCCATCAGTAAAAGATTTTCCCACTTATCTGATGGTTTACGCATCTCGGCAATCACCTGCCTGCGGGTTGCAGGATTCTGAATGCGCTTTATCCATTCCTTAATTCCTCCTTCCTGCACCCAGGGGGGCATGGAAGCATCGAGTCCGGTGGCTCCGGCTGTATAGGTGTACATGTCGGTGGTGATTTTAATTCCATCGCGGTTGGCATGGTTAATCATGCTGACCACCGAATCGAGTTTCCACCAGTTATCCCGGCCGGCCATTTTCAAATGATAAATTTCTGCCGGCAAGCCCGCTTCGCGGGCAATACGTATGGTTTCCTGTACAGCTTCGAAAATGGCGTTGCCCTCGCTACGCATGTGGGTTATGTACATGCCACCATATTTTGCAGCTACCTTACACAATTCAATCAGTTCATCAGTTGTGGCATAGTTGGCCGGTGCATAAATTAACGATGAGCCTACTCCCAACGCGCCTTCTTCCATAGCCTGTTGTACCAGCTTTTTCATGCGCTCCATTTCTTCGGCTGAGGGCGGGCGCTTTGCATAACCTATTTCGTGTATGCGTATGGTGGTGGCCCCGACAAAGGAAGCAACGTTAGGCGATATGCCTCTGCGTTCGAGCGATTCCAGGTACTCGCCCAGGGTACTCCAGTTGATGTCGTACTTCCAGTCGGGATTGCGCCGCATGGCATCGCGCATATCCGACTTCATCTTTTCATTCAGCGGCCCCATGGACCACCCTTCACCAAACACTTCCAGTGTAACACCCTGCCGGATGTCGGCCTGCGAGTTGCCGTCAAGAATGAGTGATTCGGTAGCCCAGCTCAGCATGTTGATGAAACCCGGGCTCACTGCAAGTCCGTTGGCAAGTATTTCGGTTTTGCCTTTGGCCCTGCTTAAATCTCCGATGGCAGCAAGTGTATCGGCATTTATGCCGATATCGGCAACAAAAGGTTCATTGCCGGAACCATCATAGATTTTTCCCTGACGAATGATAATATCAAATGTTTGTGGCTTGCAGCCGATGATAATGAGCAGCGCAAGCCATAGAAGTCGGGTAATCATAAAGTTTTCGTTTATCGAAAGATAAGAAGTTGAACTATCGGTTGTAAACCGATGGAATAATTTTCGCAGAACCGTTTAGTTGTTCGCTTTACCACGCGACCGGGTAAAGCGCCGGTATGTGTTTCGTTTCGCAACACCACCTTACCATTGACCAGCACATGAAGCACGCCGGTTGCAAATTGCTTCGGGTTTTCGTAGGTGGCGTTATCCTTTACTTTTTCAGGATTGAATACTACGATATCCGCATAATAGCCGGTTTTCAGCAGGCCGCGTTTAGGCAGTTTCAGGTTGGTGGCCGGCAGTGAGGTCATGCGTCTGATGGCTTCGGTAAGCGGCAAAACTTTTTCCTCGCGGACATATTTTCCTAACACACGGGCAAAGGTGCCATAGGCGCGCGGGTGCGTATTCCATCCGGCAAACAATTTTGTGGTATCAAATGCTGCGCCATCGGACCCGAAACTTACATAGGGTTGTTGCATGATTTTCTTCACGTTTTCTTCCGATTGGAGAAAATAAACAGCGGCTGCTGGCGATTTATCAGCAATAATCAAATCGAGTACGGTTTCATCGGCATTCTTTCCGTGAAGGCGTGCCACTTCGCTGAGGCGTTTGCCCATATAAAGCCGGTTGAGGGAATCGGAGCGAAACCCGAGTATCATTACATCGTCCGGATGGGAATTTGGGGCAGGTATGCCGGTTCTCATTTCGTACAGCACTTTTTTACGGATTGACGGATCTGAAAGTCTTTTGCGCATGGCCGCACCTCCGCCTTCCTGAACCCAGTCGGGTATGCGTTCGGCAAGAGCAGTGTTGCTGGCCGCATACGGATACATGTTGGCTGTAATGTTCAGTCCGGCTTTCCGCGCACTGTCGATTAATGCAAGCACCGTGTCAATTTTATTCCAGTTTCGTGCATGGTTGATTTTAAGGTGATAAATTTCAACCGGGATATTTGCTTCGTTTGCGATGCGAAAGGCTTCGCGTAAACCATCGTATATAAAATCACTTTCGCTCCGGATGTGTGTAATGTAAATGCCGCCATACTGTGCCGTTGTACGGGCGAGTGCAATCAGTTCGTCAGTTTTTGCGAAAGTGGCGGGCGGATAAATAAGTGAAGAGCTTAAGCCCAGGGCGCCTTGTTCCATCGCAAGAGCCACCAGCTTGTTCATTTTACTCATTTCTTTTTCACCGGGTTGGCGATTTTGCAATCCCATTACCAGGTTTCGAACAGAGGTGTGCCCTACAAACGAAGCGATGTTAGGTGAAACACCTTTCTTCATCATGTAGCAAAAAAATCCTTCCAGGGTTTCCCACAGGCTGTCGGCTTCGGCCTGGTTTTTACGTCTTACCGGAGCCGGACTCCAGCCTTCTCCAAAAATTTCCAGTGTTACGCCCTGACGGATGTCGCTCATGGCTCTACCATCCATCATGAGCGACTGCGCAGCCATGCTGTTCATGTTGATAAAGCCCGGACAAACCACTAATCCATCAGCCCGTATGGTATCATCGGCTGTGGCACCCTGTAAGTTACCGATGGCGGCAATGGTGTCAGCGCGAATGCCGACATCGGCAGTGTAGGGCGTGTTTCCGGATCCATCAATTACTGTTCCGCCAAAAATGATGAGGTCGAAGCGTTGCGGCGGAGGCGTGGGCCTGCACGAATGAAGCAGGAGGATGATAACAGCCGATAAGAACCTGTGAGGCATAAAAAATCATATTTGAGATTTGTTTAATCTCCAAGAGTTGTCGTAGTACACAAGGCCTTCATCGACCAGGCTACGCAGGATTTCGTTAAAAATTTTATTGTCTTTCGGCTTTACCAGTTGTTCGAGTTCATCGGGCGCATAGGCGTTACCCTGAAGTAAACGAAGTATTTGCTCCCGTAAAATTCTGACACTTTCTGTTTGCTGTTCTTTTAATTTCTCCAGACACACATCGCATTTACCGCATTTCTGGAAAACGGATTCGCCAAAATACTGCTGTACGAAATTCATGCGGCACACCGATGCATTTTCGGCATAAGCTATCATGCTTTTGGCCTGACTAAGCACAAGTTCCCGGCGTGCTCTCATCCGGCTGTGATTAATCGGGAGATGTTCAACATCTTGTCGCGGCAGGATAAAGAAAATCTGAGGCGAGTC
>JANWWN010000003.1 GCA_025055435.1 Cyclobacteriaceae bacterium | reverse complement strand
TTTTTTCTCCCTGCTGTATTTATAATTATGTGTGTTTTTTTTTTGCTTTTTTTTTGGGGCGGCTCTGGTTTTATTTTTTTTTTTTTTTGTTGTTTGGGGTTCGGGGCCGCAGGTTCTATCCCCCCGCCCCCCGCCAGTCTACTACTACCCCCGACCGTACCAGCCTGTCATATATTCGCTTACCGTTTTTCTTCATTAACAATGAAAGCTGACATCCACGCTCTGCTTCTTGAACAGGGGTAATAATCTGAAAATATTTTCCCTCATTATCCGCTTCGCGAAGTAAAAATTCAAGATAACCTGTAAGCATCTGACTTTTCCTGCGCAGTGCCTTTATGCCGGCCTCTTCGAACAGTTGCAACGAAGCCAGCTGGGCTGCACCGGCCAGTACAGGAAAGTTGGAGACCTGCCAGCCCTCTGCACCGGGCATCGGCTTAAAGCCTTTCTTCATTTTAAATCTCTCCTTTTCATCATGGCCCCACCATCCGGCAAAGCGAGGTAATGAAAAATTGTTGCCATGACGTTCATGAACAAAAATACCTGCTACACTTCCCGGACCGGCATTCAGGTATTTGTAACTGCACCAAACTGCAAAGTCAACATTATCCTTATGAAGACTGAGCGGTACGTTACCAACGGCATGGGCCAGATCAAAACCGGCCATAGCGCCAACAGCATGTGCTGCCTCCGTTATTTTACGGATGTTGAAAAACTGACCGGTGTAATACTGCACGCCGCTAAATAGCACCAGGGCAACCGATTCACCGTGCTTACGAATAGTTTCCAGAATATCTTCGGTCCGCAGGGTATATTCACCCGGTCGAGGTTGAATTTCAACCCACGCTTCATCAGGATTAAAGCCGTGGTAGCGCACCTGCGATTCGATGGCATACATATCGGATGAAAAGGCTCCTGCTTCGCTGATGATTTTAAAACGTTCCGGCGTAGGCCGGTAAAACGAAACCATCATCAGATGCAGGTTCACGGTTAGCTGATTCATGACTGCTACTTCCTGCGGTTTTGCTCCGACAAGCCGGGCAAGGGGTTTGGTAAAAAATTTATGGTAATACATCCACGGTCTTGCAGCATGAAAATGTCCTTCAACGCCCAGTGTAGCCCAATCGTGCAATTCCTGCATAATGAATTTTTCGGCTTCTACCGGTTGGAGGCCCAGCGAATTACCTGTGAAGTATATAAGTTGTTTTCTCTTGCCTTTAGGTAATAAAAATTTTTTACGATAGGACTGCAGCGGGTCTGCGCGATCCATAGATCGGGCAAACTGAATAGAATTTTCGAATGTCATGCAAAGTGATCAGTTAGTAAACATCCAGCTCATCGCGGGACGGAAGTTTTGGGAATGGGTGATGCGGTTCGGTTTGATACCAAAATACTACCGAGGCAATGTCATCCTGTAACGGAAGATATCTTCCGTCATTTCGCCATCCGAGGGCCTGAATCGTTACCTTCAGATCTTTTTCAAAACGTATGGGATCGTTGATGTGCCATCTGTACATGCCGAAACGTTGCATCACTTTATAATGCCCGTCTCCGCGGATAATCTGATGTAACCCGGTGTAAGGGCCGGTATATTCGGTGTAGTCGGTAACTTCCACACCTTCTACAACTTTACGCCTGGTATCCCAATCGTACGACCCACAGAAATAATCTTCTGTTCCTGTACCACAGATGGTTGGGAAATCTTTATCACCATCCAGATAGAATTTAATCTCTCCTTCACCCCACCATCCATTATTGTGAACTTCCCATGCCATATAAGTACCCACGTAATGTCCTTTTCCTTTAACATCATCGATCAGGGTATATACCGATTTATACGGTAAGCGGTTTACCCTTCTGAACTGGGCGTGAAAGTAAGCCGCATCGGCTGGAACTTCAGTAAGGATATAATCAATCTGATAAAAAAGTGTGACATCCTGGTCACCGATATTTTCAATGGTGAGCTTGGCTTTTTTCCGAAATGGCATCGGCCAATAACAATTAAACGCACTACCCGGATTCACTGCCACCGCTAACGAATTCAGCGGAGCATATTTTCCCCAACCCATTCCGAAAAAATCGCCCACAGGTACCTCTACCGATGGCTCTTTTTCATCATCCCAGTACATACGTAAAATGGAATGACGCCAGTTTCCGGTGATGGTCATCCAGATATGCTGGATTGAGCCCTGCCCGTTGATTTCGGCTAAAGTAAAAGTGGTTTTGGAAGGGATTTTCACACTCGGGCTGATCTTCCATCCCTGACCCAGATCGCGCGCAGCACGTGCTCCCGTTCCATCGGTGGCCATTCCTCCTTTGCCTTTTTCACCGGTAAAATTTTCAGGTGAAATGGACCGGCTCTTTGCCTCAGATAAACGATATAGATTCGATAAGTTAGATTCAATGCCGCTAAACTTCTGAGCAAATACTGTAGCAGAACCCAGTAGCCAAGCTGCACCTAACAGCACGCGTAGAGTCATCGGATTTCCGGTTTAAACGAACCTCGGATCGGCCTCCATCACCGTTCCGCATTTTTTACAGGTGCGTAATTCTTTTGAACCATAAAACTCGCGGAAGCGCGGCAAAAAATCCTTCTCAATATTGTCCAGATGAAAACGGTATTCGTGCAACAGATTGTTGCAGTTATCGCAATACCACTGCAGGCCATCCAGAATTTCCGGCTCCGGTCTTTTGCATTCAATAACCAAGCCAACGGTATTAGCCGGTCTTTCGGGCCGGTGAGGCACACGGGCCGGTAACAAAAACATTTCGCCTTCCTTAATCGGTATATCAACCGGTTTTCCATCTTCCTGTATCCGAACATTAATGTCTCCTTCCAGTTGATAGAACAATTCCTCCGTCTCATTATAATGATAATCCTTGCGGGCATTCGGACCGCCCACCACCATCACAATGTAATCGCCTGCGTCGGCATACAAATTTTTATTACCCACAGGAGGCTTGAGCAGATTACGGTTTTCACGAATCCACTCTTTCAAATTAAAAGGTCTGCGTATAGCCATAACTGATTAATTTAATGTCATCGTTTCACTTGCTAAATTACGGAAATCCCTTTTGGTTTACCTGCTGGTAAAGTCATCTCAATATGAATCTGGATTTAACCGGTAAAAATGCACTGGTATGTGGAAGCACGCAGGGCATTGGTAAGGCCGCAGCCAGGGAACTGGCTGCCCTCGGTGCGAATGTTTTTCTTTTTGCCCGCAACGAAGAAAAACTGAAACACACGCTGGCCGAACTTCCTGTCATTCATCAGGCGCAACAACACAATTGGCTGGCTGCCGACTTTGATGTGCCCGACCAGGTAGGTAAGGTTATCCATGATTTTTCAACCCGCCACACTGTTCATATTCTCGTGAACAACACGGGTGGCCCTCCGGGCGGAACCGCCATTGATGCCACTATCGATGCATACCGCATCGCTTTCAACTCCCACCTCATCTGCAACCAGCTCATCACTCAGGCCTTGGTACCGGGCATGAAGCAGGCCGGCTACGGACGCATCATCAACATCATCTCCACATCGGTAAAAATACCCATACGCGGACTGGGCGTAAGTAATACCATTCGCGGAGCAGTAGCCAGCTGGGCCAAAACCCTTTCGCTTGAACTGGCCATATTCGGTATAACCGTTAACAACGTGTTGCCGGGCGCTACACAAACCGGAAGGCTGGACAGTCTGATCCGGTCGAAAGCGGAAAAGACAGGCCGAACGGAAGAAGAGGTGCTCAATGAAATGATTCACGAAATACCGGCAGGAAGAATCGGCTCACCGGAAGAAGTGGCCGCAGCCATTGCCTTTCTTGCAACACCTGCAGCGGCTTATATCAACGGAGTAAGTCTGCCGGTAGATGGCGGAAGAACGGGATGTATTTAAAAGAATCATGGAAAAAATTCTGAACTACATTAATGGTGAGCTGGTGGAGCCGGCCGGTAAAAACTACCTCGAAAATTTTAATCCGGCCGAAGGCAAACCCTACAGCCTGGTGCCCGATTCGGATACCACCGATGTACAACAGGCTGTTAACTCCGCGCGCAATGCCTTTGATTCCTGGAGCACCATGCCGGCAGAAAAACGTGCTGCCATCCTGTTGCGCATAGCTGATTTCATTGACCGCGACCTGGACAAGCTGGCTCTTGCCGAAAGCAACGACCAGGGAAAGCCGCTCAGGCTGGCACGCTCCGTAGATATTCCCCGGGCATCGCTCAACATGCGGTTCTTTGCCACGGGCGCCATCCACTTTGCATCCGAAGCCTACATTACCGGCAATGAAGCCGTAAATTATACTTTGCGGATGCCGGTTGGCGTTGCCGGCTGCATATCACCATGGAATTTACCGCTTTATCTCTTTACCTGGAAAATCGCACCTGCCCTTGCGGCCGGGTGTACGGTAGTAGCCAAACCTTCGGAGCTTACACCCATGACAGCGTTTTTGTTTTCCCGGTTGTGCAGGGAGGCCGGACTGCCCAACGGTGTTTTGAACATCGTGCACGGCCTGGGCAATAAAGCTGGCCAGGCCATAGTTGAGCATCCGGATGTTGTTGCCATATCGTTTACCGGCGGAACCGCGACCGGGAAAAAAATTGCGGCTACGGCTGCACCTATGTTTAAAAAGCTTTCGCTGGAACTGGGCGGAAAAAATCCAAACATGGTATTTGCAGATTGCGATTTTGAAAAAGCGGTGCGCACCTCCGTTCAGGCGGCCTTTTCCAACCAGGGAGAAATTTGTTTGTGTGGTTCGCGGATTTTTGTAGAAAGAAAAATTTTCGAACGATTTACCGAAGCATTCATACAGCAAACGAAGGAACTGACAGTGGGCGACCCGCTGGATGACAAAACCCGGATTGGTGCGCTTATTTCGGAAGCACACATGAAAAAGGTGCTTGGCTACATTGATTTGGCCAAACAGGAAGGCGGAAGTATTTTGACCGGAGGTAACCGGGTAAGAGTAAGCGGCCGTTGTGCTGAGGGATATTTCATCGAACCAACAGTTATTACCGGATTGAATGAACGATGCCGCACCAATCAGGAAGAAATATTCGGGCCGGTTGTTACCCTCATGCCCTTCGATACGGAAGAGGAAGTGATTCAGTATGCCAACAGTACACCCTATGGATTATCAGCCACTATCTGGACGGAAAATCTTACCCGTGCACATCGGGTGGCTGTGCAAATAAAAAGCGGCATCATCTGGATTAACTGCTGGTTGTTCCGCGACCTGCGCACACCTTTTGGCGGCATGAAGCAAAGCGGTGTGGGTCGTGAAGGGGGCTGGGAAGCCCTGCGGTTTTTTACCGAGGCTAAAAATGTGTGCGTGAAGCTGTAAAACGACTGCGGGCCATGAGTACCAACTGAGAGCTTTTTATTTTGCCACCTGTAATTTACCTCCCACGCCAGAGGCGTTTCTTTTGCTTGAAATACATGGCCCTCAGGCAATTTGTATGGCCGAATGATCCTTTCGCGGTAAAACCGATTGCCCCATAAGCCACTCATCAACGGCATAGGCAGCTTCACGGCCTTCGGAAATGGCCCAAACTACCAGTGACTGACCCCGGCGCATATCTCCGGCAGCAAAAACACCCTCCCTGCTGGTCATGTAATTCACGGTGTGTATGTTGTTACGTTCATCCAATGTGAGCTTTAATTCCTCCACAAGGCCAGACTTTTCAGCACCGGTAAATCCAATTGCCAATAAAGCAAGTTCGCAGGGAATAATGCGTTCGGTATTTTCTTTTTCAATAAAGCCGTATTTACCAGTTTCCTGTATTCCCCAGGTTATATCAACAACTTTAATTCCTGCCAATTGCCCTTTGCTGTCTCCGACAAATTCTTTTGTTAACACTGCCCAGTAACGTTCCACTCCTTCTTCATGCGATGTGGATGTGGTTAATATCAGCGGCCACTCCGGCCATGGGTTGGTTACTTCGTTTCTTGAAAGTGGCGGCCTGGAAAGCAATTCAAGCTGGATTACTGTTCGCGCTCCCTGTCGGTTAGCCGTTCCCACACAGTCGGATCCGGTATCACCACCGCCTATCACCACAACATTTTTACCTTTTGCGCTGATATTACCTGAAAATATCCGGTCGCCGGCAACCCGTTTGTTTTGCTGGGTAAGAAACTCCATGGCAAAATGTACACCGGCCAGCTTGCGCCCGGGTATGTTCAGGTCGCGGGCAGCTGAAGCTCCACCGCACAACAGCACGGCATCGAACTCCTCAACCAGGTAACGGGCACTAACATTCACGCCCACATGCACACCTGTCCGGAAAATGATTCCTTCCTGCTCCATGAGTTGCAGACGCCGGTCCAGCACTTTTTTATCAAGTTTAAAATCAGGAATGCCATACCGAAGCAAACCACCAATACGATCGCTTCGCTCAAACACCGTAACCCAATGACCAGCCCTGTTAAGCTGATCGGCCGCAGCAAGACCAGCAGGACCCGAACCCACAATAGCCACGCGTTTACCGGTTCTGCGCACCGGTGGCCCGGGTCTGATCCATCCCATGGAAAAAGCCCGCTCAGCAATATTCTTTTCAATGTTTTCAATAGTTACTGCCTTGTTGTTGATGCTCAGCACGCAGCTGGCTTCACAGGGGGCAGGGCATATGCGTCCTGTAAATTCGGGAAAGTTGTTGGTTGCGGTAAGTATCCGATAAGCCTCCTCCCAATCGTTGCGATACACTGCATCATTGAAATCGGGAATGTTATTGCCCAACGGACATCCCTGGTGACAGAACGGAACCCCGCAATCCATACACCGGGCGGCCTGCCGGTGCAGTTTTTCTTCATCGGTAGGGAGATATACTTCGCGGTAATCCTGAAGGCGCTCCTTAACACTACGGGTTTGAGGTGCCTCGCGCTGATAGTGCATGAAACCATCTGCCTGTGCCATAAGCTAAACGAGTTTTACGGTAGATACAACACGCTTCTGCTCCAGTACCTTTTTGTAGTCCTTTGGCATAACTTTAAAAAAGAGTTTACCAATTTCCTGCCCGCACGCCATCAGGCCGGCTGCCACTGAACTTTGTGTATAGTGATAATGCTTCTCGAGCAAACTGATCAATAACCTGATATCCTCTTCATCGGGTTCTTCCAGTTCAACCATTTCGGTATTACAGCAGGCTTCAAACAGTTGATCCGTTTTCAGTATATAGGCAATACCCCCGCTCATGCCGGCAGCAAAATTTTTTCCGACAGGGCCCAGCACCACAACCCTTCCTCCTGTCATGTATTCACAGCCGTGATCGCCCACCCCCTCCACTACAGCAATGGCTCCCGAATTGCGCACAGCAAAGCGTTCACCAGCCTGTCCGCGGATAAACGCTTCACCGGAAGTAGCTCCGTAAAGCGCCACATTACCAATAATGATGTTTTCTTCGGCACGGAATGAGGATTTTCTATCCGGAAAAACTACAAGCCGTGCACCGGAAAGACCTTTTCCAAAATAGTCGTTCGCCTCACCTTCCAATACAAGGGTAATTCCCTTTGCTGCAAATGCACCGAAGCTCTGGCCTGCCGGACCGTTCAGACCAATATGAATGGTGTCGTCCGGCAGACCTTTACTGCCGTAACGCTTTGAAATTTCATACGATAACAGGGTACCCACTGCACGATCGGTGTTTTTAACCGGATAAAAAAGTTTTACCGGTAAAGCAAACGATAGAGCTTCCTTCGCATCATGAATAATTTTCCGGTCAAGAACTTTTTCGAGTTCAAAATCCTGATCAATTTGTTTGTACTGACCTGTTTTCTGCTCGGTAATATGACGATACAGCAACGGAGAGAGGTCCAGCTTGCGCACTTTCCAATGATCCACATCCTTGCGTACACGCAACACGTCAGTCCGGCCAATCATTTCATGAATGGTCCGGAATCCCAGCTGAGCCATAATTTCGCGCAACTCCTGAGCAAGGAACCGGAAAAAATTAACCAGGTGTTCCGGTTTTCCGGTAAACAATTTTCGAAGTTCAGGATCCTGGGTGGCAACACCTACCGGACAGGTATTCAGATGGCACTTGCGCATCATGATGCAGCCGGCTACAACCAGTGCGGCAGTAGCAACTCCCCATTCTTCCGCACCCAACAAGGTGGCTATGGCCAGGTCGCGACCGGTGCGGATCTGCCCGTCTGTTTGAAGCACCACCCGGCTGCGCAGATTATTTTTAACCAGGGTTTGGTGCGTTTCAGCAAGACCCAGCTCCCACGGAAGGCCGGTATGCCGGATGGAACTGATGGGTGATGCACCTGTGCCGCCATCCCCGCCGGAAATCAGTATAGCTTCGGCTTTGGCCTTGGCTACACCGGCAGCAACGGTTCCTACGCCCGCCTGCGACACCAGTTTGACGTTGATTCGGGCGGAAGGATTGGCATTTTTTAAATCGAATATCAGTTGGGCTAGGTCTTCAATGGAATAAATATCGTGATGTGGCGGTGGCGAAATCAATCCTACACCAGGCGTTGAATGCCGCACGCGTGCAATCCACTCATCTACCTTATCGCCCGGCAACTGACCACCTTCGCCCGGCTTGGCCCCTTGTGCCATCTTAATCTGCAACTCATCGGCCTGGGAAAGGTAATAACTGGTAACACCAAAACGCGCTGATGCCACCTGTTTAATAGCCGACCGCTCCGAATCGCCATTGGGCTTCGGCAGGTACCGGCATTCATCCTCACCTCCTTCACCGCTGTTGCTTTTGGCTCCCAGCCGGTTCATGGCAATGGCCAGTGTGGTGTGTGCTTCATGCGACAACGAACCAAAGGACATGGCTCCGGTGGAAAACCGTTTTACAATTGCTTCCACCGGCTCTACTTCCTCAATCGGAACGGGGATGCGTTCTTTAAATTCCAGCAGGCCGCGCAGGGTGAATTGGTTTTTTACCTGTTCGTTAATTTTTGCAGCATATTTTTTATAAAGCTCATAATTATTGGTTCGCGCAGCATGCTGCAACAGGTGAATAGTTTCCGGACTAAACAAATGCTTTTCTCCGGTTCGCTTCCACTGATAAATGCCTCCTGCAGGAAGGGACGCAACAGCCGTTGCAAAAGCCAGCCGGTGCCGTACCAGTACCTCTGCTGCCAAATCGTCAAAACCCAGACCTTCTATCCGGCTTATTGTTCCGCGGAAAGCGGTATCAATCACCTCCGAGTTTAATCCTAATGCTTCAAAAATCTGGGCACCCTGATAGGACTCGAGCGTGCTGATGCCCATTTTCGACATAACCTTGAGCAGTCCGTTACCGATGGCCTTCTGATAATTATGAAATGCCTGTTCATCGGTAAGATTTTTCGCGAAAGCATTTTTGCTGTTCAGAACATGAATGGTTTCAAAAGCCAGATAGGGGTTTACCGCACTTGCGCCATAGCCGATGAGGGTAGCAAAATGATGGACTTCCCAGGCATCGCCTGCCTCAACAACCAGTCCGGTATGGGCACGCAGGTGTTTTTCAATCAGATGGTGATGAACTGTGCCCACGGCCAGTAACGAAGGTATGGGCGCGCGGTCTTCGTCAATTCGTTTATCGGAGAGAAGGATAATTGAACATCCTTCGTGTACGGCTTTTTCGGATTCCTCACAAATGCGCCGTAGTGCCTCTTTCATCCGTCCGGGCTTGCCATCGGCAGCAAACCAGCAGTCAATTACCGCACAGGTAAAGCCTTCACGGGTCATGTTCTTTAATCGGGCCACATCGGCATTGAGAAGAACAGGGTGTGATATATGAATCTGATGCGCGTGTTCGGCCGACTCTTCCAATATATTGAGGTTCGGCCCAACCCGCGTAAACAGTGACATGACCAGACGTTCGCGAATCGGGTCGATAGGCGGGTTGGTAACCTGGGCAAAATGTTGCTTAAAGTAGTTCGATACATGCCGGCTTTCTTTCGAAAGCACGGCCAGCGGAGTGTCATCGCCCATGGAGCCCACCGGCTCATATCCTTTTTCGGCCATGGGCTGTATAATGGTTTTTATGTCCTCTGATGTATAACCGTACGTCAGTTGCCTGCGGGTAAGGGTTTCGGGCCGGAATTGTTCCTCAAAATTTTCGGGTACCGGCTCAAGGCGAAGTTTGATGCGTTTTTCAATTATCCATTGATAATACTTTTTGTCCTGGTAAACCTGTTGCTTAATTTCTTCATCTTTTAAAATCCGGCCGGAGGTCAAATCAACCAGCAACATTCTTCCGGGTGAAATGCGTCCTTTTTCTATCACCTCGGAGGCTGGTACGGGTAATGCTCCGGCCTCAGATGATGCAATGACACGCCCGCTTTGCGTAATGCAATAGCGCAACGGCCGGAGACCATTGCGGTCTAATGTGGCACCGATACGAAGGCCATCGGTAAAAATTAATGCGGCCGGTCCGTCCCACGGTTCCATCAACGATGCATGGTATTTATAAAAAGCCTTACGATGCGGATCCATCTGTTTGTTATCCTGCCAGGCTTCCGGTACCAGCATCATCATCACATGCGGAAGCGGGCGACCGGTAAGCGTCAGTATCTCAACCAGGGCATCCAGGTTGGCCGAATCGGAATATTCCGGATTGGTTATGGGTAACACCAGGTTAACTTCTTCAGTGGTAAAGTAAGGCGAGCGAAACAGTGCCTCCTTGGATTTCATTTTATTGACGTTACCACGTATGGTATTGATTTCGCCATTATGCGCGATGTAACGAAAAGGCTGGGCCAGTTTCCAGTTGGGAAAGGTGTTGGTAGAAAACCGTGAATGTACCATGGCCAGTGCCGTAATTACCTGGTCGTTTCGCAGGTCATCGTAATATTGCCGGAGTTGCTCGGTGCGCAGTTGTCCTTTATAAACCAACGTCCTTGCCGAGCAGCTCACCATGTAAAAGTCGGATGCGCCTTTAACCTGACTGGAAATACGATGGGTTACGGCATTACGCAAAACGAATAATTTGCGCTCAAGCTGTTGAAGATCCGCTTGCGGGTGTGCAAGGGTAACAAACATCTGCTCAATAAAGGGCTCTGCATCGGCAGCACCCGGCCCGGGAATATGATGATTAACAGGTACCTTGCGGTATCCCAGAATGGAAAGGCCGGCATTTTCGGCTACGGCGCGGATTATTTCTTTGCATGTCTGACGAAGCCGGTTGTCGCGTGGAAAGAAAATCATGCCTACGCCGTAGGCATCTTCACCAGGGAGCGGGATATTCAGTTGGGCGCATTCCTTTTTCAGAAAGCCGTGCGGTATTTGAATCAATACACCGGCACCATCCCCGGTTTTCGGACTGCTGCCTTTACCACCGCGATGCTCCATATTTTCCAGCATGGTGAGGGCATCGTGTAAAACGGCATGCGATTTTAAACCATCAACCTGAGCTATAAACCCGATACCGCAGGCGTCGTGTTCAAGCTGCGGCGTGTAGAGGCTTTTGGCAGTACAATTAACAGACATTGAAATTCGGAATGATATTTTGGTTCTATATTTAATTCCGAATTTAATTTTGATTTGCTGAATGTTAACAGAATAAAAGCTAAATTTTTTTAAAAAATTACAACAAACGTTTGCTGCAATCGAATGCGGAATTTTTTTTCAGGACGGCCGCTTGCTGTTAACCGCGCTTAAGGAGCAGCGTTTTGCAAACGCTTACTTATCCACCCCGGCAAAGGAATATAATTAACATTTTGCCAAAAAGAATCATTAAAATCACCGGTATAATTTGAAATGGGTTCGGCAATAATATTTAAGGTGCCTTTAAAATCTTCCAAATTCACCTTCTCACTAACCGGATTATACAGGCATTTTCTGTCTATATTCACAGCACCTCCACCTCCCCTTTTTCTATAAAAATCCGTTTCCGGTAACCTACGTGGATATTTCAATTGAATCGTAAGGATTTCTCAGATATAGCACAAACCGACCGTCTTCATTGGTTAACGACCCGTTTTGCGGATGCTTTCGGGAAACAACATGCGCAAAAGATATGGCTTTCTTTGTTGAATAATCGGCCACGGTTTTATCTAACCTCATCTGGCCGTAGTTTAAAAAAGATATGGTTATCAGAAAAAGTATCCGGCTACTTGTCATAAAGAGAAAATTGATAATTAAGGAATCAATTTATAAAGCCGACTCCTCTTTTTAGTTGAAAAATTTTTCAGAAATAAGTGTGCCCCGCTTTTTGCAGGGCACCTGTTACAGGAAATTCATCTAAGGTCGTGCTAAAATTAATGTTCTTAGTACACATAAAAGGTATCATACTCGTCACCCAAATACACCAATGTTTTCTTACAAATAGTTGCGCACCCACCTTGATCTAAACATTCTTTTATCAGCTTGCCACAAGATAAATTTGAGTCACATGTTTTTGTCCAACTTTTAGAGCCGTTGCTACACTCGACTGTGTACGAAGGACCTCGAAGATTTGCTCCAGCAGACTTTATTGTCTCAAGAACAAAAAAATCGGGTTCACGTTCCTCACTAAAATCAATAATGGCCGTATTATCTATCTTATTCCAGGTAAATTCAACATACAGTACATTCCCAGACTGCACTTTAGTTCGACTAACTTTTTCAAACAGGTCTTCCAAATTCATGGTCTGTTTTTGCAGGCTCTTTAAATTTGCAGTATCTTCCATACATGCTACACCTATGAGTAAGATAAAACAACTCATCAATGATTTTAATTGTGAAAAGCTGCGGTGGTTTTCTGACTGTAATTTTTTCATTTTTTAAGTGTTTTGGTTAAACAATCTCACTCAACCCGGTTGCGCGCGCGAGTCTTAATATAAATATCTTTCAGTCTTTTTTTTTTTGGAAATTTCTGTAAAAATCTTACATGTGTACTTTTTATCTTTATTTAACTCAAAAACCAATCACGGTGTTTAAAATCCCGCATTTTAACCATTTTCTTCCTGAAAAATTCACGTAAGTTTCAGCCCGGTTTCAGCGTTTCATCATGGATTTTTTTCAAATTCATAACACGTTCTTCGAGCTATGGGATTATCCCATGAGCTACCTGGAGTTCTTCGGGACGGTAGCCGGCTTCGTTGCCGTTTATCTGGCTTCGCGGGCACACATCTGGAGCTGGCCCATCGGCATCATTAACGTTGTCCTCTTCTTCTTCTTGTTCTATCAGGTACAACTCTACCCCGATATGTTTTTACAGGTCTTTTTTTTTGTTACCAACCTGATGGGCTGGTGGCGGTGGACACACCCCCGCCCTTTCGAAGAAGACCGCAAAAAACAACTGAAGGTCAGTTTTATGCCCCGCAGGCAACTGCTGCAGGTGGTTGTACTCGGATTAACCGGCACGGTACTCATGGGTGCACTGGCCAGCCGCCTGCACGAGTGGTTTCCGGTTATTTTTCATAAACCCAGCGCCTTTCCTTACCTGGATTCGTTCGTCACGGTAATGAGCATCCTGACCACTTTCCTGATGATTGAAAAGAAAATCGAAAGCTGGATCATCTGGATTGTTGTGGATGCCGTGGCTACCGGAATGTACTTTGTCAAGGGCATTAAGTTTGTGGCGCTGGAGTATCTGATATTCTGCTTCATTGCCGCCTACGGATTCCGGAACTGGATGATGGAATATAAAAGGTATCAGCAAAATCATGATTAATAACCTCATCACAGTTTGTTTTTACGGCCCCGAAAGCACGGGTAAAACGGTAATGGCGCAGAAAATGGCACAGCGCTACCAAACCGGGTGGGTGCCGGAGGTGGCCCGCGAACTGATTACTTCCAACAACTTTAACCGCGAAGACATCATCCACATCGGCCGTGCGCAAACCGAACGCATCTTCGCCAAAGCCCGCAAGGCAAACCGCATTCTTTTTTGCGATACTGATTTGATTACCACGCAAATCTATTCGCGTCATTACCTTGGTGTAGTACCTCCTGTTTTATATGAACTGGAAAAAATGGTATCGTATGACCGTTACTTTTTATTTGACATTGATGTGCCCTGGGTGAGTGACGGTCTTCGCGACCAGGGCAGCGAAGCCCAGCGCAGGCACATGTTTGAGCTGTTTAAGTCCGAGCTGGAACGCAGACAGATTTCTTACGTTCTCGTACACGGTTCATGGGAAGAAAGGGAACAAATTATTATCAACGAAGTAGAAAAACTTTTAAAGAAGCATTAAATCATTTACCCGCTTTATAACCCGCAACGGCATAATACAAGATGTAGAGATAACACGGCAGTACGCATAGGGTAAATGATAACTGGGCATTCAGCCCTAATCCGTTTTCGCTCACCAGCCAGCCGTATAGCTGCGGTATTACCGCACCACCGGCGATGCCCATAATCAGTATGGCCGACCCGGTTTTTGTGAATCGGCCCAGTCCATCTATGGCCAAAGGAAAAATAGCCGGCCACATCAGCGCATTGGCCAGTCCAAGCAGGGCAATAAACAAAATGCTGTAATAACCACTGGTTATTTGTGCCAATAGTGCAAAAAGTACTCCGGTCATAGCCGAATACTTCAGTGCATCCTGCTGACTGATATACCTCGGAATAGTAACAATACCCACCACATAACCGGCCACCATCGACCATAAAGTAAACGATGTGAAGTTTTTCGTTTCATCCAGGCTCATGCCCTGCGCCTTGCCATACGGCCCGATAACATCTCCGGCCATAACCTCTACTCCCACATAAACAAAGATGCATATCGCCCCCAGTATAAGATGCGGAAACTGCAGCACACTGGTCTTGCCCTTTGACAAATCGGTGTCGGCAAGTTCCTCCGACTCACTTTCAATTTCGGGCAGGGCAGAAAAGCGTATCATCACGGCCAGCATAATCAGCGCGGCCGACATAGCTAAATATGGTGTTATGATACGTTGTGCAAGCTGATCTAGGAGTGCATTGCGCAGCACAGCGTCTGTCGCTTCTTCAATCTGCTTTTCCATGGCGCCGGCATCGCTTAACACGAGCGCACTTAATATCAGCGGACTAAGCGCTCCCGCCACTTTATTGGCTATACCCATGACGGAAATACGGCTGGCAGCTGATTCAATCGGGCCGATAACGGAGATATACGGATTGGATGCGGTTTGCAACAACGACAAACCCATGCCTTGTACAAACAGGCCCGTTAGAAACACGGCAAAGCTGCGCATGTAAGCTGCCGGGATGAAAAGCAGCGCGCCGGCTGCCATAATCAGCAACCCCAGCGCCATGCCCTTTTTAAAACCTGTGCGATTGAGAATAAACGATGATGGCAGGGCCAGAAAAAAATAAGCCATGTAAAATGCAAAAGTTACCAGTAAGGCCTGTGCATCGGTTTGCAGATCGCAGGCCAGTTTTAAAAAAGGTATCAGCGTGCCGTTTAACCAGGTAACAAAACCGAAGATGAAAAATAAGGTACCTATAATGAATAATGAGTAGGTGTAATTGCCCTTTTGCATGATACCGTCTATTTTTGGTCAGAATAATTTTCGATTATACACAAAAATATTCAGCACCATGAGCGCACCATCAAAAATTACCTTATTGGTTCTGGCAGCCGGTATGGGCAGCCGTTACGGAGGCATCAAACAAATTGACGGCTTCGGACCCAACGGTGAAACCATCATGGATTACTCATTATACGATGCACTGCGCGCGGGCTTCAACAAAGTGGTGTTCATTGTTCGGGATGAAATAAAGGAAATCATTCGTGAAAAATTCGGTGAACGATTGGCCGGAAAGGCTGAGGTGGAATACGTTGTACAGACACTTGATAAACACGTTCCTCCACCCTACCGGAATCCGCAACGGCCCAAGCCCTGGGGCACAGGACATGCCATGTTGTGTGCACGCGATGTAATCAACGAGCCCTTTGCGGTTATTAATGCCGATGACTTCTATGGCCCGACTGCCTTTGAAAATGTGGTGAAATTTTTCCGAACCAATACCGAAGGCGATAACGTGCATGCCCTGGTAGGCTATACCCTGAAATATGTGCTATCGGAGCACGGAGCCGTTTCGCGCGGTGTAGGCGAAGAAGATGATAAAGGCTACCTGACCGGCGTTGTGGAGCGCACCAATGTGGCCCGCATTAACGGAAAAATTATAGCACGCGAAAAAGACGGTGACGTGGAACTCAGCCCTGAAGCCAAAACTTCCATGAACTTCTGGGGCTTTTATCCTTCCATCTTCCCGATAACGGAAAGACTGTTTCATGCTTTCCTGAAAGAGAATTATCAGAATCCCAAAGCCGAGTTTTTTATTCCTATTCTGGCTAACACCCTGGTAAAGAGCGGTGAAGGCAAAATCAAAATCATCTCCGGAGGCGATACCTGGTTTGGTGTTACCTATCCGGAAGATAAGCCGGAAGTCATCGCAAAAATCCGGGCGCAGATTGACGCCGGAAAATATCCGGAAAAACTCTGGTAACTCTTTGCCTACAACCGGTGCAGCATCTCACCGCGGTGTGCATCAATTTTCAGCAGGATAAACAGCAGTGCGGTAAAGCCCCAGAGCGCCGACCCGCCGTAGCTGAAAAAAGGCAGCGGTATGCCGATTACCGGGAACAATCCGATGGTCATGCCGATGTTTACGGCAAAATGAAAGAAGAATATGCTTACCACGCCGTAACCGTAAGCCCGGGCAAAACGGTTGCGCTGGCGCTCGGCCAGATAAATCAAACGAAGCAGCAAAACAACAAATAAGCCTACTACTACCAGACTGCCCAGCCACCCATGCTCCTCGCCAATGGTACAGAAAATAAAGTCAGTGCTTTGTTCGGGAACAAAATCAAACTTGGTTAATGTGCCTTCCAGGAACCCTTTGCCTGTAAAACCGCCACTGCCAATGGCTATTTTCGACTGTGTAACGTTCCAGCCATAGCCCAGCGGGTCGGCTTCCGGATTTATCAATGCACGAATACGATTTTGCTGATGCGGCTTTAAAACGTCCGTAATAACGTAATCCACGCTTTGAATAACCCCTGCCAGTAAAAGGGCTGTGGCCGTTACCCACATGATTCGTTTAAATTTCTTTTTTCCAAATAGAATGATGAGCAGCGAGATGGCAACGATGCCGGCATAGAGATAGATTTCTTCCACAAGCAACGTAAGAATAAAAATTATGGCAACAGCAATACCAGCCGCCGGAATAACAGGTGACAAACCCTCGCGGAAAAAGACAAGTATAAATGAAGTAAACACCAGGGCAGTACCTGTATCTTTTTGTGCCAGGATAATCATCATCGGAATACCGATGAACACAAACAATATTACCTGATGTTTCAGCAAATTCATCCTGAAGTTCACCGAGCCGATAAATTTCGCAACGGCTAACGCTGTGGCAAACTTGGCAAATTCGGAAGGCTGAACACCAAATGACCCTACACCCAGCCAGGCTTTGTTGCCTCCAACCTCCTTACCTACCAGCAGCACCAGTACCATTAAAAACAGCATCAGGCCGTAAAGCAGATAAGCTGTAGCTTCATAAAACCGAACATCTACAATTAAAATACCCAGAATAATCACCACCGAAGCCGCAATGAACAACAGCTGTCTGCCGCTGTTTAATCCCATATCAAACAGCGAAGGATTAGCCGCTTCATCGTAACCCACTGCATAAATATTCAGCCAGCCCAGTATCACCATTACGGCATAAATCAATACCGTAAGCCAGTCGAGTTTACCGGTGAGTACATCGTTGCGCATCATCAATCGGTTATAGGTGTAGCTTTTACAACCGGGTCAAGAAATTGTCCGCGTAACACATATTCCTCCAGGGCGGTTCGTTTAACTTCACCGGTTAAATATTTTTCAATCATCAGGCTGGCGATGGAGGCAGCAGCTCTTCCGCCCCAGCCGGCATTTTCCACATACACGGCTATCGCAATTTTCGGATTTTCTTTCGGCGCAAATGCCATAAATACCGAGTGGTCGTACCCGTGCGGATTTTGGGCGGTACCGGTTTTACCACACAGCTCAATACCCGGAATAACAGCCCGCTGTGCTGTTCCGTAAATGGCATCGCTCATGGCATCCTGCACAAAATCAAAATATTTTTCTTCAATACCGGTTTCGTGGCGCTGTATATCGGGCTGCTGTTCGCTTCCGCGGATTTCTTTGACCAGATGTGGTGTGTAGTAGAATCCTTTATTGGCCATAATAGCCGCGAGGTTGGCCATTTGCACGGGCGTAACCAGCATTTCTCCCTGTCCGATAGCCAGCGAATATATGGTTGAGAATTTCCAGCGACCCTCTCCGTAAATGCGGTTATACAACGGTGGGCCGGGCATCTGACCACCTTTTTCGCTGGGCAGGTCTATACCTAAAGGCTGTCCCAATCCAAAACGGGACACATAGTTGTGCCAGTTTTCCAGACCGATGCGTGAATCGGTAAACGTGTTAGGCGATTTATTCTGGTTGATGATTCTTCGGAAAACCTGATGAAAATACGGATTGCACGAATACTGAACAGCCATATGCAGATCGCAGGGTTGCGGATGATTATGGCAATTCACTACCGAGCGATCGCAGGGAAAGCGCGTTTCGTAACTAACCACACCTTCCTGCAGGGCGATGAGCGTTTGCACGATTTTAAAAATGGAACCGGGCGGATACATGGCCATCAAGGGCCGTGTAAATAAAGGCTTGGCCGAGTCGCTGCTTACCAACATGAAATTGCTGCTGAAATTACGACCTGTTAGCAGCACCGGATCGTACGATGGCCCGGAGATCATGGAAAGAATTTCTCCGTTTGCCGGATCGATGGCCACGATACTGCCCACTTTACCACGCATGAGCTTTTCACCGTACTCCTGAAGCGCCAGGTCAATGGTAGTAATCAGGTCATACCCCGGAACAGGCAGCGTATCGTACTCCCCGTCTTTAAATGAACCCTTGTCCACGCCATCTACGTTGCGCAGTTTGTAACGCACACCGCGCTTGCCACGAAGGTAAATCTCATATTGGGCCTCCAAACCGCTTTGACCGATGTAATCCCCCTGTCGGTAGATACGTGTCGTATCTTTTTCGAGCTGGCTGCGTGATATTTCGCTCACGTAGCCCAGCACATTGGCCAGCGATTTGGTGGTATAAGCCCTTGCAGTACGCGGTTGAATGTAGAAGCCCGGAAACTCATCCATGTGGTCCTGAATTTTCGCAAAATCGTAGTTGGACAATTGCCGAAGAAACAGTGTAGGTTTTACAGGCGAATATTCCTTGCGCTTGCGCATTTCGGCAACCAGCCGGACAAAGTCCTCACGCGAAAGGTTAAATACCTCGCAGAACAATGCAGTATCCAGATTTTTTACCTCCTTTCGAACCACAAAAAGGTCGTATTCGGGCGTGTTGTACACCAGCAGCTTGCCGTTACGGTCGTAAATCAGACCGCGAAACGGATATTCGGTCTCCTTTACAATGGTGTTGCTCTCGGCCATGCGCGCATAGCGGTCGTCCACCAGTTGGATATAAAACAACTTGGCCAGAAACACGACACCGACAAAAACAATCAGTATCTGAATAACTTCTTTGCGTCCTTCGGTCATATTCGTTTAGGCGGACGAATGATTTCCAATACGATCAGAACCAGTACAGTATAAATCATACTGGCGAATACTTTACCTGCGGTAGTCCAAAAATACTGAAAGCCACCGGCTTCGGTAAAGAAGAGAACACTGTGGTGGATAAAAACAAGCGGCAGGGCATAAAGCAAATACCACAAGCTGCCGTATTGGGTCAGGGCCGGCCGGGCTCCACTGTCGAACCCACCTTGCGGCGTAAGTAAACGCAGCCAGTAATGGCGCAGAAATACAAACAACACGCTGGCCATGGCATGCAGTCCCGGGCTGTCATAAAACACATCAACCAGCAGGCCCATCAGGAAAGCTGCTACCATGCCCGCCAAAGGATTTACGTCAACGGGCATGCGCAAAAAAAATCCCACATAGAAAAAGCAGAATGCCGTGTGCATAAACACCGCATTCCTGAAAAAGAAAACATGTATGAGAAAGAACGCGATGAATGAAATAATATAAGATAAAAACTGTCGGTTCATTGATTAAAGTCGGGTACGCGAAGCTCAAGTGAATCGATTTCGGGTAACAGCCGGTTACGGATTACCTGCACATAGGAGAGGCGCCGGAAATCCTGGGCCAGCTTAACGCGAATGGTATAAAACGGTGCTCCCTGCGCAAGTTGAATCTCGGCTATGGTTCCTATCATCAGGTCTTCCGGAAAAATACCGCTGTAGCCGGTGGTAACAATACTGTCGCCCACAACAGGTTGTACATGTCTGGGCAGGTATTTAAACGGAATATAATCCGGGTCAACACCATCCCACTGAACGGTGCCGAAGTGTCCGGTGCGCTTCAACCGGGCCGAAACCATGACATCTACGTTCAATAGCGAGGTTACTACGCTAAAGCGGTTACCCGAAACTTTAACCTTGCCTACTATACCCTCCGGACTGATTACGGCCATACCGGGCTCCACACCATCGTTTAGGCCACGGTCGATGGTAATAAAATTGGTAAAGCGCCCCACCGAATTGCTGATTACACGGGCTGAGGTAAACTGGTATTGGTGAATCCTTACCGAATCAATCACCGGGTCGCGCGCGTAGAGCAGGCCCTGACGATATTGTTGCAGTTGTTCACGCAACAACCGGTTTTCTTCCGCCAGTGTACGGTTGATATCGCGTAAGGCAAAGTAATCGCGAATGCTATAAGTAAAGTTATTGATAGCCACCGCCAGGCGGTTAGTGGAATTAAAAAAACGTGCTCCGGTGTAGCTGTTGTTTTGCACATACAACGCCACACTTATCAGTTCCAGAAACAGAAACGTGAAGAATGCGCGGTATTGGTAGATAAACAACAGTATCCGCTGCATATCAGGTCATGAGCACGGAACGATAATGGTGCAGATTCTTCAGTGCCACGCCGGTACCGCGCACCACTGCACGCAACGGGTCATCGGCAACATGAACAGGCAACTTGGTTTTTAAACTCAAACGCTTACCCAAACCGCGAAGCAGTGCACCGCCTCCGGTAAGGTAAATACCACGTTCATAAATATCGGCCGACAGTTCGGGAGGTGATGTTTCGAGGGCTTTCAACACGGCCTCCTCCAGTTTCGAAACCGACTTATCCAGCGCAAAGGCTACTTCGGAATAAGAAATTTTAATGGTTTTCGGAATACCGGTCATCAGGTCGCGGCCGCGTATTTCATAATCATCCGGTCCGTCATCCAGTTCGGTTAAGGCCGAGCCCACTTCA
This sequence comes from Cyclobacteriaceae bacterium, assembly GCA_025055435.1. Lineage (GTDB taxonomy): Bacteria > Bacteroidota > Bacteroidia > Cytophagales > Cyclobacteriaceae > UBA2336. Next base: position 79,010 of record JANWWN010000003.1, on the reverse strand, counting down.
ATTTTTACTCTCTCGGCCGAGCGTTCACCGATGAGGAGGTTGTGCTGCCTGCGCATATAATCAAGGATGTCGCGGTTAAAGGTATCGCCCGCCACACGTATCGACTGGTCGCACACAATACCCGACAACGCGATCACAGCGATGTCGGTTGTTCCGCCGCCAATGTCCACAATCATATTGCCAACCGGCTGTTCGATGTCGATGCCTATCCCGAGGGCTGCGGCTATCGGTTCGTGAATCATGTACACTTCCTTGGCTCCGGCATGTTCAGCGCTGTCGCGTACAGCGCGTTTTTCTACTTCGGTAATGCCGGAAGGTATGCATATAACCATCCGGTACGAAGGCGGAAACAACCGCTTGCCGGTGTCAATCATCTTAATCAACCCGCGAATCATCATCTCGGCTGCCTGGAAGTCGGCAATAACACCCTCTTTTAGCGGGCGGATGGTTTTGATGTTTTCATGCGTTTTCTCATGCATCTGCATGGCCTCGCGGCCAAGCGCCAGTACGCGATTGGTATTCTTATCAATAGCAATAATGGAAGGCTCATCCACCACGATTTTGTCTTTATAAATGATGAGCGTGTTGGCAGTTCCCAGGTCAATCGCAATGTCGGAGGTAAAGAAGTCGAAAAGCGCCATGCTGAATTGGATGTGATGTTGAAAAAATTGCCCGAAAGTAAATAAATAATCAACTGTTTTTCATGCGATAACAGCCGAAAACTTACATGAAGGGATAAGTCATCTGCTTTAGTGCCTGAAGTGCCTGTAGCCGGTAAAGACCATGGCCATGTTGTGGGCATTGCAAAAGTCGATGGACTCCTGGTCGCGCACGGAACCACCAGGCTGAATGACTGCCGTAATCCCTGCACGATGGGCAATCTCTACGCTGTCGGCAAACGGAAAGAAAGCATCGGAAGCCATCACGGCTCCCTGCAGTGAAAAGCCAAATGACTTAGCCTTTTCAATGGCCTGCTTCAGTGCATCAACACGGGAAGTTTGACCTACTCCACTGGCCAGCATCTGACCATCAACTGCCAACACAATGGTATTCGACTTGCTGTGCTTGGCTATGCGCGAAGCAAAAAGCATAGCAGCAGTTTCCTGTGGCGTGGGCGGGCGATGGGTAACCACCTTCAGTTGGGCTTCGGTTTCAGTCTGGTTATCGGCCTGCTGTTCGAGCACACCATTCAACAGGCTTTTGAATTGCGTTTCCTGATGAAGGCTCTTCTTCTGCACCAAAAGAATCCTGTTCTTTTTTGATGTCAGCAGGTTCAACGCATCTGCGGAAAAGGCCGGTGCGATGAGAATCTCGAAAAACAGTTTGTTGATTTCTTCGGCTGCCTTCGCATCAACCAGTTTATTGGTAGCCAATATGCCGCCAAACGCGGAGACCGGATCAGCCTGCAAAGCTTTTACATAAGCCTCATGAACCGTTGTACCTGTTGCCACACCGCATGCATTGGTATGCTTGATAATCACAAAAGCAGTTTCACCGGAAAATTCTTCCAACAATCCGCAGGCAGCGTCTATGTCCACCAGATTATTATAGGATAATTCCTTTCCATGCAGTTGTTCAAATAGGTCATCCAACGGGCCATAGAATTTTCCCCATTGATGCGGGTTTTCGCCATAGCGCAGTGAGCGCCCACCCTGAATGCTCTTTTTAAAGGAAGGAACCTGCCCGTCTTGATTAAACCAGTTAAAAATCGATGTGTCGTAATGCGATGTAACATCAAATGCCATCACAGCAAACTGCCTGCGGTGTTCTTCTGTTGGCATGCAGGATGTCTCTTCAAGCACTTCAAGAAGGCGTGCATATTGCCTGCGCGATGACACCACCAGCACGTCCTTATAATTTTTAGCAGCTGCGCGGATAAGCGAAACACCACCAATATCAATTTTTTCAATCACTTCCTCCTCCAAAGCGCCCGCTGCCACCGTTTCTTCAAAGGGGTATAAATCAACCAACACCAGATCGATGGACGCAATACCATGCCGATGGGCTTCGCGTTGATCGCTTTCATTGTCGCGCCGGTAAAGAATACCGCCAAATACGGCAGGGTGCAGCGTTTTTACCCGTCCGCCAAATACCGAAGGATAACCGGTAAGATCCTCCACGGGTATCACCTTATACCCCAGGCTTTCAATAAACTGCCGGGTGCCTCCGGTTGATACAAAATCAACTCCTGACTTTCCCAGCGCATGGATGACGGGCTCAAGTCCTTCCTTATTATACACCGAAACGAGTGCGCGCCGGATGGGTTTTTTGCTCATACGTTTACGTGAAGGCGCAAAGGTAGTATGAAATTTTTACCCTTACTTTTAAGACGATGTTGCCGATGGGCGGTTGGCTAAATAAACTCCCCCCAGGATTGCAGCCATACCGATGAAATGTCCGGGATATAAAACTTCCTGATCGAGCACCCCCCACAGCACAGCTACCACCGGCATAAAGTAAGTTACCGAACTGGCCAGCATGGGTGTACTGATTTGTAAAAGATGATAAAACAAGTATGTCGCGAATGCCGTGCTCATAATTCCGAGTAGCACTACATATCCGGTTGCCTTCCATGCTTCGGGATGACTGCTCAGCACAGTTAAATAAGGAGTGAAACCAAAAAGATACACAAGCGCCAATGGTCCCAACAGCATCAGCGCACAGCTTGTAATGGTTAGCGGGTGAAGATCGGCAACTTTGAATTTCACAAAATTCAGATTCATTCCATACAGCACACAGGCCATTACAATCAGCAGGGCATAAATGTTGATGCCTTCTATCTTACCGTTTTCGCGTGCGAGCATCAGCATCACCGTTCCGCCAAAAGCAAGCAACAAACCCGCAACGGCAATCCAGCGAAAGCGTTGTTTAAATAACAGCACACCAACCAGCATGGTAAAGGCCGGAGTAAGGGTGTTCAGGATGCCGGCAACGGAACTGGCAATGCGGGTTTGCGCTACTGCAAACAAAAAGGCAGGAATAAAGATGCCCATCATGCCGGAGGCCAGCAACTTTACCAAGTGCCGGGGGCGAAGCTGCTTTACGCGGGTCAGGGCGACGGGCAAAAGTAAAAAGAAGGCCGCTGAAACGCGCAATGCTGCCACGGTTTCGGGACTTAACACTTCAAGGCCTTTCTTTATCAGAATAAAAGAAGTGCCCCAGGTAAGTGACAGTATTACCAGCAGGGTTATAGCCAGTCCGGAAACGGAACGTTGATTCATGCAGAAAGGAAGTTTGCCCAAAGAAGGCGCAAAGAGAATCTATTCCCGACGAAAGTGCAAACCCCCCGAAAACCCGTCAGGCTTTATATCACCGGTTCCGTAACCTGATTTTCAAGTTCGTGAAGGATGTCATCAATTTCCTGAAGCGTTGCGGCATTTACCAGCCGGATACGGAATGATTTAACATCGGGTAATCCTTTCAGGTAGTTGGTGTAATGACGGCGCATTTCAAAAATGCCGGTTCGCTCTCCTTTCCAGCGGATAGAGAACTCCAGGTGCTTGCGGATAACGCGCAACCGTTCACTTACATCGGGTGGAGCGGGCCGGCTACCGGTTTTCAAAAAAGTTTTTATCTCATTAAAAATCCAGGGATATCCAATCGCAGCACGCCCGATCATGATGCCATCAACTCCGTAACGGTTTTTGTATTCGAGCGCTTTTTCCGGTGAATCAATGTCGCCATTGCCAAAGATGGGAATGTGTATCCTCGGATTTTCTTTCACTTTACCGATAAGCGTCCAGTCGGCTACGCCTTTATACATCTGTGCACGCGTACGGCCATGAATGGTGAGCGCCTTAATACCAACGTCCTGCAGGCGCTCGGCTACTTCAAGAATATTTTTTGTCGAGTCGTCCCACCCTAAGCGTGTTTTAACCGTTACCGGCAGGTGCGTAGCCTTTACTACGGCTTCGGTCATGCGTGCCATCTTCGGAATATCCTGCAGCAACGCAGCACCTGCTCCGCGGCAGGCCACATTTTTTACCGGGCATCCGTAATTGATATCAATTAAATCAGGGTTAACCGCAGTGGCTATCTCGGCCGACTGCCGCATGTGGTCAATGTCACTTCCAAATAACTGGATGCCGATGGGCCGCTCATATTCAAATATATCCAGCTTTTGTTTGCTTTTCGCAGCGTCCCGAATCAGTCCTTCCGATGAAATGAATTCGGTGTACATCAAATCAGCACCATTGTCTTTGCACACGGCACGGAAGGGCGGGTCGCTTACATCTTCCATGGGCGCCAGCAGCAATGGGAAATCTCCAAGTTCTATGTTTCCTATCCGAACCATTTTCAGCACCGCAAAGATAACCTTTAGCCTTTTAAAGTTTTTTATCTACCATTGCGGCATGAACAGCAGGCTAAAGGTTGACCATCCCTTGCGATCGTTCCTTGTCGTCCTGGTGCTGGTTATTGGCGGATTTACCCTGATCGGCCCGGCAGTGGGAATTGCTCTGGCTACACCTTTTTATTCCGGCAATCTGATGGAAGATGTGCTTCAGCCGTTATCGGCCCCACCTGATATTTTCGGTGCCCTGATGATTATACAGGCAACTGCCGCCCTGTTGGGTCTGATTCTGTTACCGCTGGCATACATCACCCTGACCGAACACCAAAGGGTAAGGGACCTGCTTACCGGCCGGGCTGACATACCCGTGCTTGCGGTAGTAATGCTGGCCGGATTGTGCCTTCAGGTACTGTTATCGCCGGTAGCTTATTGGAATATGCACATGGAGTTTCCCGAATTTTTAAAGGAGTTTGAAACCTGGGCCCGTCAGCAGGAGGATATGCGCATGGAGCTCACCCGCCTGCTCACTACCTTTTCATCACACGGACAGTTTGCCGTAGCGCTGTTGGTCGTTGCGGTGCTTCCGGGCATTGGCGAAGAGTTTGTATTTCGGGGCATTTTGCAAAACCGCTTAGAACAAATTACCGGAAATGTTCACGTAGCCGTTTGGATAAGTGCCATCTTGTTCAGCGCCATTCATGTTCAGTTTTTCGGATTTGTGCCGCGCATGTTGTTAGGTGTTTTCTTTGGCTATCTGTATGCCGGCTCCGGCAATCTGTTGGTTCCGGTATTTGCTCATTTTGCACATAATGCTGTTACCCTGTTGATGATTTATCTGTACCAGCTCGATATTTCCGATATTCACCCGGATGAGTCGGAAGCTGCACCGCTTTATCTGGTAATTCCGGCTGCCATCATTTTTTCGGGTTTATTACTTTACTTGCAAAAATTATTTCTGGCAAAACAAAAACATGAAATCACTGGCTGATTACCCCAATCTGGCCCAGCGTGCAGCCACCGGTTTTGCAGGAGCGGCGCTCATTGTTTTTGGCGTGGTGTTCAGCGAATGGACCTATTTTACCGTGTTCCTTCTGATATGCTTTTTTTCACTCCGGGAGTTCTACCGGCTGGCCGGACTGGACGGCATGGAACCGCAAAAGTTCATTGGCATGCTGGCCGGCGTGGCAACTTTCACTTTATCTTTCTTAATCGAAAAACATTTATTGTCTTACCGGTATTATTTCTTCATCTTCCCGCTGTTGTCCGTTACCTACCTGATCAAACTTTACAAAACCGAGAAAAAGCCTTTTACTAACATAGCATTTACTTTTCTGGGTGTTTTTTATGTGGCTGTGCCGTTTGCACTGCTTAATCATGCCGCTTATGAATCGGGCGAGTACAACTTCGAAATATTGCTGGGGTTACTGCTTATTCTGTGGGCCAGCGATACGGGTGCCTATTTTGCCGGAATACGATTCGGAAAACATAAATTATTCGAGCGCATCTCGCCCAAAAAATCCTGGGAAGGCTTCTGGGGTGGCGCATTACTGGCCAGCATCGTCACATTTATTATCTCACTTTATTTCACTTCCCTGCCGGTGGGCAGCTGGATGGTAATGGGTGTCTTAATTATTGTTGGCGGCACATTTGGCGACCTGGTCGAGTCGTTGCTTAAGCGCAGCATGGAAATAAAAGATTCGGGAACCAGCCTGCCGGGACACGGGGGCTTTTTGGATCGCTTTGACGGGTTGCTGATTTCCGCTCCGTTTATCGTGGCTTACCTTGAAATATTTTAACCCTGAGGCAGCAAAGGAATTTATCTATCTTTGCGCCCGCGCCGGAGCAGTACCGGATAATAAAATCCCTTCAGAACGTATGTCGTATGTAGAACCGGCTCCCATAACGGATAAGGAAAATCCGTTTGAAGCCATGATGTCGCGCTTCCACGAAGCCGCCATGAAACTCGGCCTGGACGAAGAAACCTACAACGTCCTGAAATCACCCACCAAGCAGGTTATCGTTTCGCTGCCCATCACCATGGATGACGGGAGCAAGCGGGTTTTTGAAGGCTACCGTGTTATTCATTCCAATATTCTCGGACCCTCCAAAGGTGGAATTCGTTACGACCCCCATGTTAATCTCGATGAAGTTAAAGCATTGGCTGCGTGGATGACATGGAAGTGTGCGGTAGTAGATATTCCGTATGGAGGTGCCAAAGGCGGTATAGCCTGCAACCCGCGCGAAATGTCAGCCGGTGAAATTGAGCGGCTTACCCGCGCCTATACCAGCGCCATGATTGACATCTTTGGTCCCGACCGCGACATACCCGCACCCGATATGGGCACAGGCCCGCGTGAAATGGCCTGGCTGATGGACGAATATTCCAAAACACAGGGCATGACGGTGAACGCTGTGGTTACCGGTAAGCCATTGGTGCTGGGTGGTTCGCTGGGCCGTACCGAAGCTACGGGCCGCGGCGTAATGGTTACGGCACTCACGGCCATGGAAAAAATGAAAATCAATCCCTACAAGGCTACTTGTGCCGTACAGGGTTTTGGTAACGTGGGCTCGTGGGCGGCAAGGCTGCTTGCTGAACGCGGACTGATTGTACAGGCCATCAGCGATATCTCGGCAGCTTACTACAATGAAAAAGGAATTGATATCGAAGCAGCCGTACAACATGCACAAAAAAACAAAGGCTCGTTGCAGGGTTTTACGGGTGCTGAAAAAATAAACCGCGATGACATACTCACCCTTCCGGTGGATGTGCTGGTGCCTGCGGCAACCGAAGATGTCATCACGGCATCCAATGCAAAGCAAATCAAAGCCAGGCTGATTGTAGAGGGGGCCAACGGTCCCACCTCATCCAAAGCCGACAGCATAATCAATGAAAAGGGAATCATGGTTGTACCCGATATCCTGGCCAATGCAGGAGGTGTAACCGTTTCGTATTTTGAATGGGTACAAAACCGGCTGGGCTATAAGTGGGATGCCGAACGCGTTAACCGCAGAAGCGACCGCATCATGAAAGAGGCCTTTAATAACGTGTACCAGACGGCGCAGAAGTACAACGTTTCCATGCGCATAGCCGCTTACATGGTGGCCATCGACAAAGTTGCCAAAACCTATCAGTACCGCGGAGGATATTAACATGATGACCATTCATCGGGAAGGAAGAGCGCTGTTGTTCATATTGCTTTTGATTACCGTTGCCGGCATCTGGGCGCTCGATTATTTTTTCCAGCAACAACCGGTATTGCGCAACTCAGGTATTGGTCTGCTGATTGTTTTCTATTTGCTGGTGCTGCAGTTTTTCAGGAACCCCTCCGTACGCGTTGAAAAAAATCCGAAGCACATTCTGGCACCGGCTGATGGCAAGGTGGTGGTGGTTGAAGAAGCCGATGAACCGGAATACCTGCGCGACCGGCGAAAACAAATTTCCATATTCATGTCGCCCGTTAATGTGCATGTAAACCGCATGCCGGTTGGCGGAACGATCAGCTACTGTACCTATCATCCGGGAAAATACCTGGTGGCCTGGCACCCGAAATCGAGCACTGAAAACGAGCGCACCACCGTAGCCGTAAAAACCGATGAAGGTGTGGAAATTTTGTTTCGACAAATCGCCGGTGCGCTTGCCCGAAGAATAAAATGTTACGTACAGAAAGGACAGCGTCTGGAGCAAGGTGATGAATTCGGCTTCATCAAGTTTGGCTCACGCGTAGATGTATTTGTTCCATTGCATGCTGAAGTACTTGTAAAGCCCGGTGATAAAACAACAGCCGGAAAGACGGTTATTGCCCGTCTAACCTAACTGCTGTTCGTACCATTTAAAAATTAATTTCCCGGCATCAGCATATCCACTCTGATATTTCATACATTTGATAAATGTGCTTACTGCTAAAGCAGCAGGCACATAATCGTTTGCTTACGTATGAATCATATCAAATCATTGTCTTTTGCTGCAACGCACAAAGACTTTTTCACCACGCTTAACCTGCGCATTAACCGATACTTCAGGGAAAATGAGCTGCCACGCACCGCTAACAGCGAAATGGTGCTTAAGACGGTTTTTATGTTTTTGCTCTACCTGGCGCCTTATGTTGCAATTATGTCAGGTGTAATTACCTCCTTAACAACCTTGTTGCTTTCTTATTTTGTCATGGGCATCGGATTAGCCGGCATAGGTCTATCGGTAATGCACGATGCCAATCACGGGGCTTATTCCAGGAAGTCTTGGGTAAATACATTGTTGGGTTACTCCCTCAATCTGATTGGCGGCCATGCCACCAACTGGAAAGTTCAACACAATGTATTGCACCATACCTATACCAACGTTCACGAAGCCGATGAAGATATCAGCCCGCGCGGCGTGTTACGTCTTGCTCCCGGTTCGGCCTGGAAACCCGCACACCGTTTCCAGTACATTTATGCCTGGTTTTTATATTGCCTGCTTACCCTGGCCTGGGTTTTTGTTAAAGATTTCTCACGACTAAAAAAATATCACCGCGAAGGATTATTGGAAAAACAAAACACAGATGCTGCGCATGAGTGGATTATCCTCATCCTTACCAAATTAACTTATCTTTTTTACATCATCGTTTTACCTGCCTGGCTGTTGCCCTTCTCCATATGGGAAGTATTGTGTGGCTTTTTGCTGATGCACGCTGTGGCAGGTTTTATGTTGTCGGTAATTTTTCAGCCGGCTCACGTGGCCGAAGGAACAGAGTATCCCGAACCGGATGCAAACGGGCGACTGGAAAACTCTTGGGCTGTTCATCAACTGCATACGACCACGAATTTTGCGCCCGATCGCAAGTTGTTTTCGTGGTTTGTAGGTGGATTAAATTATCAGATTGAGCACCACCTCTTTCCCAATATTTGTCATGTGCATTATCGCAACATAGCCCCTATTGTTGAACAAACTGCACGTGAGTTTAACCTGCCGTACCGATCGCTGCCCTCATTCAGAAAGGCGCTGAAGCTGCACACCCGATTGTTAAAAAAACTGGGTAAAAAACCCTGACTCAGCTATCTTTTTTCCTGAATCGCTTGCCGTGCCACAGTGCCTGCATGCGGGCTGCATCGTGAATGCTGGCATTCAATTCATAACCTACCAGCAGTACGATGGTGATCAACTGAATCCATATCATCAGGGCAATAAGAACGCCAATGGAGCCATATACCTTGTTATAAGTTCCGAAATGGGTTACATAATAGGAAAAGCCATACGATATGGCCAGGATAAAAATAGTAGCCAGCAATGAACCAATGGAAAAGAACCGCCAGTTGTAATGGATAGCGGGACCAAAATAATAGATGGTGGATACGGCAAGAAAAAACACGATGAAAATAACGGCAAAGCGCAGTAACAGCAGCAGCCATACATTGGCATCGGTAAGCCATTCAAATTCGTTCAGGTGACTCATCAGGTAATCCAGAACCAGTTGACCAACTACCAGCAGAATGATTGCCAGAAACAGAACAAATGCGAGGTTGAGCGTTAAAGCCGTGGCAATGAGTCGCATTTTAAAAGCTCCGCGGCGGTCATCGGTTTTATACACAGCATTAAACGCACTCATCAGCGCCATCATTCCGTTGGTGGACAAATACATGGAGAAAAGAAAACCAAAAGTAAGAAGGCCTCCCCGCTGGTTACTTACAATATCCTGAATGGTGGATGCCACCACATCGTACATGTTGGGTGGCATCATACTCTCCAGAAAGACCATGATGCTCTCGGCATTTACTTCGGGTACAACAATCGATACATAGGGAATGAGCGTAAACAAAAAAATAATGGCCGGAAAAATCGCTAATGTGAAATTAAATGCAACACTATTTGCCCGTCCGATGATTTCGTCTTCGGTAAGATTTCGGATAAATAATTTTATAATGGTGTACAGGGAAACATTGTTCCATTTTTTAAACCGGATTTCCCTGGCACGGTTAATCAAAAACCGGGAAGGTGTCCATGCGAAGAAATACCGTTTGTACCTGAACTTCACGCAAAGTAAGGTTTAAGTACCTCCATCATAACCTGCGGTGGCCGGGTAGGCCTTCCGCTTTTCCGGTCAATAAAAGCCAACAGGGTTTCACCGCGATTGATTAATTCATTGGCTTCATTAAAAATATCATAATCAAATCGTATGCGCACTGTGGGCTTTTGCCGGATTGTGGTAACAATGCGCAACTGTTCATCGTAGCGCCCCGGAGCTAGAAAGTAAGAATGGTTCTCCAGCACCGGCATAATAATGCCCATCGCTTCAAGCGATTTATACGTCAGGCCCAGCTTGCGTAAAGCTTCTACGCGTGCAACTTCATAATACATGGCGTAGTAACCGTAATAAACGTAACCCATCTGATCGGTCTCGCCATAGCGCACCCGAACAAAAGTTTCTGCCTGATACATTACATTTTTTTATTTAACAAACGGGCCTTGCGCTGTTCGCGCGTCAGCGCCTGCTGGTAGCGTGCCGCATTCCGGTTATGCTCCGTTAACGTAGCTGCAAAGTTATGATAGCCGGAAAAGTCTTCGCGGGCGCACATATACAGATAGTTGCTGGGCTTATGATTCAGCACGGCATCAATAAAATAAATCTCCGGCATGTTAATGGGCCCGGGCGGAAGACCTTTGTATTTGTAGGTGTTATAAGGTGAGTCGATTTCTTTATGCTGGTTCAGTACACGTTTCAGTGAAAAATCGCCCCATGCATACACCAGGGTCGGGTCAGCCTGCAGCAACATATCTTTCTTCAACCGGTTTATATACAAGCCGGCGATTACCGGTGCCTCTTCGCGTTTTACTGTTTCGGCCTGAACAATGGAAGCAAGGATGGAAACCTCAACCGGCGTCAGGCCCAAAGCCTTGGCTTTATCCATTCGCTCTTCATTCCAGAATTTCCGGTACTCCTCATACATGCGCTCAATCAAACCCTCCGGACTCACATCGTAATACACTTCATAAGTGTTGGGAATAAACATAGCCAGCACGTTGTCTTTATTGAATCCGTACGAATTGGTCATGGCAAACTGAATCAGTGCAGCTTCAAATGCCGCGGGTGTCATGGCAATATTGCGGGTAATTTTTTTTGCCAGCTCCGGAATCAACCTCACATTATTAAAGGTTATCATCACCGGTTCCTGTCTGCCCAGGCGCAGGTAGCGAATGGCCTCCAGGTTATTCATGTTGGCCCTTAGAACATAGCGGCCGGGTTTAATCTGTTTATCGTATCCCATGAGTCGGGCCAGAAAACTGAATGAAATCAAATCCTGTACATATCCGCCCTCATGTAAAATTTGCTGAACGGTTTTAAATGTTGCCGAATCGGGAATAATCAACTCGCGTGGTTCCTTGCCTACCAGTATGTTGGGTGTATAACATATCTGATAGAAGTAAAAAACGAAGGTGATCAATAAAACAGAAAATAAGAGAAACAGTGCCAGTCTGCGAAAGCCTTTCATACCGCAACGTAATTTTCAAAAATACAAAAAACCGGCCGAGATGGTTTTCTTACCCGGCTCCGAAGCATACGTAAAGAAAATTCTAATATTGCACCATGCCTGCCGAGCTGCTTCGTATTCATCCGCTGAATCCTGAAATGCGAAAGATTAACCGTGTAGTGGAATGTCTCCGCGATGGCGGTTTGATTATCTATCCCACCGACACGGTTTATGGGCTGGGTTGCGATCTGATGAACCGGAAAGCCATTGAACGATTGTGCAAGGTGCGGCAGATAAAACCTGAAAAACTGGATCTGTCATTTATTTGTCACAACATCAGCGAGGTATCAAAATATGTCAGGCGGATGGACACATCTATCTTTAAAATCATGAAAAAAGTTCTGCCCGGTCCTTACACATTTATTTTTGAATCCTCATCGGCCGTTCCCAAAATTCTCGGAACCAATAAAAAAACAGTGGGCATCCGTATTCCCGACCACCGGATACCGCTCTTGCTGGTACAGGAGCTGGGCAATCCGCTGATCAATGCCTCCATCAAATCGGAAGATGTGATTCAGGAATACACCACCGATCCGGAAGAAATTCATCAGCAATACATGCATCAGGTTGATTTGGTAATTGATGCAGGTGCCGGCGGTAACATTCCGTCAACGGTAGTGAACTGCACTTCGGATGAAATTGAAATTGTTCGCATTGGATTGGGACCTGTAAACTGGTGATGAATAACCGATGTGTCATCGAACTGCACTATCTGCCATGCATTGCATGGTTTGCGCACATACTTCAATACGATGAAGTAATCATCGAAAAATATGAACACTACGAAAAACAGTCCTACCGCAACCGATGTCATATCCGCGCAGCTCACGGCTTACACCGCCTTATTGTTCCGGTAAATGCACACGGAAAAGTTCCGGTGCATCAGGTCAAAATTGATTATGCTCAGAAATGGTTAAATAACCACTGGCGCACAGTAACATCGGCTTATCGCTTATCGCCTTTCTTTGAATACTATGAAGATGAGTTACACCGGAACTTGTCTAAAAGATACACCTATCTTTACGACCTGAACATGAATTTACTGCAGGTCTGCCTGTCCGGCTTAAAAGCAAATGTCAGGTTACGCGAAACCTCTGCCTTTCAGTCCGATTACGGGCCTTCCGTAACCGACCTGCGTAATCAGATTCATCCCAAAAAGAAACCAAATGGCAGTTTAATCGCACAAATCCGTTACCGGCAAGTGTTTGGTACGGATTTTATGGAAAATATGAGCGTTATTGACCTGCTAAGCTGTACCGGGCCGGATGCGCTGCGGTTGCTTACACAAACCGCAACGGCCAGCCGAACAAATTAAAAGGGCTTAACGTTTTCACGTAGAGTCATTTTTACTTGCAGTGGCAGCCGGTTAAATAACGGACTAAAAAAAGTTTTACATTTACGATAATTTGACGCACCGTATGGAGGCAAAATTCTCAAACCGCGTAAAAGAAGTCATCAGTCTGAGCCGCGAAGAGGCACTCAGGCTGGGACATGATTATATCGGTACGGAACATTTGTTGCTGGGCCTGATTCGCGAGGGTGAAGGCGTAGCCGTAAGTGTGTTGAAGAAACTGGGCGTTCCGCTGAACGAACTGCGCGCAGAAATTGAACGCATCTCCAAGGGCACAGCTACACATCAAATAAAAAATCTGGCCAACATTCCGTTGACTAAAGCATCGGAGAAAGTTCTGAAAATAACTTATCTGGAGGCCAAGATTTTTAAAGCACAGCTTATCGGCACCGAACATTTGCTGCTTTCCATATTACGCGATGCCGATAACCTGGCCTCGCAACTGCTGGCCCGCTATGATGTAAACTACGAAACCGTAAAGGAAATGCTGGAATACCAGCACGAAGGTCCGCAGAATGCTTCGGACACCGATGACCCCGATGAAGATTCATCGCGCCTTTTCGGAGCAGGAAGCAGTTCAGCCGGAAAAGAAAAAAAAGGCACGGAGAAATCGCGCACGCCGGTTTTGGATAACTTCGGCCGCGACCTTACTCGCCTGGCCGAAGAAGGCAAGCTCGACCCGATCGTGGGTCGTGAAAAAGAAATTGAGCGCGTTGCACAAATACTCAGCCGCAGAAAGAAAAACAACCCGATATTAATTGGGGAACCGGGCGTAGGTAAAACTGCCATAGCCGAAGGACTGGCCCTGCGCATCGTTCAGAAAAAAGTATCACGCGTTCTCTTTGGCAAACGTGTGGTTACGCTCGACCTGGCTTCACTGGTTGCCGGCACCAAATATCGCGGCCAGTTTGAGGAACGCATGAAAGCGGTGATGAACGAACTGGAAAAATCTCCGGATGTCATCCTGTTCATTGATGAACTTCATACCATTGTAGGTGCCGGTGGTGCTTCCGGTTCACTCGATGCTTCCAACATGTTTAAACCGGCTTTGGCACGCGGTGAGATTCAGTGCATCGGTGCTACCACCTTAGATGAATACCGCCAATACATTGAAAAAGACGGGGCGCTGGCCCGCCGTTTCCAGATGGTAATGGTTGATTCCACTACGCCTGAGGAAACCTTGCAGATACTGGAAAATATCAAAGACAAATACGAAGAACACCATCACGTTATCTATACCAAAGAAGCCATTGAGGCCTGTGTGCGGCTTTCCGACCGCTACATCAGCGACCGTTTCCTTCCCGATAAGGCCATTGACGTAATGGATGAAGCCGGGGCCCGCGTGCACATCAACAACATTCACGTTCCCGATGAAATACTTAAACTGGAAGAAGCCATCGAGGAAGTGAAGAAGGAAAAGAACCGCGTGGTGAAAAGCCAGAAATATGAAGAGGCCGCTCAGCTTCGCGATAAAGAAAAGAAACTGCTTGAGCAGCTTGAACTGGCTAAGGCGCGCTGGGAAGAAAAAACCCGTACGGAAAAATACGTGGTCAACGAAGAAAACGTGGCCGATGTAATCGCCATGATGACGGGCATACCCACCAATCGAATAGCTCAGAAAGAAAGCAACAAACTCCTGGGTATGGCCGAGGAATTGAGCGCCAAGGTCATTGGTCAGGAAGAAGCCATAAAGAAATTAACCAAAGCCATCCAGCGTACGCGTGTAGGTTTAAAGGACCCGCGTAAACCCATCGGTTCATTTATCTTCCTGGGCCCTACCGGGGTTGGTAAAACCGAACTGGCCAAAGTACTGGCCACCTATCTGTTCGATAAGGAAGATGCGCTCATCCGCATAGACATGAGCGAATACATGGAGAAGTTTTCCGTATCGCGGCTGGTGGGTGCTCCTCCGGGTTATGTGGGCTATGAAGAAGGTGGTCAGCTGACTGAAAAAGTGAGAAGAAAGCCTTATTCGGTAGTTTTATTGGATGAAATTGAAAAGGCCCACCCCGATGTGTTCAATATTCTGCTGCAGGTTCTGGATGACGGCATCCTTACCGATGGCCTGGGCCGCAGGGTGGACTTCCGCAACACCATCATCATCATGACCTCCAACATCGGTGTGCGCGACCTGAAAGACTTCGGAACAGGTATCGGTTTCTCAACAGCCGCCAAACGCGAAAGCGAAGAAGAGCTGATGAAGGCAACTATTCAGAATGCGTTGAAAAAAGCATTCAGTCCGGAGTTCCTTAACCGTCTGGACGATGTGATTGTATTCAACTCGCTGAAGCGTGAACACATCCACCAGATTATTGAGCTTACGCTGAAAAAAGTATTTGCCCGCATTAACGCATTGGGCTATACAGTTGAGCTAACCGATAAGGCCAAAGACTTCCTGGCTGAAAAAGGATATGACCAACAATTCGGCGCAAGGCCGTTGCATCGCGCCATCACCAAATACCTGGAAGACCCGGTAGCCGAAGAAATACTGAAAGGCGAAATTGAAGAAGGCGGCACCATCATAGCCGACCACGATGGTAAAGCCGATCATCTGCTGCTGAAAGTTAAAAAGCCAAAAGCAGCTAAAAAGGAGTAAAAAAATAAAGCGGGCTCGGCCCGCTTTATCTTTTAAACACTTTCTCCATTAACCGGTTAAAACCGTATCCGCATCATGGCCATGTAATGCCTGCCGGCCTGCGGGTAGAAATAATTTTCACGAAACTCCACGCCTCCTCCCCGATAGCCCCACGTATATCCGTTCGATTCGTATTCAATGTTGAAGAGGTTGTTGAGCAGGAACGAGAAATTTATTTCCTGCATACGTGCGACTTTAAAAGTATAGCTCAGGCGTAAATCGTTTGTCAGGTAATCATCAATCGAACGGGCTTTATTCGATGTGTTATCCAGGAATTGCCGCCCTACATACTTGGTAAGCAGTGCAATTTCGGCTCCGGATCGGGGTGCATAGGCCAGCACCGATCCACCAATGACGCCGGGCGACATGGCAATATTGGTGTTTCGGAAGGTACGCCTTACTTCCTGCGGCGGGTCAAACTCCCAGTTATCGCCATAATCGTAGAGGATTTCCGTAAACTCCCTGATTTTGTTCCGGCTCAGGGTTAGGTTACCGCTCCAGGTAAGTTTTTCGGAAAGCTTTCCGGTAAAATCAAGTTCAATACCTGCGCGATAGCTGCGATCCACATTGGTGCGGATGGCAGCACCAACATCATTAAGCTCTCCGGTAAGCACAAGTTGATCTTTATAATCCATCCAATACACGTTGGCATTGAACAGATACCGGTCGCGTTGTATCCGGTATCCGGCTTCCAGGTTACCCAGGCGTTCGGGACGCGGCCACTGGTTAAAAGGATTATCAATGAAATCCTTGCGCACCGGCTCGCGGTTGGCAACGGCATACGATACGTAAATCTGCTCATTTGGCTTTAGCTGATAGGTAAGCCCGGCTTTCGGGTTGAAGAATACATAATTCACATCCACATCAAAAGTGTTTTGGCGGTTGTCGTTGCCGGCTGTGCGATAACCTATGGTCCGAACCTGCACATCGCCATATAAATTCAGGCGGTCGGCCACCTGCCAGTTAGCTTTCAGGTAGGTATTGAAATCCGTTTTAACCGCATCGCTGAAGTAGTAGCGATAATCTTTCGGAACCTGTGTTACCTGTGCCCAGATGATTTCGCCAAAATGACGACCGTCGTAACGATTCCAGGCACCGCCCCAGGTGAGCGATAATTTGTTGTGCTCATATTGCAACGAATAGGTAAGCCCGTAAAAATCATTATCCAGCCAACGCCTGCGGATGATGTCCGAGCGACTAATAACCGAGTCGCCAATCGTTATATTCGGTAAACCGTAGCGGCTCAGCCGGTCGCGGTCACGGAATTCCTCGTAATATCCCCGACCGTAGGTATAATGGAGGGCTACGTTGCCAGTCATCTTATCCGAAAAACGATGTGAAGTATGAAGCTGGTAGTGATCCTGCGCATAATCATCTACCTGATCTTTGTAAGTATAGATGTTGAACGTCCGGCTGTTGGACTGCAACAGGTGCTGGGTTTGCTCTTCATTCCATCCTTCATTGGCGGCAGTAATTAACATGGCTGTCGTGTCATTGCGAAGTCGCGACTCCGGAACACCATACCAGCTTTGATAGGTGCGCTCGTGCCCGCCAAATACAATGGCCTTCACCATGGTTCGCTTTGTATTGTATCCGGCAGAAAAATAATATGACTGCAAATCGGATGTGGCGCGGTCAATAAATCCATCGGATGAAATCTTTGAGAATCGCCCATCGATGGTCCAGTGGTTACTCAATAAGCCGGTACCAAAACCGGCAGTTGTGCGCCAGGTATTAAACGAGCCGGCTGACTGAATGACTTCTGCATATGGATCTTGTGTTTGCGAAAGCGTCTGCAGGTTAATGGTGGCGCCAAATGCACCCGGTCCGTTAGTGGAAGTGCCCACTCCCCGTTGAATCTGTATGTTCTGGGTTGATGATGCGATATCGGGGATATCTACCCAGAAAACACCCTGTGACTCGCTGTCATTGTACGGTATGCCATTGAGTGTTACGTTTATACGCGTGGCATCGCTTCCGCGGATATTAATATACGTGTAGCCAACGCCGTTGCCTGCATCGGAAGTCGTTACTACCGATGGTGTCCAGTTGAGTAACAAAGGCATATCCTGCCCGAAATTCTGCTTGCGCAAAGTAGTACGGTCAACCGATGTAAAGGTGGTTGGTGTTTTTTCGGATGCACGCGTGGCGGTTACCAGCACTTCATCGGTAAAGGAGATTCCTTCTTCCAGTTCAACCAGGTTGTTTTCGCCTGAAACCAGTTCAACACGCCTGGTACGATACCCGACAAAACGCACCTCGGCCGTAAGTCGGTTTTCATTTACACCGGTAAACACAAAAAAACCGCGCTCATCGGTAATGGCAACTTTTCCGGAAGCAACCAGTTGCACCGTTGCGCCCGGTAACGGTTGTTGAGAGCGTGCATCACGCACGAAGCCTTCCAACCGGGACTGGCCCGGCAACACAAAGGGCAGCAGAAGGCATACTGCCACAAGCCATCTTTTAAACATAGATTTTAAGAAGTTAAACCCGCAGGTGCAGAGGGGACTGCGCCCTGCTTACAAGTTTACCTTGCCTAATTCCCTTCGGCCGCATTACCGGCATCAGGTTCAATGGGTATGATCTCAGCCCGTAGTATTAAGGCACCCCTAACGCGGCAAATTTACATGATTCATCTCTGAACCAACAACAAGCCTCCAGAAACTTCGACTTTCGAACCGCTGCGAATGGCTATATTTACGCGGTTTTCAAAACTTATTGCATGAAGTATAAGCGCATTCTGTTGAAACTCAGTGGCGAAGCGTTGCAGGGTAAGAGTAAGAACCATCATATTGACCGCGAAGTGCTGGAACAATACGCAGAAGAAATCAAGCAGGTTAAGGAACTGGGTGTTGAGCTGGCCATTGTTATAGGCGGCGGTAACATATTCCGGGGCGATGAAGCCGAGTGGCTGGGCATTGACCGCGTTCAGGGCGACTACATGGGCATGCTGGCCACGGTAATAAACGGAATGGCACTGCAAAGCGCATTGGAACGCCACGGCCTGTACACGCGATTGATGTCGGGCATAAAAATGGAACAGGTATGCGAGCCATTCATCCGGCGCAGAGCCATCCGCCACCTGGAAAAAGGACGTATCGTTATTTTTGGCGCAGGCATCGGCAACCCATATTTCACAACCGACTCAACGGCCAGCCTACGGGCCATCGAAATACAGGCCGAAGTAGTGCTGAAAGGCACGCGGGTGGACGGTGTGTATAATAAAGACCCTGAAAAATTTACCGATGCCGTACGCTATTCCCAGCTCACTTTCCTGGAAGCCTATGAAAAAAATCTGAGCATTATGGATATGACGGCTTTCACCCTTTGCATGGAAAACAAGCTGCCGATTATTGTTTTCGACATGAACAAGAAAGGAAACCTGCTTCGTGTAGCCAAAGGCGAAGAAGCCGGAACATTAATCTCCTGAAATCAGAAAATTTTAATTTCACATCATGGAAGAAATTGAATTGTACATTGAAGAAGCCCGCGACCACATGACCAAGTCGCTGAATCATGTTACAAATGAATTGGTAAAAATACGGGCTGGTAAGGCCAGTCCGTCCATGCTCGATGGTGTTCAGGTTTCTTACTATGGAACAATGACGCCCCTCAACCAGGTGTCATCCATGACCACGCCCGATGCCCGCACCATCTTCATCAAGCCTTGGGAAAAGAATCTGATTCCTGAAATTGAAAAAGCCATACGCGATGCCAACCTTGGGCTGAATCCGCAAAATGACGGGCAGCAGGTTATCGTCAACATTCCGATGCTTACCGAAGAACGCAGAAAGCAACTGGTTAAGCAGGTGCATCAGGAGTGCGAGCACGGACGCGTGAGCATTCGTAACATCCGCAAGGAAACCAATGAACATCTGAAAAAGATTAAAGGCGTTTCGGAAGATGATATAAAAGATGCAGAAGCACGCGTGCAAAAGCTTACCGATGAGTTCATCGCAAAAATTGATGCACTGATGAAGAAAAAAGAATCCGAAATTATGACCGTTTAATGGAACAGACCTCTTTTACCGGTCGAGTTAAAAAGGCCATAACCCGATTTTTAAAAAGGTTACTGATTGTGCTTTTGGTAGTCGGGCTGTCGTTTATGGCATTCCTGTATTTTGGTGTTTACGAACGCGGCGTAATGGCCGGCAAAGTTTTGCGCATTACGCAGAAAGGATTCGTTTTCAAAACTTACGAAGGCAAGCTTAGCCTGGAGTCATTTGGCGCCCTGAAAAATACCAGTCCGATTGCCGAAACATTTGATTTTTCGGTTGAAAAAAGTAACACAAAAGTCATAACGGAACTGGAAGAAGTGGCTTTGTCGGGCGAACGTGTCAATCTTCATTTCGTGAAAAGGTACATTAAAGTACCCTGGCGCGGTGAAACGCGCTATTTTATTACCGAAGTCGAGCGCAGCAGCAACCTTCCATGAAAGCCCTCGTGGCCCTGATCACCGCGTTGTGTACTTTGCAGGTAAGCGCTCAGTCACCTAAAGCAACGCCATTTTTTATAGCTCATGTATTTCTTCAAAGCGGTGATCAGGTGTACACCCGGTGGGTACATGCCGATTCAAATGGTTTAACATTGCGCCTTCTGTCTGATACCTCGCAAATTGTACATTATCATCCTCAGGAAATCCAGCGAATTAATGTCCGCAAGAGCAATGCTTCTACACGAAATGCATTTTATGGAGCAGCAATTGGTTTTGTTGTTGGGTTTGGAGCCGGCTGGGCAGAATATGATAACGGCCATAACGGCAACATAAATCAGATAGGAAGGGCCGCCGGGACCGGAATACTTAGTGCTTTTGGAGGTGCTTTGATCGGATTCTTGACCGGAAGCTTTTTTAAAACCTATTGGATAGCAGGCAGGGAGGCCGAATATAGAAGGCTGCTACCCAAATTAAGCCGATATAATGCAAAGTCTGTTTCATGAAAACAATTCTGATCTACGGATCTTACGGTTATACCGGGCGCCTGATTACTGAGGAATGCCGGAAACAAAACCTGAATGTTATTCTGAGTGGCCGGAACGCAGCACAACTGGCCGAACAAAGCCGTCAGACCGGCTATCCCTTTGAAGTGTGCGAGATAAATGACAGTAAAGCACTAAGGCATTTACTTAGTAAAACCTCGGTGGTTATCCATTGTGCCGGCCCGTTTCGTCATACCGCCCGGGAAATGGTAAAGGCATGTCTTGATACGGGTGTACACTACACCGACATTACCGGCGAGTATGATGTTTTTGAACAACTGGCGCAACTCCACGATGAGGCCACTAAGCGCAATATCATGATTATGCCGGGAACCGGTTTTGATGTGGTACCGTCTGACTGTCTGGCGGTTCATCTCAAAAACAAACTTCCCGATGCCACACACCTGCAACTGGCATTCACCGCGCTGAAAGGCGGCATCTCACGCGGCACACGCAAAAGCATGATTGAAGGAGTAGGCCATCCGGGCAAAGTAAGAAAAGATGGAAAGCTGGTTGACGTATGGCCGGGCGACAAAACAATGGAAGTTGACTTTGGCGCCTTCCGGCAGATGACGATGTGTATTCCTTGGGGCGATGTTTCAACAGCCTGGTTCAGCACCAGTATTCCGAATATTGAAATATATGCCGGTGTAAGTCCGAAAATAATTAAGTGGGCCAGACTATCCCGATATCTGAACAGTTTACTCAGGATGCGCATAGTAAAAAGCTATCTTCTCCGGCAGGCCGATAAAAAAGCAGGTCCTGCAGCGGAACGCATCCGGGAAGGTAAAAGCTATCTGTGGGGAAAAGTATGGAATGACCATGGCCTTACAGTCGAGGCACGGTTGGAAACATTGAACGGCTATGTACTTACAGCCAAAACCAGTGTGTTAGTTGCATCAAAAATTATTAACCAAAACTTCAAAGCCGGTTTTCAAACACCGGCCATGGCTTATGGGAAAGATTTAATCATGGAAGTAGAGGGAACACAACGAAACTAACTTGGTACTAAGATAAATTTTGAGTTATTTAGAACAGTTTAACCCTCTCATGCCATGAAACATGTACTTCTTTTTATTGTTGCCGCAGTTTTTTCCACCACAGCCGCTGCCCAGTGCAATGATTATTATGTTATAAAAGAAGGAAGCTCCTGGACATACGAAAGTTTTAATGCTAAAGGAAAGTCGGTTGGGAAAAACGAACAAAAGGTCACGTCTTATCAGAGCGCCTCAAATGGTTACAAGGCCACGATAAATTCCGTGATGTATAACGACAAAGGAAAGAAGCTTACCGAGGCCGACCTGGAAGTGCGATGTGAAAACGGAACATTTTACATGGATATGCGCAGATTTATTCCGCAGGATCAGCAAAAAGCTTTTGAGTCGTATGAACTGAAATTTGAAACCGAAAATCTGGAGTTGCCATCCAAACTTTCTGCCGGTCAGTCACTGAAAAACGGTTCGGTAACCATGACTGCGGTGGGCAGTCCCATGCCCATGAAGATAACCGTAAACATTACCGACCGCAAAGTAGCCGGTAAAGAAACCATTACCACGCCGGCAGGCACATTCGAGTGTTGGAAAATCACCAGCAGGTCGAGCACACAAATGCAGATGGGCATTAACATGAACCTGAACTTTACCACAACCGAATGGATTGCCGAAAAAACAGGAATGGTTAAATCGGAATCGTACGACCGCAACGGAAACGTAAGCTCTTATACCGTATTGGTGAGCCGTCAGAATTAAATATGATATACCCACTCGGCATACTGGCTGTCGGAAGGGTTGAAATCGGGTTGTTTGGAAAAATGTTCTTCCAGCGCTTCAACACTGATTAGTTTTCTGACATCCAGGTTCCGATATCCTGCTGTTGCTCCTGCTTTGGTGTAGCCGCGCTCCTGCCAGACGACCAGCATGATTCGGTTACGCGGTGTTCGGAAAATTCCATAAGGATGGACGATACGTGGAAAGGGTTCGCCATCCAATTGTATGCGGCATGCCAGTTTTTGACTGGAGGCGTGATATAACAAATGAATGATATCTTCCAGGTCTTCAACCATTCAAAATGCGAATAACATTTTCCCTGTTTTCATTCATGGAACCAATGGAATAAGCCGTAAGGTTTTGGTCGATCATCATCCTTTCAAAAATTTTTTGAGAATTATTTTGTACACAAACCAACAGCCCTCCGTTCGTTTGTGGATCACACAGAGTAAGTAAAGACTCCGTGCCAATCCCACTAACCTTTTTTTCATAGCTCTGCCAGTTGCGCATGGTGTTGTCGGGGTAAATCATACGCGAAGTGTATTGCGTGAGGTTGTTCATCAGAGGTACTCTATCATAAAAAATATCGGCAGAAGTGTTACTTCCCTCACACACTTCCAGTAAATGACCGAGCAGCCCAAATCCGGTTACATCTGTTAATGCGGTAACGTAGGGCAGTTCGCCCAGTTTTTCACCGATGCTGTTCAGTTGCGTCATCCACCGGATGGCTTCCTGCAGATCGGCTTCCTCCACCTGCTTTCGCTTGGCCGCAGTGGTCAGGATACCGCTGCCTAAGGGCTTTGTCAGGTAAATCAAATCACCGGGTTGGGCCGTGTTGTTTCGTTTCAGATTTTCTCTTTTAACCATCCCGGTAGCAGCCAATCCGAAGAAGGGTTCAACACAGTCAATGCTATGCCCGCCGGCTAAAGGAATGCCGGCTTCTTCACATACTTTTCGTGCGCCTTCCAACACTTGTGAAGCCACTGCGGCCGGAAGTTTATCAACCGGCCAACCCAGCACAGCAAGTGCCAGCAAGGGCTTCCCTCCCATGGCATATATATCACTCAACGCATTGGCAGCAGCAATGGCGCCAAAGGTAAAAGCATCATCAACAATCGGCATGAAAAAATCTGTGGTGCTGATAATGCAGTTTTTATCATCCAAAGCAAAAACAGCCGCGTCATCGCGGGTCTCATTGCCTACCATCAGTCCGGAAAAAACCGTATGCTGAGGCGTTTGCTTCAGGATGTTTTCCAGCGTGGCCGGAGCAATCTTACAACCGCAGCCCGCACCATGTGCATATTCAGTAAGATTAACGGTGGTCATGTGATTATGTTCTCTTTGTACAGATCCATGATTGCCTTTGCGGTTTGTTCTGAATTTTTTCCATCCCAGGCTATTTTATGCTGAATGCGTTGTTGCTTTCTGATTAAACCATTGCGATAAGCTTTATCGTAATAGGTTAGTATGCAGTCAATGGCTTCCGTCCATTTTCCTTCCACTACAAAATTTCTTGCACACTGATAGTGCTGATTACCCAGGCGTGTGATTATTTTTTCAAGGGCTATCAGAAATTGGTTTGGATCGGCCTGGGCATATTCTTTAACAAGCCGATGAACCCGAACGGATTTATCCGCATTCAGTTCAATCACTTCGCATTCGTTCATTCTTTTCCAGAAAACCTGCGGAAGAAAAACCTTTCCTATAGCTATGGATTCATCTTCCACCCAAATGTTACGATGCTCATCCAGTTTCAATAGTTCTTCAAATAAATCATTTTCAAACTGTTCTGATGTAGGCTGTGGAGGCATCATCAGTCCGCCAAACACCGATCCTTTATGCCGGGCCAAGGCTTCCAGGTCAATTACCTGTTCACCCTGTTGTTTCAGAGCTTTCAGGATTTCGGTTTTTCCGGAGCCGGTATAACCACCCAAAATTTTAAGTTTCCAGCTTTTTGCAAAATACTCCTGTGCATGTCTGCGGTAAGCCTTATAGCCACCTTTAAGTGTATGACACCTGACGAGCGCCATTTCGGCAAAACGGCTGAAATAATCCGAGCGCATGCCGCCTCGCCAGCAATGTACAATCAGTTCACGCCTGCTGCCGGCTACTGCTTCAGCTTGTTCCATGAGCTGAGCGAGTCCGGGGCCAACCAGCCGGAAGCCCGTGCGAATAGCCTCCTGCCGGCCATGCTGTTTATAGGTCAGGCCGACAATAGCCCGCTGTTCATTGTTCAGTAATGGGATGTTTACAGTATTCGGTATATGGCCAGCATCGTACTCGCCTTCTGAGCGAACATCAATCACCGGTAATTCGTTGCGCAGCTTCAGAAAATCCTCCACCGAAAGAACCATGCGGTGAAGTTAAGAAAATCACATGTCGGAAAACCGGGCAGTTATGCTGGAGGCTATGCCAATGCGAAAACCGTAAGTTTTGTAAGAGCCGTTTTGAAAAGCCGCTGCCGCCTCGATGCGGAACAGCCGGAGTATACCGTTAATGGCATAACCCAGCTCAACGTAGTTCTGCGAGGTAGGCGTGCCGAGGTAATTGATAAACACGCTCTCGCGGATACCCATCAGGTGCACTTCATAAATGGATGAAACCAGGAACTTTCTGAATTGATAGTTGAAGTTGGCAACAAGGTATTCCCTAGATGTGCTGTGGCGATAGTAGTCCAGCAAGCGGAAACTGCCGATGGGATCGGTTGTGGCCAATGGCGTAAGATTACCCATGAAGTGGCGGTAATCCATAAATGCCATGCTGTCGGTATTAAAAAATTTTCCGGCCTGTATCTGCACACGCAGGTCACCGCGCACACCTATGTTGAAGGTGTGACGGTAACCTGCTTCCGCACGGTTAAAGTTTATCCGGCTCTGCAAAGCCGGAAATCCCTGATCATATCGGAAGCTAAAATCCGGGGATGAGCTCTCGATGGGGTACCTCCTTCCATTCCGGATTCGGTATTTCAACCAGGGACGGAACGTAACGGATGCTGAGCCTATTAACGCGTAATGTTCAGGAAAACCGGTGTTCTCCAGTTCCAGGTTTTCGGGGGCGTTGGGCGCATAGCCTTCGGTGTTTCTTTTTCTGCTCCAGGTGTAGTTGGTAATGTTGAATAATTCCCTGCGCCGGGCATACGACATTGACATGCCAAAGCGCAAACGCGGTGTGAGTACACGCTGAGCATTGAGTGTTATAAAGTCATGCTCATATATTTTCATGAAGTTGTTCATGGCCCATAACGAGGTGAGGGTGTTAATAGCTGGTAGAATGGGCTCATCCGGATTAAACTGCTGCACGTACCTCCCTCCCTCCAGCTGGATGCGCCCCAGGCGGTTACGCACCTGCATGCGCAACGTACCACTCAGCGCGTTCCTTGCGAAAGCATAACGGAAAGTAGGCCGGAAGTTCAACCGGGTGCGCAAGCTGTCGTGCAGGGCATAACCCCAGTTGGTTCGCTGAAGCAAAACAAAACCTTCAACCGGGTTAAACAGTATCTGCAAAGGCTCCATCCACAGGCTAGTGCGTTTACCCAGCTTATAATAGTCACCAGTAAGAACATCCCATGGCTGAAAACCGATTTTATTCTTTTCCGATCGCCTCAGTGTATCGCCTTCTTCTTTTTTCCGTTCTTCCACCGCCAGGCTGTCGGTGGTGCGGTAGCCTTTTATTTCTTCATCGGTAAGCGGAATAGGCCGAACCATTGCCCAAAACGCTGAGTCTTTCCGGTATGCTCCGCTATCAATTTTAAATTCGGTAATTGCTACCACAGTCGGGTCGCTTTGCTGCTTTTGCTCCTGTTTTTCGTATTCTTTTAAAATGGTTTTCAGTTCTTTACGTGTAATTTCATTGCCGGACTCAAGCCGTTGCTGTAGCGACTGTGTTTTTTTACTCATCGTCTTTTCCACCTCCTTTGCTTTTTCGGCCTGTAGTTTTTCATCAATTACCACCATGTTTTCTACGGCCAGTTCCGGATTAAGTGTAATACGATAATTACTTACCGTAGCCAGATAAGTATAATCAAACTCAAATCCGAAAAATTTACCAGTAATAAAAAATTGCTGAGATACCGGCAGCCAGGCTTTGTCGTCAACGGGCGCATACATTTGTTTAATATCAATACGAATACCCAGTTTTGTTGTTCGGAAGTCTACGCTGTGAATACTCCACCAGTCTTCCACAATGTATAACATGCCTTCCACCACATTATCGCCACGCGTACGCGGAGTTACTTTGATTTTACTGATATCGTAGGTCCGGTCTTTAAATGTGCCCTGATATTCAAATTTGTAATAGGCAAACGCCGCAGGTGACAGAGGTGATACCGTTTCAGCAATCATCGGCTGATAAAAACTGCCAAATACAAAAGCATTGGGTGAAGTGTTATTATCGCGTCCATCGCTGCGTATGGAAATTACCTTTTCCCGGAATGTATTGGGTCGCTTGTAGTGAATTTCGCTTATTGTTTCTGAAACAAATACCCGGTTTTTTTTAATGCCCTCCTTTTCCAAAGCTTTTTTGGCCAGCCAGGGGTAATCCTTCAGTTTTCCGGAACCTTTAATATAAACGCGGGCAGAAAAGCTATCAATCTGTTGGGTATGGTACTTGGCTTTGGCAATAGCCTTGCGCATGATGGTATAGGCAGGGTCTTCATTGCCGGCCGTTACGGTTACATTTTGCAACACAATAACCTGCTCCTTAAGGCGTATGTTAAGTACAGTAAACTCATCGTTTACTTCCACCTGTCGCTGTTGGGTTTCATAACCTAAATGCTGGAAGATAAGGTCGTACCTTCCCGGAGGAAGGCTGATTTCATAATATCCCTGTTCATTGGCGGCCGTGCCGCTCCCTAATTGCTTCACATAGATGGTAGCCCATGGAAGAGGGGCTCCATCTTGTGTTTGTACCGTTCCTTTAATACCTCCGGCCAGCAACGGTGCAGATAGCAAAGCAAGCAAGATGCGAACAGGCAGCATACAAACAGGTTAGTAGCACGAAATGCAGTGAGGTTACAATTAACGATAAAAATGCCGGGTACGGATTATTTCTTCAACAGGATCCGGAACGAGATAGCGTATAGATTGATTTTTTTTTACACACTCGCGGATAAACGTAGCCGAAATGCCGATGAGCGGTGCAGGTACCATTTTTACATTCGGGTGATTACGGATAAGTTCAGCTTCGGGCGAAGGCGATTCGCGTAAGATGCGCGGATAAACATACAAACCGTAGTTGTCAAGAATCTGGCGGTAGTTTTTCCAACGCGAAAAGGTGTTCAGGTTGTCTTCGCCAATGATAACTTTGAATTGTTTACCCGGATGTTTTTCCGACAGGTGGACGAGTGTGTGTATGGTATAACTGGGCCTGGGCAGGTGAAACTCCACATCACTCACTTCGAGTTTGTAATTATCGTACACTGCAGCACGTACCATATCATAGCGGTCAAAGTCGTGTAACAAAGATTTAGCCGGCTTTAACGGATTTTGCGGACTCACCACAAACCACACTTTCTGCAAATCGGTGGTTTCGGCCATCAGGTTGGCGATAATCATATGCCCGGTGTGGATCGGATTGAACGAACCAAAAAATAAACCGATTTTCATGGACAGATGTTAAGCACCTGTTAAGATGATCATTTTTTTTTGAATTCATCATAAAGCCGCTGTGCTTCGGCCAGTGCCTGATCGAGGTTTTCATTCACCAGCACCACATCAAACTGATCGGCAAAGGTCATTTCAAAACGGGCTTTAAACAGGCGTTGCGAAAGGCTGGCGTGTGTTTCGGTACCACGTCCTTTCAGTCGCTGCTCCAGTATATCAAAGGAAGGAACTTTAACAAAAACGGCAAGTGCTTTATCCCCAAAATATTTTTTCAGGTTCAAGCCGCCTTTTACATCTACATCGAAGATAACATTCTTGCCTTCTTTCCAAATCCGCTCGACCTCCGACTTGAGTGTGCCGTAGTAATTCCCTTCGTACACTTCTTCCCATTCAATAAATTCGTTGTTATCAATTTTCCTTTTGAATTCTTCGGGTGTGAGGAAGTAGTAGTCCACACCATGTTGTTCATTCCGGCCGCGCCGGTCGCGGGTGGAGGCTGATATGGAAAAACCTAAATCAGGATTATTTTTTAACAAGTGCTTTACGATAGTGGTTTTCCCGGACCCGGAAGGTGCGGAAAAAATCAGCGCTTTTCCCGCCATGTTTACCGGATGGTTTGGATTTTTTGTTTGATTTTTTCGATGAGTTCCGGTGGAGCGCCATTCCCGTTGCATCGGCTTTTCAGCAGTGCCCGAATGGCCATCTCCAGTTCATACGTCTGGTAACAGGGCAGGCATTCCAGCATGTGATGTTCAAACTCGCGTTTTTCTTCGGGTGATGCATCGCCATCCAGTATTTTCTGGAGCATTTCGCGGCACTTTCCGGAACCAACCGGATTTTCAGATGAACACGACATAGGTTTAGGTGTTTTTGTATCCCATCTTACGGGCGTAGTCGCTGAGTTTTTCCTTCAGCAGATTGCGCGCGCGATGCAGACGGCTGCGCACCGTGCCAATGGGTATATCGAGTATCTTCGCCATTTCATCGTACTTAAAGCCTTCCAGGTCGCACAAAATTATAACTGTTCTGAAATCCACATCCAGGGAGTTGAGTGCGTTCGATATCTCATCACCAATCATGTCCTTCACAGCCTCAACCCGGAGGTCGGGGGTTATCTGGCGATTGACATCTTCCGAATTGTAAAAACTCTCTACTTCCTGGTAATCCACCTTCGAAGGCTCTTTGCTCTTCTTCCGGTAATCGTTAATGAAACTGTTTTTTAAAATCCGAAACAGCCATGCTTTGGCATTAGTTCCGCGTTCAAAGGAATCAATAAAACGATAGGCTTTCAGATAGGTATCCTGCACCAGGTCATTAGCGTCATCCGGGTCGAGGGTAAGCCGATAGGCAAAATTGTGCATGGAGTTGATGTGAGGCATGAACTCGTTGTGGAAAATATCCAGCTTTTCCTGCTCCGTATATCGACCGGGAATGTTTTCTTCTTCCATGCGGCTCAAAAGTAACAAGTTATTCAGACAAGTTCTAAACAATAGCAAACCGCCCGAAGGCGGTCTGTTTTAACGGATAAACCAGATCGCAGGTTATTTGCGCGCCATTATGCCCGACAGGTTTTTGGCCATGGTGATAAATTCTCTCCGGTAGCCTTCTTCATCTATACCCTGCGCGCCCTGCGCAAGTGCAACTACATCTTCGAAGGTGAATTGTTTGATATATTCCGATTCGCGCAACAGCATGCCAAACGCAGCCACAGCAGCCGACCAGCGAAAGTTGTTTGACGTTTTGTTTAACGGAACCTTCCCGTCGGTAAGCACATGAACAATTAATTTGCTGGTCTCTTCCTCCGGCTTCTTATAGCGAAACTTCACCGTCATTAACTCATCACTCTTCATGGCCGAATTTTCCACTTTTAATTTCTGATACTTCAACTCATCAACCGGCTGAAAGAACTCGCTGGTTACGCCAACGGGAATAATTTCGTACAATGCGGTAACCGTATGGCCTGAGCCCAGATCGCCCGCATCTTTTTTGTCGTTGTTGAAGTCTTCGTTTCTCAGTAGCCGGTTTTCGTATCCGATTAGTCGGTAGGCTTTTACTTTTGCCGGATTGAATTCTATCTGCAGCTTCACATCTTTAGCGATGGTGAACAACGTTCCGCCAAATTCATTCACCAGTACTTTGCGCGCTTCACTGATGTTGTCGATATAGGCGTAGTTGCCGTTGCCTTTGTTCGAAAGGATTTCCATCTTGGAATCTTTGTAATTGCCCATGCCAAAGCCGAGGATGGTCAGATACACACCGCTGCTGCGCTCTTCTTCAATTAAGCGCTCCATTGCAGCATTGCTCGATTCGCCCACATTAAAATCGCCATCGGTGCACAGAATAACACGGTTATTACCTTTCGGATTGAAATATTTACGTGCCGTGGCGTAAGCCAGTCGTAAACCGGCACCCCCCGCAGTCGAACCACCTGCTTCCAGACGGTCGAGCGCCTGACGGATTTTTTCTTTTTGTGTACCCGGTGTAGGGTCGAGCACCAGGCCGGCAGCACCGGCATACACCACCATGGCCACATGGTCGGTAGCACGCAGTTCGTTGATGAGAAGATGCAGGGAGGCCTTGACCAGCGGAAGCTGGTTGGGTTCATTCATCGAACCGGACACGTCAATTAAAAACACCAGATTAGCGGGCGGAAGGCTTTCGGTGGGTAACCTGCGGCCCTGCAAGCCGATGTGTACCAGCTTATGGCTGCGGTTCCAGGGCGCCTCGGATATTTCGGTGGTGATGGAAAATGGATGTTCATCGGCAGGCTGCGGATAATCGTAATCGAAGTAATTCACCAGTTCTTCAATGCGCACGGCATCTTTAGGCGGCTTCTGTCCGTAGTTAATGAACCTGCGTACGTTGCTGTACGAAGCCGCATCCACATCAATTGAAAATGTGGAAAGCGGATTGCGCAGTGCGTCGTGAAAAATATTTTCGTTAATGCCATCGTATTCTTCCGTGTTCCAATGCGGATAATGCTCGGTTTGATAGGCGTAAGTAAACGCCTGGTCGTAAGCCGGAGCGTTAACGGCAGGCATTTCCATCGTGCGTTGCTTATTACCGGTTACCACTGTTTCTGAAACGCTTACCCGATCGGATTCCAGTGCCACATCAATGCGCAGGCTGTTACCGATTTTAACTTCTTGGGTTTTCATACCTGCGAAAGAGAAGACCAGTGTGCCACCGGCATCGGGAACGTTAATGGAATAATTTCCTCCGGCATCGGTAAAGGTACCTGTACGGGTGCCCTTCAGCAATACCTTAACACCCGGTAGAGTAGAGCCATCCGCAACCGCAGTGACTTTACCCGTAATGACGCGCTGCTCACGCAACATAAAAGCCAGTCCGGCAACGGCCAGCAGGCTGATCAGAAAGATTTTTGTTTTCATGGCTGAAATCGTTATGGTTTACTGTTGAGATGCAGCGAATGCACCCATTCCACAAAACCGGTTAAAAAAGTTTGCGTACCTTTCTGTATGCGTCACGTCCGCACCGATGAGGAGCTGATTGCAACCTACCGGCAAACCGGGTCGATGGAGGTGGTTGGTACACTGTTCACGCGCTATTCAGCCCTGGTGCTCGGTGTTTGCCTGAAGTATCTGAAAAACCGTGAAGAGGCACGGGATGCAGCCATGCATTTGTTTGAAAAATTGCCTGACCTGTTGATGCGCCACGAAATCGTTTTTTTTAAAGGTTGGCTCTACACCACTGTGCGAAATCATTGTTTGATGATACTACGCGGACAAAAGAACAAGGCAATTCATGATATGAACGATTTTATTGTGGAAAATGCAGCAATAATGCATCCTGATGATGGATTTCCGGAGGAAAACCTGGCTGCTTTGGAAGATTGCATTACCAAACTGAATGAAGGACAGCAGCGATGTGTTCGGTTATTTTACCTGGAACAAAAATGCTATGCCGAAGTAGCTGAGCTTACCGGCTTCACGCTGAAAGCCGTAAAAAGCCATATTCAGAACGGAAAGCGAAACCTGAAAATCTGTATGGAACAACATGCGCGACTACAGCAAGGATATTAAACGATACCGCAGCGGTGAGATGACACCGGCAGAACGGCACGCCCTTGAACGGGAAGCGCTGAGCGACCCTTTTCTTGCCGATGCACTGGAAGGAGCTGAACTGCTGACACCGGAAGATTTTCAGGCGGATGTAAACGCAGTGAATCAATCCGTTAAACAACAGACTCGCAGGAATTACGGCATGTGGCGGATGCAACCCTGGCGCATAGCCGCTGTACTGATCATACTGGTGCTGGCCACCTTTGGCATCATTAACCTTTTACAGGAAAACGAAACACGTCCGCTGGCAATGGAATATGCCAAACCTGATTCTTCACCGGTAATACAATCGCCCATGATTTCGGCTGATACGGTGGATTCCCGCCCTGCCGAGCCGATTATTAAAAAGCAGATACAAGCTGAACCGAAAGGTAAACAGCGTATTACGGGTACCGAAAAATCAGTTCAGGTTCCGGCACTTTCGGATGCAGCTTTACAACAGGCCCAACCAGCGGAAACTGAACAAGAGCTGAATAAGCCAAACGAACAAAAAACCCTTGCGGGTGCCGAGCCACCAGTGGTGCATCAGGCACCTGTGATGAGTCTGCGAAGTGCAGAAACCTCTGCAACCGGAACGGTTACCGGCCGCGTGGTTGACGATGACGGGAAACCTATTCCTGGTGTTCGGGTGATGGTTATGGGTACAAATCAAGTTGCCGTAACCGCAGCAGACGGAACCTACAACATCACCGCGTTACCCGGACAAAAACTGGTGTTTTCGTTCATCGGCATGGAGACAATCGAAGCCGAAGTGAAAACCGTTCAGATGCCGGAGATAAAAATGAGGGAAGATGTTTCGATTGTAAGCGAAATAAAGGTGGGCGGTCACTCCGGCAAGATAATTACATTGAAAGAATTTACTGCTTCGCGACCAAAAGGAGGTTTTCGGGCCTATCTTAACTACCTGGAGCAGCATGTTCAGTATCCGGCCGAAGCCCGACAGCGCAAAATTGAGGGCCGGGTAGTAGCAGAATTTGTTGTTGAACCCAACGGTGCGATAAGTCAATTGAAAATTATCCGCGGCATTGGTGGCGGGTGTGACGAAGAGCTGATGCGGTTAATTCGGGAAGGTCCGCGCTGGATACCGGCGCAACAAAACAAGGTAGCGGTTCGGGATACGGTATTAGTTCAGTTGCGGTTCAGGCTGCCGAAATGATTTTGATATTCGACCCCTTCAGGGTCGCGATGTTCCTGCATTTGTTTTAACTACAAACATTCAATCCCTTCGGGATTGTACCGATGTCAAAGGCTCTGACAATTCCAAAGGAATCGGAAGGATTCCAATAGTTTTAGCCCGCATATTTAACAACAATCCGACCCCGAAAGGGGTCGTATGTTTTATCCCCTGCTTCAAACCACCTTTTTCCTTATCACGCGGGCATACGTGCGGCTTACCGGAAAGCTTTTGCCGTTGCTCATCTTCACCATCATTCCGCCGTTGAAATGGCGCTCGATTTCCTTAAGATAATTAATGTTGATGATGGTACTTCGGTGCACGCGGATAAACACCTCCGGATTGAGCATTTCCTCCAGCTTGCCAATGCCCGATGAACTTACAAACTGATCGGTTTTGGTGGTCAGAATGGTATAATCGCCTGATGCTTCCAGAAACATTATCTCATCCACGGGCAGATTGATCAGCTTTTCTGATTTCTGCACAAAGATGTGCGTGTCGAAGTTGGTTTTATTTTCCGTCTTCAGCGAGCGCAGCAGCTCTCCTACCGGATTTTGCTCCAGTTTCAGTCGTTCGAGCGCGCGGCGTACAGCCAGTTTAAAACGTTCCTGGTCAATGGGCTTTAACAAATAATCTACCGCATTTTTTTCAAATGCTTTAATAGCATACTGATCATAGGCCGTTGTGAAAATCACAAACGGGTCGTGTTCAATTTCTTCCAGCACATCAAAGCCGTTCATACCCGGCATTTGCACATCCAGAAAAATTAAGTCGGGTTTTTCCGCATCAATTCGTTCAACGGCTTCACGCCCGCGCTCCGCTTCTCCCACAATGGCCAGCTCCGGCACCTGTTCAATATATTCGCGCAACAGATCGCGGGCCAGTTGTTCATCGTCAATGATCAGACATTTTACATTCATGGTATTTGGTTTAAACAGCTTCTTTATGCAATTCAGGTTCGTGGTGTGGCTGTTGTTCCTCTTCGCTTAAGGGAATGAAGAAACTCACCGAATAACCCCATTCGCTGGCATGAATCCGCAATCCCGCATCGGGCCCAAACGTATTACGCAGCCGGCTGTCGGTGTTTTTCAATCCCACACCCGATGATGAGGCATCCATTACTTTTTTGGCCTTAGAACCCAGGCCGTCATCCTTTACTTCAAAAAATATCATTTTGTTAAATCGCTTCACAGTGAGTGTAATGGTACCTCCTTCTTCTTTAGGTGCAATGCCGTATTTCACTGCATTTTCTACCAGTGGCTGCAAAATCATGGGTGGCACTTTTATACCCAGGCAGGTAAAATCTACCTGCTTAACAAATTTCAGTCTGCTGCCAAACCTCACCTGTTGTATTTTGATGTAGTTGTCAATAAAATCCAGCTCGTGAATCAGTTTTACCGGCTGATCGCTGTGTGCATCGAGGGCGTATCGGAAGATGTCGGATAACTGGGTAATTACCTTACGGGCACTTTCTTTATTAGAGCTAATCAACGTATTAATGGAATTCAGGGTATTGAATAAAAAATGCGGATTGATTTGCGACTTCAATAGCGATAGTTGCATTTCGCGGTTTTTCAGTGCCAGTTCGGCCTTTTCCTGTTCGCGCTTCTGCATGCGTTGGAAATACCTTATGATATAATACACGGCAGCCGTGATGAGATACTGATTTTGAAAATGTAAACCTTCCCACCGCAACAGGCTGGCCATGTGATCCTTCCATTGGTCGAAGTACACAAATCCTTCCACATAATCTTCAAGATAATAACTCAGGGAGCCCATGAGCAGGAAAAATACGATGGCTCCGGCCGCATGCCCGGCAATCTGAACATAGAGGTTAAAACGGAAAAGCCAGTGGCTGTATAAAAGAATTCCGGCTATAAGAATACATAGTGCTTCAAACAGATAAAGTGCGTTCCAGAAAACAAAAGAAAATGGCCGCTCTAACTGATACTCCAAAATGGCACTTACGGAATAATTGAGAAAGTACCACAGGCACAGATACAGGTATGCCTTTTTCCAAATGCCCGGTATTTTATCGAAGTTGAACAAAGCCGTCAAAATTCATTGTTAAAGTTACGCAGAAGAATGGTAAGCCGTTCAACAGACCGGTTTAATCGCCAAATTATGCGAATTGGCGGATAATCTTACCTGACGTTTGAAAGGGTGAACAGATTACGGAATTTTACCCGCTGTGAAGTCAATTTTTCTGTCATGCTGCCTGCTGATGGCCTCCGCTTTAATGGCCCAGCGATTAACCATAACCGGAAAGGTGGTTGATGCATCGGATGGTGAACCGCTATCGTATGCCACAGTTGGTGTAAAAGGGAAAACCGTAGCTACCATCAGCAACCTGAATGGTGAATTCGACTTTCACATACCGGTTGAATACCGGAACGAAATTCTGGTTATCAGTATGTTGGGATACGAAAACTATGAAGTACCCGTATGGGCTATTGAAGGCCCATTAACCGTTCGGTTGCAACCGCATACCACCGTACTGGAAGAGGTTGTGGTAAAAGATTCACTTAGTGGAGGTGATGTGCTGCGTATCGCACTAAGCCGCATAGAGCAAAATTACCCGATGAAACCCTTTTTGCTGGAAGGTTTTTACCGCGATGTGAAAAAAGTAGCCAACACCTACATATCCTTACTGGAAGCCGCTGTTAAGATATACGATGAAGATTATGCCGAGCCACGCAACAAATTTAAACTGCGCGAGCGCGTGCGACTGATTGAGGTTCGAAAGAGCCTGGGCTACGAAAGTCGTTTCACTTCTTTTTTTGATCAGGACAACCTGTTGGAAGACTTGCTGCTTCATAACAATATCCGATACCGGCAAATCGAGGCGCGAGAAGCTTTATTTGCCAGTATGAAGCGGGAGCCCGATTCGTATTATAACGGACATGAGATTTTTGTGGTAGCCCATACCGAGCAATATCTGTTAAGAATATTTGTTGACAAAAAAACCTACGCCATCGTTCATCTGGTTTACGAAACCGGCTCATCCAATGAACTGATATCCAAACGCGGAAACCTGGTAAGCCGTTTTGCAGGTCTGAAGAAAGAAATTGATTTCCGTGAAGTGGAAGGTAAAATGTTTCTGAATTACATCACCATGACCTCGCGCGTTAACTGGCACGACCGTAAAACGGACTCTTTGCGGTTTGAAACCGAACTCTTCCAGCAATTACTCATCAATCAGGTTTATCCTCAAACCAAAGATCGGATCAATACCACGGAAAAAATGCGCAATTATGGCCTTCAATATCAGGATAAGCCTTATAACCGTGAGTTTTGGGAAAACTACAACATAATTAAGGATACTCCGCTTGACCGAAAGATTGTGGAGGACCTGGAGCGCTTTGCTCCGCTTCACCGCCAGTTTGAAGGAAAACAGTAAACCGGTTTACCTCACAAGCATCCCTTATTTGCCTTTTACTGCCACCTGTTCGTTCCATTCATACACTTTCGTGGCGATGCCGGTTAAAGCATTCGGATCTTTTTCCAGTGCATTGCCAATAACAATCAAATCGGCTCCGGCTTCAAGGGCCTGCTGCGCTTTTACCGGTGTGTTGATTCCGCCTCCAACTATGATGGGCACCGAAACCGCCTTGCGCACTGCACTAATCATGCGCCCGCTGATTTCGGTTTCAGCACCACTGCCCGCATCGAGATACATCAGTTTCAGACCGAGCATCTCTCCGGCCATAGCCGTGCAGGCTGCCAGTGAATATTTATCTTCGGGTATGGGAATGGTATTACTTACATAGGCTACCGATGTGGTTCGCCCGGAGCCAATAAGCAGGTAGCCTGTTGGTAAAACTTCGAGCGAGGTATTGCGAATGATGGGGGCCGCCACTACGTGCTGACCGATAAGCAGTTCGGCATTGCGTCCGGATATAAGCGATAAAAACAGGATGGCATCGGCCTGCGGATCAACCTGTATGGCATTACCCGGAAACAACACGATCGGTATGGTAACCTGTGAACGAATCTGCCGGATAACATCGCCAAGATTTACTGTTGTAATCAGACTGCCTCCCACAAAAAAATAATCCACACAGTTTTCACTGGCCAGGTCAATCAAATGGCGCAACTGCACCGTATCAGTAACCTTATCGGGGTCAATCAATACGGCAATTGCTTTTTTCCCGGCCGCACGGGTTTCATAAAGCTGTTTAAGAATGCTCATCCGGTTTCGGGTTAGCTGATTCACGCAAGTAAGCTGTTAGCTTTTCTTTGGCCAGGCTCAATAAAAATACCGTAGCCTGAGTGGCCAGCACCGTGCCCACCTGAGTAAGTATGCTGCTTAGCGGTGAGCCACCTTCTTCCGGTTCCGGTTCGGCCGTACCCGAGCCTTGGATGTTTTTATTCTTTTCTTTCTTTTTTGATGTACCTCCTGTAAACTGACGGACCACCAAATAAGCAAGGGCTAAGGCTCCGCCAATAATCAATGCATTGGTCAGAATTTTCTCCGTGCGAACCGTAAGCTCTTCAAATTCGGTTTCCAGTTCTTCGCGCTGCGCGGCAGCCTTACGCTGCAAACGCATTTTTTCCGGATTGTCAACAGGCGAGTACATGGCTTATTTTTTTAACATCTGCGACTTAATCTGTTGTTCAAGATAAGCGGAAAGCGGTTTACGGAAAAGAATAATAACCAGTAGCAGCAGCAGATAACCAGATGCAGTAAGTGCAAATCCCGCTGCATGTCCATAGTATTCGGCCAGCTTAAACGACAAAGCAATGCTGCCAACTATAATGACCAAACCTGCGATACTGAGAATTGCCACCAGCAAAATAATACGGGCTATAGCCGAAGCAACTTCCTCGCGGATTTCGTACTTCAACAGTTCCAGCCGCGTTTCCACGTAGCCTGTAAAGCTGCTTACCAGTCCGTCCAGCTTAAGCCATTTCAACAAGGTCTCTTTCAGCATACCTGAAATTAAAAATGCAATATAGCCAAAATCATCCGGCCTTACCGGTCGTGAACACGGATAACCCTTTCCGAAAATTCAGGTTTATTGTTGCGGAAGCGTTCCTGTTGAACAATAAGCGGATACATGGCACTAACGTAGAATCGGGTTGTTATTGAGTCAGAGCCGGCAGACTGTTCCTGCCGCACCAGATAGACCGAGTCGAAGGTGATATTCGAATTGACTTTCCACTGAGAATAAACGGCGTCAACGCAGCGGTTGTAATTTCCCAGACTGTCGGAGCCCGTCCAACAGGTTCCAACCGGACCGAGTATCCATAGGTTATCACCAATAAGCAACGTGTTCGATCGGCGGAAAAGCGGCAGAATACGGAAGTTGTTCTGGTTATCGTATATCAGCCACTCGCCCGAAAGATTGCTGCGATGCTGCCGCACGACCATTTTCCTGAGGGTTGTATTTCCCGATCGCATATCAACCGACTCAATTAAAACTTCAGAAGCGCGGGAAGGGTTCTGATTAAGATAAATGAGTGAAAAGGGAAGGAAAAAGAATGTGGTAAGCAGGTAAACAAATCCCACCAGCCGATACCTCAGCGTGAGGCGGCCCAACCGGTTGGCCAGGTAAAAAGGTATTTCCCGTAAAGGCGGGATAAGGTAAAACAAAATGATGCCGATGCAATTGAATAAAAAGTGCGTCAATGCGATACTGATGGCGCTGGATGAACCGAAGTTAAGCAGTGCGGCAAGTATGGCGGTTATGGTTGTCCCCATGTTGGCTCCCAGAATAAAAGGTGCTGCTCTTCGCAAGGAAGTAATTTTTTGGGCTACCAGTGGCACAGCCACCGAAGTGGTAATGGTACTTGAACGAATGGCCGCTGTGGTTACCAGCCCCCAGAAAAATGCCTTACCCGAACTCTGAAAAAAGAATCGCCTGAACCGCTGTGGCGACTGATTGATGAGCAGGCCGGAAATATACCTGCGGAACACCAGGATGGAAGTAAATAAGAGAACAAAAGCAATAATCGCCGGAGTTATCAGGCCGGGAATTACAGATACCAGCCAGTCGGTTACAGGACTTAGCGGTGAGCCCGATGAAATATTTTCGGATGAGACCGGAAGAAATTTCAGTAAATAGGTAGTTATAGAACGCGCGGTTTGTGACAGCACATTGTAGTAGTATTCCAACGGAAACAATACCGCTACGGTAAGAATGTTGAAAAAGTCGTGATAGGTGCCTGCGGCAACCGCTCTGCGAAATTCTTTTTTCTTCCGGATAAAACCCAGCGACACCAGCGTGCTGGTAATGGTTGTGCCGATGTTGGCACCCATGATGATGGGCACGGCATTTTCGAGTGTTAGGGAGCCAGATACCACCAGCGCCACAACCAGCGAAGTGGTGGTTGAACTGCTTTGAATCATGGCTGTGGCCAGTAAGCCGATAAATAAGGCAGTGAAGGGATTGGATGTGGCCTGAAGGATAAATTCGGCTGCCGGCTCGCCCAGCGCCTTAAGAGATGAAACCATCAGGTCGAGGGCGAAAACAAACCAGATAAAAATGACCACAATCCACAACGCCGTGATTAACCGGTTGCGTGGCGGTGTCGGACCCGGAGATATGGGTTGGGTTGTTTCCAAATCCTTACATTAAAGTAACTTCCGCAAGTTATTAAGAGCGCAATTACGAATCTCACATGTCTCCATCTAACTCCGGCCGGATTTTTCATTAGTTCTTTAAACATTTAACTCACAAACGGCCAGCCAGGCCATTAGTCCGATACCGGTTATCAGCGCATCTTCGTCCACATCGAAGGTGGGTGTATGTACATACGAAGTGATGCCCCGGGCTTCATTGCGTGTGCCAAGCCGGTAAAACGAAGCCGGAATAATTTGGGAATAATAGGCAAAATCTTCCGAGCCCATGGTAATATCCAGGTCGGCTACGTTTTCTTTTCCCAGGTATTCCTCTGCCGACTGGCGTAAGCGCCTCGTTAGTTCTTCGTTGTTTTCCAGGTATGGATAGCCGCGTGATATGTTGATTTCACATTTGCCTCCCATGCTTTCGGTAAGTTGTACGGCCATCTTTTCAATTTCCTTCAAAGCCTGTTCGCGCCATACTTCGTTCAGTGTTCGGAAAGTTCCGGCCATTTCAACCTTATCGGGAATAATGTTGGTTGAGCCGGCAGCTGTAATTCGCCCGAACGTAAGGACGCTGGGCTGTTTTGGAGAAGCCTTCCGGCTGATAATCTGCTGCAAGGCAACAATCAAATGTGCTGCAATGACAACCGGGTCAACTGTCAGTTCGGGTGCGGCACCATGACCACCCTTTCCGATTACGGTTATATAGATTTCATCGGAGCTGGCCATGTATTTACCCGAGCGGAAACCGGCTTTACCAGCCGGCAACAAAGGGAAAACATGCTGACCAATAATGCAGGCGGGCTGTGGGTTTTGTAATACACCTTCCTTTATGAGCAACGAAGCACCTCCCGGATTTTTTTCTTCGCCCGGCTGGAAAATTAACCGCACGGTTCCTTCAAACCTGTCGCGCAGGTCATTAAGAATTTTTGCCGTGCCCAGCAGCGAGGCCGTGTGCACATCATGGCCGCAGGCGTGCATTACGCCCGGGTTCTGCGATTTGTACGGAACATTGTTTTCCTCCTGAATGGGCAGGGCATCCATATCGGCCCGAAGAGCTATTGTTTTTTTTTGTGCGTTTTTTCCATGGATCTCCGCCATTACTCCGGTAGTTGCCAGGATAACAGGGTTCAGTCCGAGCTTACGCAGCTCGTCTGTAACCAGTGCCGAGGTTTGGAATTCCTGATAAGACAACTCCGGATTTTGATGAATGCGCCTCCGCAGATTAATCACCTCCGGCGCATACAATTGTGCCTTTTCCCTGATGATGCTGAGTAAACTCATTTCACAACCGGAATTTTATCGGGTACCAGAATGGCTGAGGGGAAGTACCGTTTTATGGCGAGAAAATCCTTTTGCGCCTCGAGCAGTGAAAAATACTTCCCGGTTTTTACCCGAAAGGTGGGCTGATTGTACTGGATTTCCGTTTCAAACTGCGGTAAATACAACATCATGTTCTTCTTAACATTCAGTGCTTCATCACGCTTGGTGCCGGCATGAACCTGTATGGTGTAACCATCTACATATCCACGGGCCAGGTAAAAACGGTCAATGCTATCCAGTACGGTATCTACTTTCTTATTTACCGTGTACACCGGCTCAACGAATCTTTCAATTCGCTCAGTGCTTCGGTTATTTGCGGATGTTTCTTTTTGTGCATCGGTTTCCGGTAAACTTATCTTAGGTCGCAGTGGCGAGAGATCTTCGTAATAAGCATCCTGTTGACCCGATGAGGTAGCCTGCGAGGCGGGCTTACATCCGTTTATCAAAACAGCTGACAGTGCCAGCATTCCGGTTATAACCGTTAAGCGCATCATTCAATAATTACACAACGGTTGTTTAAAATATCGTCTTCCACTTTTTTGTATTTCACATCGCGCAGCACTCTGCCATCGGGGTACTGAACTGATACGCGGTCGTTTCGGTTGGCGATTTTTTGTGAGCGAACGGGCATAACTTTTTCTGCAGCCGGACGACTTCTGGGAGTATCGGGCTGGTTGCCACCGCTTAGTAATGACCGCGATTCTTCTTTTTGCTCCTGATAGCGTTGGCGGCGTTGCGTTCTGGCCTCCTGCACTTCATCGGCTTGCTGAACCGGAATATCGGCTTTCATCAGGAAGGAAATGGTTTCTTCGTTGATTTTACCTATCAGTCGCTTGAATAACTCAAATCCTTCAAACTTGTAAATCAGCAGCGGGTCTTTCTGTTCGTACACGGCCGTCTGAACGGATTGCTTCAGGTCATCCATATCGCGCAGGTGCTCCTTCCACAACTGATCGATAATCGCCAGCGTAACCATTTTTTCCATGGAGCGTATCAGTTCGGCATTTTGTGTTTCCACACATTTTTTCAAAGGAGCCGCCACGCCAATGGTCTTGTTACCATCGGAAAATGGCACAAGAATATTTTCGATGGTCGCACCGCGGGTTTTGTAAATGTCTTTTATTACCGGCAAAGCTTTGTCGGCTGTTAGTTTGTTTTTGCGGTGATAATGTTCCAATGCTTTATTGTACAGGTCGGCAGCAAGTTGCTGTTCACTCCATTCCTCGAATTGCTCCTTGGAAATTTCATAATCGAGTGCAAGGATGCTGAGGGCATTTAGTCGCAGGCTTTCGTAATCATTGGCATTTTTTGCGTTGCCTGCAATGTCCTCGCACACATCGTTCAACATGGTTAAAATGTCGATCTCCAGGCGTTCGCCAAACAGGGCATTGCGTCTGCGTTTGTAAATTACTTCGCGCTGGGCATTCATCACGTTATCATACTCCAGCAGGCGCTTACGAATACCAAAGTTGTTTTCTTCTACTTTTTTCTGTGCACGTTCGATGGACCGCGTAACCATTCGATGCTGAATGACTTCGCCCTCCTTTAATCCTAAGCGGTCCATAATGCGGGCAATGCGCTCGGGCAT
The DNA here is from genome assembly GCA_025055435.1 of Cyclobacteriaceae bacterium. Lineage (GTDB taxonomy): Bacteria > Bacteroidota > Bacteroidia > Cytophagales > Cyclobacteriaceae > UBA2336. Next base: position 36,152 of record JANWWN010000003.1, on the reverse strand, counting down.
AAACAACCGCATGAGGTTATCTTCCAGCGACACATAAAACTGCGAAGTGCCGGGATCGCCCTGCCTGCCGGAGCGGCCACGCAGCTGGCGGTCAACCCTTCTGGATTCGTGTCGCTCAGTGCCGATGATTGCCAAACCGCCTGCTGCACGTGACTCCGGTGTGAGTTTGATATCGGTACCCCGACCGGCCATGTTGGTGGCTATGGTAACTGTGCCGGGTTTTCCGGCTTCGGCCACAATCTCGGCTTCGCGCTGGTGGTGCTTGGCGTTAAGCACCTGGTGTTTGATTTTGCGCAACTGCAGCATGCGGCTTACCAACTCGGAAATTTCTACCGAAGTAGTACCCACCAGCACCGGACGACCCTGCTGGGTCAGGCGAACTATTTCATCAACTACGGCATTGAATTTTTCGCGCATGGTTTTGTACACCAGGTCATCATAATCCTTGCGGATCACCGGCTTATGGGTGGGTATGGTAACCACATCCAGTTTGTAAATATCCCAGAATTCGGCTGCCTCGGTAACGGCTGTTCCCGTCATACCGGCTAGCTTATGGTACATGCGGAAGTAGTTTTGTAGGGTAATGGTGGCATAGGTTTGGGTGGCATCTTCAACCTTTACGTTTTCCTTTGCTTCGATAGCCTGATGCAACCCATCGGAATACCTGCGGCCCTCCAATACACGACCGGTCTGTTCATCCACAATCTTTACCTTTCCGTCAACAATGATGTACTCGGTGTCGCGCTCAAACAGGGTATATGCTTTAAGTAATTGATTAACGGAGTGAATACGTTGGGATTTTACCTGGTATTCGCGTATCAGTTCTTCTTTCTTCTGAAATTTTTCCGCTTCAGTTAACGATGTGTCATTTTCAATCTTATTCAACTCAGTCCCGATTTCAGGGAGGATGAAAAACTTCGGATCCTCGCCTTCCTGGGTAATGAGGTCAATGCCCTTCTCGGTCAGTTCAACAGAGTTATCTTTTTCATCAATGATAAAATACAGCGGCTTATCAGCCTCGGGCATGTTGCGTTTGTTATCCTGCAGGTAGAAGTTTTCGGTTTTCTGCAAAATGGCCTTTATACCTGTTTCACTGAGGTATTTGATGAGTGGTTTGTTTTTGGGCAGACCGCGGTAGGCGCGGAACAGAGCCAGACCGCCTTCTTTTTCATTTCCTTCGCTGATTAGTTTTTTGGCCGTTACCAGAAAATCGTTTACCAGTTTGCGCTGGGCTTCCACCAGTTTGTGGATGCGCGGTTTCAGTTCGTAATATTCGTGCTGATCGCCTTTCGGAACCGGACCGGAAATAATTAAAGGAGTCCGTGCTTCGTCAATCAGTACGCTGTCCACTTCATCTACCATAGCAAAGTGATGCCCGCGTTGCACGAGCTCTTCCGGATCGCGCGCCATATTGTCGCGCAGGTAATCAAAGCCAAACTCATTGTTTGTGCCATAGGTAATATCGGCCAGATAGGCGTTTCTTCGTGCCGGCGAATTGGGCTCATGCTTATCAATACAATCCACGCGCAGGCCATGAAACTGAAAGAGGGGCCCCATCCATTCGCTGTCGCGCACGGACAAATAATTGTTTACGGTAACAATATGAACGCCTCTGCGGGCCAGGGCATTCAGAAATGCGGGCAGTGTAGCTACGAGCGTTTTTCCTTCTCCGGTGGCCATTTCTGCAATTTTGCCCTGGTGCAACACAATGCCGCCAATCAGTTGCACATCGTAGTGCACCATGTCCCAGGTAATCAGGTTGCCGGCAGCCATCCACTGCCGATACCACCGGGCTTTGTCGCCCTCGATTTTAATATGCTGAAGACGGGCGGCCAGTTCGCGGTCGTAGTCAGTAGCCGTTACTTCCACAAACTCGTTTTCGGCAAACCTGCGGGCCGTTTCGCGCATAATGGCAAAAGCTTTGGGTAGTGCCTTCAACAGCACTTTTTCAAGTTCTTTGTTACGCTCTTTTTCCAGTTTATCGATTTCATCGAAAATCAGCTCTTTTTCGGAAACATCCATTTCAGGGCGTTCCTGAATTTGACGGTGAAGTGCGGCAATGCGGTCGTCTATGGGTTTTAGTTCGGTGTTGATAAACAACTGCACTTCACCGGTTTTTGCGCGCAGTTGGTCATTGGAGAGAGATGTGAGATTTTGCTCCTCGCGTTTGATTTCCTCCACCAGCGGCATGATCTGGCGGATGTCTTTTTCTGATTTACTTCCGAAGAGTTTGGCAATGAACTGGAACATACAATTTAAACAGCAGTAATTAACGCAAAAAGAGGCCCTTTTGATACAGGCGGGGCAAAGTTACAGTGTTTTATGTATTTGCCTTAGCTTATTTGGTGCCTGCCTGAATGCCACGGGGTTAGATTAGTCAAATCCAATTCAGATTAATTTTTGCGATTTAATTCCTTCATAAGCTATTGAATGGCTGGTGAGTAACTCTGAAAAAGAAAATGAAGCCTAACGCAGCGTTAGGTTAAAGTTCAGTAAGGTGTACCTGGCCGGTAAAAACCGGAACCACTGGTCCGGTTAAGTAAATTTCACTGAAGCCTCCGGTATCGGTATCTTGTACAAAGTCAACCTGCAGATTACCGCCCCTGGTGCGTACCTGCACAGGCGAGGAAAATCCGAACTGAATTGCTGCAGCCAAGGCACAGGCTGTAACACCGGTGCCACAGGATAGCGTTTCGTCTTCCACACCACGTTCATAGGTTCGCACACGAATGGTGTTATCGGGCAATCGTTCAGCAAAATTTACATTAGTGCCACCTCGTACCCTGAAGCGCTCACTGTAGCGAATCTTTCTTCCCTCTTCCACAACCGGGTAACTCTCCACTTGCTCAACCCAACGGATAAAATGCGGTGAGCCAGTGTGAATAAAGATACCGTCCTCAAATTTTTCGGCATCCTGAACCGGTTTCAGTTGAATACGTATCTGTTCATCAGGTAAAATGGATCCAAGATGCAGGCCATCGTAAGCGGCAAAAGTGGTTTCTTTTTTAACAGCACCAAGCCGGTGGGCAAAATGAACCGCTGCGCGGCTGCCGTTGCCGCACAGGCTCTGCGAGCCATCGGAATTGTAGTAGTTCAGATAAAAATCAGCCTGATGATGTGGCTCTATTAAAATCAATCCGTCAGCGCCAATGCCAAACCTCCGGTGGCAAAGCCGGTTAATTTGCTGCACCGACAATCGAATCGTGCTTCTGCGGTTATCTATCAGTATAAAATCGTTGCCGGTAGCCTGATATTTGGTGAAGGAAATCATCAGTCTTTCACCTCTTCGTAGTCAATGTATTCGCCTCCCGTGAAGGTTGTGTTTTTGGGCCGTTTTTCTTTGGGATAAATTTTCATTCCACCGTCTTTTTCGCGGTACCCTTCACGGGCATGGTAAATAAACAACCGAAAGATTCCCAACTTATACAAAACGTAAAAAACGAGAATTACTATCAGGAGAAATCGGATCATGTGAAGTTCTTTAACCAACAATTTCCTTACTCAACATCTTCCTCATGGTTAAAATTCCATAGCAGTTTGAAATTACCGGCTCAGATACAGATTTCGCTCGCTGTAAATCTTCAGGAAATAGTCATCCATTAAATCATCAATGAAGTAGATGGCCTCACCTGTTGATTTCATTTCCGGGCCCAGCTCTTTGTTCACTTCCGGAAATTTGTTAAACGAAAACACCGGCTCTTTTATGGCATATCCTTTTCGGGTAGGTTTAAAGGTAAAATCTTTCAGCTTGTTAACACCCAGCATAATTTTCGTTGCATAGTTTACATACGGTTCATCATAGGCTTTGCATATGAACGGCACAGTGCGTGAAGCACGCGGGTTGGCTTCGATTACATACACTTTATCGTTCTTGATAGCAAACTGGATGTTGATGAGTCCTTTTACCTCAAGGGCCTGTGCAATTTTTACGGTATAGTGCTCCATTTGCTTCACCACAAAATCGCCCAGGTTGTAAGGTGGCAATACAGCATACGAATCGCCTGAGTGAATACCTGCCGGTTCGATGTGTTGCATAATGCCCATGATATACACATCGTGACCATCGCAGATGGCATCTATTTCTGCTTCGATGGCACCATCCAGAAAATGGTCAAGTAGTACCTTATTATCGGGCAGGTGTTTCCAGATGTCGATAATGTGCGATTCGAGTTCTTTTTCGTTAATCACAATTTTCATGCTTTGGCCACCCAGTACATACGACGGACGTACCAGCAGCGGGAAGCCGATTTGCTTGGATACCTCCAAAGCTTCATCCGGGTTGCGGGCTACGCCAAACTCGGGGTATGGTATGCCCAAGTCCTTCAGCAATGTGGAAAATCTTCCACGGTCTTCGGCCAGATCGAGTGAGTCGAATGAAGTGCCGATGATGGGTATGCCATACTTGTGCAGTTTTTCTGCCAGTTTCAATGCGGTTTGTCCGCCCAGTTGCACAATCACTCCTTCCGGCTTTTCATGCTGAATGATGTCGTAAATATGTTCCCAGAAAACCGGTTCGAAGTACAGCTTGTCCGAAATATCAAAGTCGGTTGACACGGTTTCCGGGTTGCAGTTAATCATGATGGTTTCGAAGCCGCACTCGCGGGCAGCCAGCACTCCATGCACACACGAATAATCGAACTCGATGCCCTGCCCTATCCGATTGGGGCCCGAGCCCAAAACCACAACTTTTCTGCGGTTAGTTGCAATGCTTTCGTTTTCGGTATCAAAGGTAGAATAGTAATACGGTGTGCGCGCCTCAAACTCAGCTGCACAGGTATCCACCAGTTTATACACACGTTTAATGCCTAATTCGGTGCGCTTCTTGTACACCTCACTCTCCAGGCAGTGCAACAGGTGGGCAATCTGCCGGTCGGCAAAACCTTTTTCTTTGGCCTTCCGCAATAAATCAACAGGTACGGTGTCGAGGTCGTACTGCTCCAGTTCCTGCTCAATTTCAACCAGTTCTTCAATCTGCTTTAAAAACCACTTATCAATCCGGGTAATGTTGTGGATGGTTTTAAGCGGTATGCCGATTTTAATGGCATCGTGAATATGGAAGATGCGGTTCCATGATGCGTTGGCCAGGCTATGCAGCAGTTCATCCTGATTACGCAGTTCTTTGCCATCGGCACCTAAGCCGTTCCGTCTGATCTCCAGCGACTGCGCAGCTTTTTGCAAGGCTTCCTGGAAGTTGCGGCCAATGCCCATGGCCTCGCCTACGGACTTCATCTGTAAACCCAGCGTACGGTTGGCCCCCTGAAATTTGTCGAAATTCCAACGGGGTATTTTGACTATGACGTAATCCAAAGCCGGCTCGAAGTAAGCCGTGGTGGTTCCGGTAATGGCATTTTTCAGTTCATCGAGGTTGTAGCCAATGGCAAGCTTGGCCGCTACCTTGGCAATGGGATAACCGGTAGCCTTTGAGGCCAGTGCTGACGAGCGCGATACACGCGGATTAATTTCCACACCCACGATATCATCCGTTTCCGGATTTACCGCAAACTGCACGTTACATCCTCCGGCAAATTTGCCGATGCCGTTAATCATGCGAATGGCCAGGTCGCGCATGCGCTGATATACCGTGTCGGGCAGGGTCATGGCGGGTGCCACGGTTATTGAATCGCCTGTGTGGATACCCATGGGATCGAAGTTCTCGATCGAACAGATGATGATGACGTTTCCGGCGCTGTCGCGTAACAACTCCAGTTCGTATTCCTTCCAGCCAACAATACTTTGTTCAACCAGAACTTCGTGGATGGGTGAAGCATGCAGGCCGCGATTCAGCGCTTCATCAAAATCTTCGGGGTGATTGACAAAGCTGCCGCCTGTTCCGCCCAGGGTAAATGAAGGACGAATAACCAGGGGAAAGCCGATTTGCTGGGCGATTTCTTTTCCCTGAAGGAAGGATGTAGCAATCGCACCTTTGCATACGCTTACGCCCAGCTCGAGCATCTTCAGTCGGAATTTCTCGCGATCCTCGGTGGTTTCGATGGCGTTGATATCTACGCCTATCATCCGCACGCCATAGTGCTGCCACAATCCGGCTTTTTCGCACTCAATGGCCAGATTCAACGCAGTTTGTCCGCCCATGGTAGGCAGCACGGCATCGATGTGGTGTTTTTCCAGAATTTCTTTGATCGATTTTTTAGTTAGTGGTTTCAGGTAAACATGGTCGGCCGTAACCTTATCGGTCATGATGGTAGCCGGATTGGAGTTAATCAGCACGACTTCAATACCTTCTTCGCGGAGCGAACGGGCGGCCTGGGAGCCGGAGTAGTCAAATTCGCAGGCCTGGCCGATAATAATCGGGCCGCTGCCAATAATCAAAACGGAACGGATACTTCTGTCTCTGGGCATGACGGGTAGCGGTTGGATAAAATTGGGCAAAAATAAGAAAGTAAAGTGCGCCCGTACAGTTGGAAAAATAAAAAAACCGTCTGGACAGGACGGTTTTTTTTATCGCATGATGCTCCTTCTTTTTTCTATTGCATTTTCAGCACTTTACGAATTGAAGTTCCGGAGGAAGTTCGGATTTTGATAATGTACAAGCCCGACGGCAACGCATCGGTTGGCAAGGTAATAGAAGTTTCAGGTGCCCCATCGTACTGACCGGTAAGTACGCGTTGGCCGCTGCTGCTAATCAGTTCAACGCTCACTGCTTCACCTTCGGTTGCTGTAATGAACAGTTCCCGGTTAAATGGATTGGGATACACGCTGATTTCTGAAGCAACTGAAGATTCGATTGCTGTAATCGGGTCCTGGATGTACAAGTTGTCAATTGCCCATCCCCATCCGTTAACCGCAGCATCGGCAAATAGCCTGAAACGAATCAGCACCGTTTCGCCCGCGTTAAAGTTTCCTCCGGACGTAAGGTTAAGCAGTCGGGTGCGGTAAAGCGAAGGCGTTGGGGTGTTAGCATTATTAAATGCATTCAGCCACGTTGTATGGGCTCTGGCATTATAACCGTCCAGAAAACGTTGCCAGGTAAGGCCTCCGTCTTTCGATCCCTCTACGATTACATAGTCCTTAAATCCCGGGCTTCCAAATGTTACACCGGCAGGTGCGGGTTCCACCAACACAATTTCATCAAAGCGCATTATCGGATTGGCAGCGGAAAGCGTAATGGGTTTAAGCAGCGTGAAGGTGTAGTTGGATTGCGATAGTAATCCGAATCCGTTGAGATAGGGATGCTCTGAGTGTATGGCTGCGTTTGAAAACCCGGAGGGTTGTGTGATGCTGAAAAAATTTCCCGCAAAATCATTCACCGTGCCATTAAAGTTATTGCTGTACGTAGCTACCGGAGAAGCGAAGTTAACGATCGGTACTTTAAAAAACCCGGTTGACGGCAATGTGGCTGTATTGCCTGCGCTGTCGAGTGCCACTATCCGGTACTCAATCTTATCACCGGCATTCAAAACGCTTAGACCTGTTAATGAAAAAGTATATAAGGCTGCCGGCGGATCTACATCAAATACTTGTTCGTTCAGAGCGCCATTATTCACTTTATATTCAATCTTCAGCGCTGCAATACCGCTCGCATCACTGGCCTTCGTGGCAAGGGTCAGCACATTTTCATCATCTTTCAGAAAATCAATGTGATCGTGTAAAATAACGGGAGGTGTATCGTCAATCTGAATTTTCAGGTTATCGATGCACCATCCCCAACCGGAAGCGAAAGGATCGCTGTACAGGCGGAAGCGAAACACCACTTCATCGCCCGGATTGAATTTGTTCAACAGGTTGATGGTACGGGTTCGGAACAGAGAAGGATCTCCCACTGCAGAAGAATTTCCGGTTGACGGATTTATGGCGCTGTTATAGCGGGTTAACCAGGGGGCATAGTCGCGCGAATCGTATCCTGGCGCAGCAGCAATCCATGTACGACCTCCATCTTTGCTTCCTTCCACCACCACGTAATCCCAAAAGCGCAGGTCGCCAAAAACGGTACCGGGCTCACCCGGCTCCACTAGGACAATCTCATCAAATTTCATGATAGCATCTTCGGACTTGATGCGAATGGGTATGCGCAACTGATAGATGTAACTAAACTCCCCTCCCGGAAAACTGTTGCCCTCCGGATACGGATGTTCGCTGTGAATAGCCGGATTGGTAAAACCGGTTGGCTGGGTAATACTGAATCCGTTGCCAAAGAAATCGGATGAAGGCGTATTGAAGTTGTTGAAATATGAGTTCTGTGTGGGTGCAAGTCCTACAACATTCAAGGTGAAAAATCCGGTAGCCGGTAAAGTACCCACATTACTATTTGATGAGTTATCGGTAGCTACAATGCGGTATCTTACAACATCTCCATCGTTTAATCCGGCACCCAGATTGATGACGGCATGATAGATGGAATCCTCGCCCGGACTTTGCAAGGTGAAGTTGATTGGTGGTTGTGTTGCTCCGTTAATTTGATATTGCAGCACAACGGAAGCTATGCCAATGTTATCGCTAACGCGGGCGTCAATCAGCAACTGGGTATCATCCTCTGTAAGAAAAGGCCTCGGACTATGTGAAATAACCGGGGGCCGCGTATCGGGACCGGCTTCAAATAAATACAGAGCCTGCAATTCGCTGTTTTGCTTGCGAACAAACTTTCCGGGTTTAACAAACTGGCGGTTATTGTTGTCGTTTACCGAAATATAGTATCCGTATGTGGTGCTTGTTCCGGTTGACGGAATGTTAGCGGTAAATTCATGCGGATTGCCGGTAGGCGTCATGGTGACTTCCGTAAAAGTTGTGCCGTTGGTGGTGTAATTGAGTTTTACAGAAGACGCCTGATAGCTGTTGTCGGCCTGAATGGTAACGGTAACCGTGTACGGCCCGGTTACATTTTCTGTGTTGCGCAGAGGGGTGTGTGCAATAAACACATTTTCCCATCCCAAATCTTTTAACATAGTCCAGGCTACACCGGGGTTATGCAAACGTTCGGCCGGTGCTATAAAAGGTGTCATCAGCGCATCCAGCGATAAGTTGAAAGTGTTTTCATCGATATGACTTATACTGGAACCGCTGCTGAAGCTGGAAGGTGCGTACAATTTAGGCCGGTTGGAGTTGGGCGACCGGAAAAACAGGTTATCGCTGGTAAGTTGCGAAGCCAGTTGAGATGAAGGAGAAGCAAATGAACGTATCAGGTTTTGATTGCCACCATTTTCAATGGGTACATCATAAATGATGGGTACGCCGGTGCTCTGAACACCCACTTCGCCCTGCCCGTTAGAAGATAATATTTTGAAAGAGCCTGAGAAACCCAGTCCGTGACCAATTTCGTGCAATACCACCGTTGCCAGATCATACGTACCCGACGGAGGCGTGGTGTTAGGATTAAGATGCCAGTTGGCATTACTGTTGAACTGCGTAAAAATCTCGGAATTGGTACCGTTCAGGTTACGCCCGCTCATTTTTTCGGCCAGGGCAACCGGATAAAATACGTTTAACTTCTGAGCACCATCAAAGTTGGCATAGGCGCCCGTGTACAGTGCACCGCCCAACACTCCGCCCGACAGCGGAACCCAATACGCATCAATGGTTATGGTTTGCGAACTCTGAATTAATGTAGCCCAGATGTCCACCGCATATTGAAATGCATTACGTGCCTCCGCGGTAAAGCCATTGTAATTCACTACGATGTTTGCCGTTTTGGCCCGGGCACCGTTTTTCCAGCGCACGTATTCTCCCGGAGGCGGTATATGGTGATGATGATCGCTGCTTTGCGCATAACAAATAACGCCTTGTTTAACCGGAATACCCATGGGTTTTGGAATTCCTGTAATTTCCTGCGCCTCGGCCATGCTTACAATTAACAGCACTGCTACCAGCCAAATGAATCGTTTTTGCATATCCAGTCCGTTAAGCATTACGAAAATTTATTCTGAAAAGTGAATTTAGGAAACTGATTGCTATATATGAAAAACCATTTAAATATAACCGCGCGCTTTCAACTCCAGGTATTTGTTAATGGTATTGATCGTCAGTTTTTCGGGAGGGGTTAGAATGGTTTGAATTCCATTTTGCCGGAGGGCCTTCACGATCAGCTTTTTGTCTAAAGCAAATTTTTCGGCCACGGCCTTGTGGTAAATCTCCTGTAGGGAACCGGCGGGCTGATTTAACAAAATATTCAATTCCGTGTTCTCAAAAAAAATCACCACCAACAGATGGTATCGCGCAAGGGCGCGAAGAAAGGACAACTGCCTTTCCATTCCATAAATCGATTCGAAATTGGTAAACAACAGCAGCAGACTGCGCTGGTTTATTTTATGCCGCACCTGGCTGTAAACAGCCGAAAAATCGGCTTCCCGAAAATCAGTTTTCTGGTTGTACAACACCTCCAGTATGGTGGCCATTTGCCGGTTGCTGCGGCTGGCGGGGAGAAAGGTGTTTACCTTATCCTGAAAGGTTAGCAGCCCGGCTTTATCGGATTTGCGAACAGCTATGTTGCTGATAACCAGACTGGCATTAATGGCATAATCCAGCAGCGTCATCCCGTTAAAGGGCATTTCCATCACACGGCTTTTATCAATCAGGGAATACACGTTTTGCGAGCGCTCATCCTGATATTGATTAACCATAAGATGAACCTTGCGCGCAGTGGCACGCCAGTTAATGGTGCGCACATCATCACCGGTAACGTACTCTTTAATCAGTTCAAATTCCCGGTTGTGTCCTATGCGTCTGATTTTCTTTATGCCAACTTCCGTAAGCCGGTTGGTAATCGCCATGAGCTCGTACCTGCGCATCTGCAGAAACGACGGGTACACCGGCACCATTTGCGCCGCGCTGAAGCGATACCGACGCACACCAAGTTTTAAGGGTGAGGCGGCAAAGAGTAGAATATCACCAAAATGATATTCACCACGTTTTACCGGTCGAAGTGTATATGTTATATTTTTAGACGAGCCGGTGGCGAGCTCCGTATCAAACTGCAACGTGCGCAACTGAAACTGCTCCGGTACCTCGTCAATTATCCGAACCGATACACTAAAAGGATAATGGTTTCGGATGGTTAATCGCACCGGGTTATCGTCACCATTCGAAAACTTTTCGGCTATAAAACGTTTGGCTTCCAGACCATTTTTAAACCGAAACAACAACAGAACGTCTGCGAACAAAAAAGCCAGCAGGATAAAAAAAAGAAACTGTGCCGGCAGGAGCAATGCAGGTAACGTATAGCTGATTAAAAACAAAACCACCACTACTCCTGCCATCATAAACAGGCGATTGTGCGGAAAAAAGTCTTTTATTACTTCCATACCGTTTCAGCGGGGTACTTCAATGCCCTGCAGGATTTGCCCGATGATCTCATCCGGAGTCTGCCCTTCCATTTCTTTTTCGGGGGTTAGCGCAATGCGGTGTCGCAGCACGTGGGGAGTTACATATTTTACATCTTCGGGAGTGATAAAGTCGCGACCACCTAACGCTGCAAAAGCTTTTGCGCTCAGCAGTACCCCAACTGAAGCGCGGGGCGAGGCCCCCAAAAACAGCGCCGGATGGCTGCGTGTGGAGTGGATGATTGCAGCAATATATTCTATGAGGTTTGGCTCGGCATGAATTTGATGCACGGCAGAACGATAAGCAGCCAGCTGCCCGATGTTAAGAACAGGTTTAACCGATTCTACCGCAGGCCGGCCCCGGCGTTCATGATGCCTGCGGATGATGCTGACCTCCTCGCTCAGTTCAGGATAGTTTACCTGGATTTTAAAAAGAAACCGGTCTAATTGCGCCTCCGGAAGGCGGTATGTTCCTTCGTGTTCAACCGGGTTTTGTGTTGCCAGCACCAGAAAAGGCGGATCCATGCGATACGTTATGCCGTCAACGGTAACCTGACGTTCCTCCATAACCTCAAAAAGAGCAGCCTGTGTTTTAGCCGGTGAGCGGTTGATCTCATCGATTAACACAATGTTTGCAAAAACAGGACCCGGCTTAAACTCGAACACCGATTTTGCCGCATTAAACACCGGCGTTCCGATAACATCCGATGGCATGAGGTCGGGTGTAAATTGTATGCGGCTGAACCGGGCTTCGATGGTGCGTGCCAGCAGGCGGGCGGTAAGGGTTTTGGCTACACCGGGCACACCTTCAATCAGTACATGTCCGTCGGCCAGCAGGGCGGTGATGAGTAAATCAATCATGGCCGACTGACCCACAATGATTTTGCCGATTTCTTCGCGTATTCGGTTAGCCGATGCATGCAATTCATTTAAATCGACCCGGTTGGTAAAGCGTTCCTCATTCATAGATACTTTGTTTCAGGAATGGACGGTAAGTTTATCGAGTTTTTCAGAAAAAATTTTCAATTCTGTTTCGTTCAGGGTGGTTTTCTCATTGATTTTCCGGATGAGTGCGAATACTTCCCGCACCTCTTCTTTTGGATGCGCCGTTTTTTGGCTTACGATTTCCACCATCTCTTCTGTAGGCTGAAGTCCCGGATTATGCAGACGGGAGCGGAGATTTTCCAAAAAGAAAGCAATTCTTTTTTCAGCGATGCGCTTATGGTCGGCGGTGCGGAAATACAAGTTGCCGACGGTCTTTACAAACTCCAGTGTTGTATTGGCAGGCGGAGTGATGACCGGAATGGGTCGTTGTCTTCGCTTGGCTGCAAACAATATGTACAGAAGCAGAAAACCTATCGTTATATAGTAAGCCCACCGCAGTGACTCAACCGACAAAATGTAGCGTAGGGAAGTTGTGGCTTCCCTCCTTCCGCGATGATAATACTCCGTCCAGTACACGTCCTCGGCAGGAAGCAATTTGAAATATTCCTCGAGGAGTGCTGCATTTTTTTGACTAAGGATATTGATGTTGGTAAAAGCAAAGGGTGTGCTGCTAAGAACAATAGTACCTTTGCCTTTTCGTATTCGTATTAACACAGGCTTTTCGTCTTCCGCAACTGCCAGTACTTCCGCGCCTTCGGCTTCCGAAAGATCGAAATAACTGCGCGCATGCCGGCCGGAAACTTTCAAGACAGCCCGTGCCGTGAGGGTGTCGATAAGGTGTATCCGGGTTGAATCTGTTAACGGGTTATTCACATCAACGGTGGGGACAAAATGAGTTGTAGTATAAACTTTCAGTGTGTCAACAAAAGGACCGGAGAAGAATTCGGATGCGATCAAAATGTTTCCGCCCTTTTCAACATGTCGCAACAGGGCGTTTACATCTTCGGCCGGCGGAGTAAACCAGATACTCAGGCTGATAATGTTGGCATTTTCCGGTAAGGAATCCAGCCATTCATAAAAAGTTAAGTTGCTGTGACGGATGCTTTTTCCGGGAAAAACACCGGGCAACAGTTCGTTGAGTACATAAGTACCGTATGGATCTTTATCACGGTGATAGAGTGAAATATCCCAGTCCTGCTTACGCGGAACAATAAACTGAACGATGAGATAAATCAAAACGACTATACTCAGAATAACCAGGTATTTGCGCTCGCCTTTCATACCAGTTTTGCTTTCCAGGTCTGAAAGGCATGACTCACCTGCTGATACACTTCCGGTGTTGCGGTAAAGTTGCCGTACCAGGTGTACTCGAAATAGCGGTTGATCTGGCTTAATCCACTGCGCAAATCATTCGAGGATAGTTCAAGCAGATATTCATGCGTAGTTTTTCCCGGCTCCCATCGAATAAGTCCTTTTTCCGATAATAGTTTAAGCGCTGTAAGAAACTGAATGCGTATGGCTGCCCGGTAGTCCTGCTGCTGAAGGGCTTCGCGCAAAAGGGCATCCAGGTCAACAGCATGAAGGTCCTCCAGTTGAGCTGTCGGTGTAAACGCTGAAGCGTTCCGGTAAAAGATTTTAACCGTATCAATTTTTAGAACGCGCAGCACCAGGTATAACAACGCAATGATAATCAGGCCCAAAATCAATACACGCGTCCAGTCGGTTGTGGCAGCCGTATAGATAAGGTCGGAAATGAGCTGTTGCAACCAGATGAGAAAACGCTTCCACAACGATATTCCTTCGGGCACAATTGTGTATTTCAATTCCTTATCGGCTCGCAGCTGTTCCAGTTTTTTTTCATCGAATTTCCTTTCAACAACCGGCTGCGCCGGCAGGACAACCGACAGCATTAAACAAAAGAAAAAACAAATGCTGTTAAAACGCGGCATGATTCATTAACCGGCATTTCCCATTTGCTCAATACGGCTCATCAGTCCGCGCGATTCTTTCAGTTCAACCAGATTAAAATACTGAAAGGCAAGTGCTATTAATGGAAGAGCATACAGGAGAAATGAAGATAAAAAATACAAGGTTAAAAAAACATTGTTGATGAGCTGACTTGCAGCAGAAGGTTCATAAACTCCGCCTCCATCGAGATTATGCATCATGTTGATTATAAAGTTGATATACCAGGGAATAAAAAAAACCGAAGCCAGCATGCTTTGAACCAGCCCGACAATAACCAGCAACCCGAAAGTGCTCCACCATTTTCCCGAAATCAGTTCAAAACATCGTTCGATGGCCTTTATAAAACCAACTTTTTCAAATGCACGTACCACAAAAATCAGCGAAAGCGGAATGATGGCATAAATCAAAAGAATAATTGTTATGAAACCCGTAAAAATGGCCAGACCGATGGATAATCGCGCAGTTCCCGCTATTAACAGAACAATAAGAACATAAGCCAAAATCACCACCACAAAAAACAGAAAAAAAGTTGCCAGATATTGCGGAAGGGTTTCCTTAACACGATTCCAAACGGCATCCACTTCAATGCGGTTATCTTTACGGGCATGGTACTCCAGCATGTAATTATAGACTACCGACACAATTACAATACCACCCATGAAAATGAACAGCACAGCCGCCGCACCTTGTGCCCAAGTCTGGGTTGAAGTGACAAAACCTAATACGCTGTTCGGATTTTGACTCGTTTCTGTAATCGAATTCAGATAGCCTGAATATAAACTCCCGGTTAACAAACTGCCAATCAGCACAACCGGTCCACTGATATACAACAGGCTTTTTCCCAGCGATTTGAAATTCTGCCGGATAAATTCAAACGTGATGTTTAGTTTTTTACTGAAGTCCCGGGCCTGTTGAAACTCAATGGGTGTGAATTTTTCCATTTTAGTGAAAGTTTATAGGGATACCCGACAAAATAATAAAGAATAAGGCAGGCCGACAAACCTATAATACACAGTTTTACTGCAATGGGCATAAATTCATAACGGGTGATGAAAGATTCAATAAAACCCGCCAGTACAAACATAGGCACCAAACCAATGATGATTTTCAGGCCTCGTTTAGCACCCATGCGAAAAGCCGTGAGGCGCGGGTAGGTACCGGGAAATAAAAATCCGTTACCCAGCACAAAACCTGCTGCGCCGGCCACTACAATGGATGACAGTTCGATGGTACCGTGTAACAGGATGACCGGCAGGGCATGAGCCAGCAGCCCTTCACGCTGAAAAAAAGCCACAAAAGCACCTACCATCACACCATTACTAAACAACATGTAAGCGGTGCCCACCGAAAGCACCAACCCCATGGCGAAGGCCATGAAAGCCACACGGATATTATTAAATGTAATCTGGGCAAACATATCCGCTTCATTAGCGGTACCGTAAACAGCCATGGGCTCTCCATTCTTTATGTTTTCCAACGTCATGTTCACGTAGCCATCACCCAGTACGAGGCGGGCAAAGGTATCGTCATGCAGGGTGGACAGATAGCCGATGGCAATCGAAAAAGTAAAAATCAAAAAGGCATAGGTCAGCTCCCGGCGGGCATTCCAGAGCTCTGCCGGAACCTCATATTTCCAAAACGCAATGAAGCGCCTGCGGTCTTCGCGCTTATTCCGGTAAATGGTGTGGTGAATTTTTGATGCCAGGTTGTTGAGGTACAGTGTTACCCTGCTTTCCGGATATTGGGTGCGGGCAAACGCCAGGTCATCGGTAAGCTGAATGAAAATTTCAGCCAGACGGTCGGGGTCGTTCCGCTGAAGTTGCAAATCCTTTTCAATCTGTTCCCAGCGTGCCTGATTTCGCTTAACAAAGGCGGCTTCACGCATGTGTGAAATTCACGGCTCAGGTATCAAAGTTCCGTATTTTAAAGCACAAACCGCACACCTTCTCATCAGTTAGATTTGGCTGTCTCAATAACCTTATTCCACACCCGCCATACATTTTTATAGCAGATTTTTTCAATATCTTCAGGTGTATAGCCGCGCTTGAGCAATTCAAAAATCAGGTTGGGGTATTGCGACACATCTTTCAACCCGGTGGGCAGGCTGTCTCCCACGCCATCGAAATCAGAACCCAAACCCACATGGTCAATACCGGCAATCTGTACCACACGGTCAATGTGATCGGCCACGCGTTTCACATCGGCATATAAGGTGGGGTTGCTTCGCTGAAACTCTTCGATAACAGGTTTGGCTGCTTCATCCCGGTAGCTTAATCCTTTTTCTTTCAGTAAGGCAGCCAGCTTTTGCCGGTTTTCGTTGTTGGCTTTGGCTACGGCCGAGTCGAGGAAGGTTGAGCCGAAGTTAATCTGAATAACGCCTCCGTTTTTTTTCAGTGCCCTGAGCATGTCATCGCTCATGTTACGCTGCCAGCCGGGTGTGAAGTAGCGCAATGAAGAGTGCGATGCAATGACCGGTGCTTTCGTAATTTTCAACACATCAAAAAAAGCGCTGTCGGATACGTGCGAAATATCCACCATGATGCCGATGCGGTTCATTTCTTTAACCACCTGTTCACCAAATGGGCTCAATCCATTCCATGTGCGCACCGTATCGTATGACGAATCGCATATCTGATTATCCTTACCATGGGTAAGGGTAATGTAACGTATGCCACGGTCGTAAAAGTATTTTACATTAGCCAGGTCGTTACCAATGGGCGCACCGTTCTCCATGCCCATGGGCAGCGAAATCTTTCCTTCTCTGAAATTCTTTTCGACTTCAGCCGGTGTGTTGGCTAAAGCAAATTTATCCGAGTGGGCTTCGGCTATGCCGCGCACCATATCAATTAAGGAGTCGGCAAGCGACTTACCCATATCCGGTTTTTGCTGATAGGAAGAAGGAATATAAATAGACATAAAAGGCGCATCCAGGCCGCCTTTCCGCGCGCGCTCGTAATCAAAATCACCTTCCGTAGTGCTTACCGGAATACCCAGGTATTCGCGTTCCAACCTGAAATTTTTCACCTTCAGCCGATAAGGCAGGTCCACGTGACCATCGGTTATGATGTATGCGTGTGCCAGCGAGTCGGCAATCCGGCGCAGTGTTTCATCCGGCAGGTTTGCATAATCTATTTTTTTTTCGGAGCCACAACCGAAGAATAATATTCCGGTGAGGGCAATCAGGAAATGTTTCATAATTTGCATAAGTCCGTCAGGTTTCCTGCTGAAGAATACACAAATTTTATTGGGATGCAAACCATATCTGTACAAACCACCCAGAATGTAGTGATAAAGTACCCGGTGGCGAGTGTGGGCGACCGGATTGGCGCTTTTATTATCGATTTTACCATCATTATCATGTACATTTTTATAGTATCGTTCATTTATGACTACTTCAATCTGCAATCGGCCGCAATAGTAATTTTCACCATCTTCCTTCCTCTTGCCTTGTACCACCTTGCATTCGAGGTGCTCATGGATGGTCAAAGTCCCGGCAAACGCATTGTGCGCATTAAAGTTGTACGCACCGATGGTGCTCCGCCTACTTTGGGCAACTACCTTATCCGCTGGTTGTTGCGCTTTGTTGACATTTTACTTTCATCCGTATTCGGCTTACCGGGTGCCATTGCCGTGATAACCATTGCTGCCGGCGGACGCGGACAACGGCTGGGCGACATGGCTGCAGGAACTGCTGTAGTAAAACTGGTGCAGCCATCGGAGACTACCGCTTCCGAATTATTTGCACCGCTTAAGGAAGATCAGCAGGCCGGTTATCAACCTGTGTTTCCACAGTCAACTCTTCTGACTGATGAACATGTGGAAATTATTCGCCAGGCGCTGGAGGTGTACCGCAACACCGGTAATGACAAGCCCTTGCTGGCCGTAACGGAAAAAGTAAAACAGATTACAGGCATACAATCCGATTTACCTCCGGTAAAAATGCTCTACATGTTGTTAGACGATTACGCCCGGCTTACTTCGCGCTGAATGGAATTACCCGAATACACGAGCGAACAACTTGCCCTGCGCAACGGACGCGATAAGCCGGAAGTATGGATTGCCTATGAAGGTAAGATTTACGATGTTTCGCGGTCGCGCCTGTGGAAAACCGGAACGCACTACGAACACTGGGCCGGGCAGGATTTAACCGATGAGCTAAAAGATGCCCCTCACACGGCTTCGGTGTTCGATAAATTCAAAGTGATTGGAAAGTTGAAAAGATAAATACCGATGATACTGATTGCCGACAGCGGAGCATCAAAAACCGATTGGCGTATGCTGCACAATGGGAAAGTGGAGCAGGCGCAAACCCTGGGATTCAACCCGTACTATCAGCCCGAAGAGCAACTCGATCGGGAAATTCGCGAAGTTCTGCTTCCGCAGATTAAAAATCCGGTTAAAGAGATTTATTACTATGGAACAGGGTGTTCGTCTGATAAAAACCGGCAGGTAATACGCAATGTCATGCAGCGCTACTTTGCCGATGCTTACATCGAAGTATGGCATGATCTGGAAGCCGCTGCCCGTGCATTGTGCGGCCACGAGGAAGGCATTGCCTGTATTCTGGGCACAGGTGCCAATTCCTGTTACTACGATGGAAAGAAAATTGTCGAAAACGTAACCTCACTCGGCTATGTGCTGGGCGATGAAGGCTCGGGCGCATGGATGGGCAAACGCATCATTGCCGATTATCTTAGAAAAGACCTGCCTCCGCGCCTGTGGGACCAGTTTAAAAAACGTTTTCCGATGAGTAAGGATGAAATCCTCAGCCGGGTCTACAGCGAAGATATGCCCGGTCGCTTCCTTGGCAGCTTTTCGCATTTCATCTTCCAGCACCTGCGCGAACCGTATTGCTATAAACTGGTGTACGATGGATTTGCGGAATTTTTTGAAAAAAATGTTTGCAAGTACGAACGCGCAACCAGTCTGCCGGTTCACTTTACCGGCTCGGTGGCCTTTTACTTCAGCGATGTGCTGCGTCAGGCCGGAAGCGATAAAGGATTAAGAGTGGGCCGTATTGTCGAAAGCCCGATAGCCGGACTTACTTTGTACCATCAGAAAGCATGAGCATTACCGAATCACCATCGCATTACCGCAAACTCGAAAAGCAAAGCATCACCGCTTTATTAAAAGCCATAAATAAAGAAGACAAGACTGTTCCCTACGCTGTGGAAAAAGCCATTCCGCAGATCGAAAAACTGGTGCGTGCGGTTGTAAAGAAAATGAAAGCAGGTGGCCGGCTGTTTTACATCGGTGCCGGCACCAGCGGGCGACTGGGTATTGTGGATGCCAGTGAAATTCCGCCCACTTACGGCCTGCCGCACGGTCGCGTAATCGGTCTGATTGCCGGTGGCGACCAGGCCATTCGTAAAGCCGTTGAATTCGCTGAAGATGATGAAGAGCAGGCGTGGAAGGATTTAAAGAAACACCGCATCAGCAAAAAAGACATACTCATCGGCATAGCCGCCTCGGGCCGTACTCCATACGTGGTTGGCGGACTGAAACGGGCACAACAACAGGGAATTATCACCGGTTGCATTACCTGCAATCCCGACACCGAGGTGGCGCGCTATGCGAACTATCCGGTGGAGGTAATTGTCGGGCCGGAAGTAGTTACCGGAAGCACCCGGATGAAATCGGGTACGGCACAAAAACTGGTGCTGAACATGATTTCGACCACCACCATGATTAAACTGGGGCGCGTAAAAGATAACCGAATGGTGGACATGCAACTCACCAACAACAAGCTCATCCACCGCGGTACGCGCATGATTATGGAAGCATTAAAGGTGCCACAGGATAAAGCAGAAAAGCTCCTGAAAAAATTTGGTTCGGTAAGAAAAGTTCTACAACATCATCAGATAAAATGAGCACGGATACCCCCGAAAAAATACCGGTAAAAATTTTTCCAACTTCCGATGAGGCATCGGTATTTGTTGCGCGCGAAATCGCGCATCTTATCCGAATGCGTCAGCGGGAAAAGAGGCATTGTGTGTTGGGCTTAGCCACCGGCTCAACGCCGGTGCGTGTGTACGAAGAACTGGTAAACCTGCACCGAAGCGAAGGACTCAGCTTCCATAATGTGTACACGTTCAATCTGGACGAGTACTACCCCATGCAGCCCGACTCCCTGCAGAGCTATGTGCGCTTCATGAATGAGCATCTGTTCGATCATATCGATATACCGAAAAAAAACATTCATATCCCCGATGGAACATTGCCCAAATCAAAAATCAGCGCATTTTGTCAGGAGTATGAAGCCAAAATTGAAAAGCTGGGTGGTATTGACCTCCAGATACTCGGTATCGGTCGCACGGGGCACATTGGTTTCAACGAACCCGGCTCTTCCGAAAAATCCGCTACCCGCTTAATCACCCTCGACCAGGTTACGCGGCTCGATGCTGCAAGCGATTTCTTCGGTGAAGAAAACGTACCTACCAAAGCGATCACCATGGGCGTGGGCACCATATTGAAAGCCAGAAGAATTATCCTGATGGCCTGGGGCGAAGGCAAAGCACCCATCATCCAGAAAGCAGTGGAAGGTCCGGTAACCGATCAGAATCCCTCCTCTTTCCTTCAACGTCATCCCAACGCACTGGTGGTGCTCGATGAGGCTTCCTCATCCGAACTTACACGCATTAAAACACCCTGGCTGATCGGCCACGTTGATAAATGGACCGACAAACTGGTGCGCAAAGCGGTGGTATGGTTAAGTCTGAAAACCGGCAAAGCCATACTCAAACTTACCAACAACGATTACATGGAGCATGGCATGGCCGATATCCTTACCGAGTACGGATCGGCCTATCAGGTCAACATCCGCATCTTCAACGAACTGCAGCATACCATCACCGGGTGGCCGGGCGGAAAACCCAATGCGGATGATACCCACCGACCCGAGCGCGCCAAACCTTTTCCAAAACGCGTTGTCATTTTTTCACCCCATCCCGATGACGATGTGATTTCGATGGGCGGGACGTTTATCCGCCTGGTTGACCAGGGACATGAAGTACATGTAGCCTATCAGACTTCCGGCAACATTGCCGTGTTTGATGACGATGTTATCCGGTTCGCTGATTTCGTTAACGACTTCAGCGAGGTGTTTAAGCTTAACAAATCGGCCAGCGAAAAATTATTTCGACAGGTAGTTCAATCACTTAAAAAGAAAAAGCCGGCCGAAGTGGACAGCCCCGAAGTGTTGACGATTAAAGGATTGATTCGCAGAGGCGAAGCCAAAGCAGCCTGCAGATACGTTGGCATTCCGGATAATCAGATTCACTTTCTGGATATGCCGTTTTATGAAACCGGCCTGGTTAAAAAGAAACCGCTGAGCGAAAAAGATATCCGGATAATTATTGACCTGCTGGAAAAAGTTAGGCCACACCAGATTTATGCTGCCGGTGATTTATCGGACCCTCATGGCACACACCGTGTTTGCCTGAATGCCATCTTCCGGGCTGTTGACAGGTTGAAGCACAAATCCTGGATGAAGAACTGCTACGTGTGGTTGTACCGGGGTGCCTGGCAGGAATGGGACATCGACCAAATTGAAATGGCCGTGCCGCTCAGTCCGGGTGAACTGCTGCGTAAGCGCAAAGCTATTTTTAAACACCAGTCGCAGAAAGACAGCGCCCTGTTTCCCGGCACCGACAAGCGCGAGTTTTGGGTACGCGCAGAAGACCGCAACCATGCCACAGCCGAAGCCTACAACCGGCTGGGTTTGGCAGAATACGAGGCTATCGAAGCCTTTGTACGGTATCGGTTTTAGTGAGGCGGGCTTCGGCTTCGCTCAGCCCGCGATTACTTTCCTCCCTTACGAAAACAAACCCTGTTGTACTGCACTTACCAACGCCTGCCCGGGTACCAGGTAGATTTTTTTGTTGTGCATATCGCGGCAGGCAAAACGCGTGCGCCGCGCCGGACCTTTAATAAACCAACGTCCCTGAAGCTGAAACACGGTACGCTCGGGTAGGTCTGCCAGTAATGCCTTACCATCCGGTTTTACATCGTAATTCCGCAGACAACGCGTTAAGTCTGCATCGGCAAAAGATGAAGCGGATGGATTTTGCAGGTGTCGCTGAAGTTGAAAAATGAGCTCCTCCGGAAAAACTTCAGGTACCAATAAGGGTTCCATCAGCTGCCGGAATGTTCGTTTCCATTCCGAACCGTGGGGTTCACACCGGTTACCCATTTCCCGGTAAACGACAGCATGGGCGATTTCGTGAATCAGGGTAATCAGAAAAAGGTAAGGATTCAGGTCGCGGTTAACCGAAATGCAGTATTGATTTTTCCGAAAGCAGAAGTCACCGGCCTTGGTATTGCGGCCCGGGGTAATTTTTAAAACAAACGGGTATTTACTCCATAAGTTCAAACAATAAGCCACCGCCCTGAAAGGAATATGAGATTGGAGAAGCTTGTCCAGTTCTGTTAAATGCTGCACGGCATAAAAATAAAAAAGGCTTTAGTTGTCTAAAGCCTTCCCGGGAATTCTGAGCAACTGATTGATTACTGAGCTGCAGTAGTGTCGGCTGCAGTAGTATCGGCAGGAGCCGGTTCAGCAGCAGGCGTTTCAGTTTGTGCAGGCTCAGTGGTAGCTTCTTCTGCTTTCTTTCCACAGGCAGTGAAAGCAAGTGCGAAGCTGGCAACCAGTGCAAGTGCAAATAACTTTTTCATGGTTTACAGGTTTTTAAAACAGCCGCAAATATACAATATCCGGCACAAGCAAGCAGAAGGGCGTAAGATTTTTATTTCTTTTTGAAAATCAGTCGCACCGGCACACCCTCCAGCTTAAAGTGCTCACGCATTTTGTTTTCCAGGTAGCGCTCATAAGGCGGCTGAATATACTGGGGAAGATTGCAGAACAATGCAAACGTTGGAAACCTTGCGTTCAACTGTGTGATGTATTTGATCTGAATGAATTTACCCTTTATGGCCGGCGGAGGATACCGCTCAATTTCCGGCAAAATGGCTTCATTCAGGCGGGAAGTGGGAATTTTGACGGTTTTGTTGTGGTAAACTTCCACTGCTTTTTCAATAACCTGAAAGATACGTTGTTTGGTAAGGGCCGAACCAAACAAAATGGGTATATAGTCAATGGGAGCCAGTTTATCCAGTATATCCTTTCGGAACCGGTCGGCTGTCTTTTCATCTTTTTCAATCAAATCCCATTTATTGACCAGAATTACGATACCCTTCCCCTGGCGATGGGCCAGGCTAATGATGTTTACATCCTGTGATTCAATACCCCGTGTTGCGTCCAGCACAATAATGCATACATCGCTTTCCTCCAGTGCACGAAGCGAGCGCAGCACCGAATAAAATTCTATATGATCGCGTACTTTGGATTTTTTCCTTATACCAGCTGTATCAATCAGAATAAAATTTTTGCCGTAAAGTTTGTAATGCGAATGGATGGCATCGCGCGTAGTACCCGCTTCATCGGTTACGATGGTGCGTTCGTGGCCCAGCAAAGCATTGAGCAACGATGATTTACCCACGTTGGGCCGGCCGAGTATGGCAATTTTCGGAATGCCGGCAAAAGGGTCTTCTGTTCCTTCGGTAGGGAAAAAGCTCACCAATTCATCCAACAGCTCGCCAGTGCCGGCACCATTCTCGGCCGATATAGGAAAAACTTTTTCGAAACCCAGCTGGTAAAACTCGGCAGCATAAGGTGTTTTATCCGGCGTATCGGCTTTGTTGGCGGCTACCAATACCGGCTTACCTGAAGCACGGATAACGTTGGCAAAGTCTTTATCATAACCGGTTAGTCCGTCCTTGCAGTCCACCACAAAGATTATAACCGTGGCCTCATCCAGGGCCATTTCAACCTGCTTGCGTATTTCCGTTTCAAACTTGTCTTCCGAGCCGGTTACATAGCCTCCGGTGTCAATGACGGTAAAATATTTCCCGGTCCACTCTGCATAACCATAGTGGCGATCGCGCGTAACTCCCGGCACGTCATCCATAATAGCCTGGCGCTTCTCAATCAGGCGATTGAATAACGTTGACTTGCCTACATTCGGACGCCCAACTATCGCTACGATGTTCGCCATATTATTTAATGGTTTCCACAAACCAGTGGCCACTCATACGGTTATCCAAACCAGTGGCAGGTTCCGGCCTACGGGTTAATCTTCCAGGTATCCAAATCGTTTTAACTTATCTTTTTGCTTCCTCCAGTTTTCGGCCACCTTCACATGTGTTTCAAGAAAAACTTTTTTTCCGAAGAACGCTTCCATGTCTTTTCGTGCTGCGGTGCCCAGCTTTTTCAACATGGTACCGTTCTTGCCAATAATAATGGCCTTCTGGCTGGCCCGTTCCACATATATCTCTGCAGAAATACGCAGCAAATCGCCTTCCTCCTTGAACTGCGTAACCACCACTTCAGTGCTGTAAGGCACCTCCTGAGACAAATGAAGGAAAATTTTTTCGCGAAGTATTTCGGCCGCCAAAAAGCGCTCCGACTTATCGGTTAATTCATCGCTTCCGAAATATGGCGGATGTTCCGGCAAATACTTTAAAATGGTTTCCAGTAACACATCGCAGTTAAACCCGGTAACTGCCGAAATGGCGATAACCTCCCGGGCATCCGGACAGCTCTGCCGCCAGTATCTGATTTTCTCCTCCACCTGTACCGGCTGAAGCAAATCCGACTTATTAATGACTATAAGCAGCGGACCCTTGCGTTTTTTCAGTTGCGCCATCACGGTTTCATCGGATGCTTCATCGGGTGTTACCATCAGCAAAATCACGTCCGCATCTTCTACGGATGAATGAACATATTGCATCATAATCTCATGCAGGGCATAGCTTGGCTTGATGATTCCGGGTGTATCGGAAAAAACAATTTGATAGTTACTGCCCTGAAGGATACCCAGAATACGATGACGGGTGGTCTGCGCCTTCGGTGTGATAATGGACAAACGCTCGCCCACCAGGCGGTTTAACAGGGTAGATTTACCCACATTGGGTTTACCCACTATACTTACAAAACCGGAACGGAAAACAGTATCTGCCACAACCAAGGGAAAAATAAAATAGGGCAACGCCTTGTTGCCCTTGTTGTAGCGGGGGTAAGACTCGAACTTACGACCTTTGGGTTATGAGCCCAACGAGCTACCAACTGCTCCACCCCGCGATTTTGGAGCACAAAAATATAGGTATAGCCGTTAATAAACAAGTGAACAGCCGGAAGTATCCATTGACTCCTTACCTTGCAAAATGACTCGAGCAGAACTACCTCCGCTGGCCGAACGCATGCGCCCTGTCAAGCTCAGTCAGCTGGTTGGACAGGAGCACCTCACCGGGGAAGGAAGTGCCCTGCACCTGGCGGTCCGATCCGGACATATCCCTTCCATGATTTTGTGGGGGCCGCCCGGCACCGGAAAAACCACGCTTGCCAGTTGCCTGGCACACGAAACCCGTCAGCCCTTTTTTACGCTTAGTGCCATCAGTTCGGGGGTTCGCGATGTACGTGAAGTAATTGAGCAGGCCAGAAACTCCGGCAAAGCGATCTTGTTCATTGACGAAATTCATCGCTTTAACAAAGGGCAGCAGGATGCCTTGCTGGGAGCCGTAGAGAAAGGTATCATCACCCTGATTGGTGCAACTACCGAAAATCCATCGTTCGAAGTTAATGCAGCACTTCTCTCCCGATGCCAGGTATATGTGCTTAAACCGCTTTTACCCGAGCACCTGCTCGAGCTGCTTGACAGGGCGTGCACGGAAGATGTGATATTGCGACATCGAAAAATCGAAATAACGGAAACCGAGGCCTTACTTCGGCTTTCCGGCGGTGATGCCCGCCGTGCTCTGACCTTGCTTGAACTGATTGTCAACAGCATGCCGGACCCGGTGCACATCACCAATGAAGTAACGAGCCGGGTTGCTCAGCAAAAAATCGCTTTGTATGACAAAAGCGGAGAACAACACTATGACATCATCTCTGCCTTCATTAAATCCATCCGTGGCAGCGACCCGAATGCCGCCGTGTACTACCTGGCCCGTATGATTGAAGGCGGAGAAGATGTAAAATTTATTGCCCGCAGAATGCTGATTCTTGCGGCCGAAGATATCGGTAACGCAAACCCTACTGCATTGGTGCTTGCCAATGCGGCTTTCCAGGCAGTTGATGTGATCGGACATCCCGAAGCACGCATTATCCTTTCGCAGTGCGCGATTTACCTGGCATGTTCGCCCAAAAGCAACAGCAGCTACACCGCTATTGAAAAAGCTTTGGAAACCGTGCGTCAGACCGGTGACTTACCGGTTCCACTTGATTTACGAAACGCACCTACCGGACTCATGAAAAAACTGGACTATGGCAAAAACTACCGGTATGCCCATGCTTTCGAAGGAAACTTCGCATTCATGGAATTTATGCCGGATAATGTGAAAGGAATGGTATTTTACGAACCGGGCAAAAATGCACGGGAAGATGAGATGCGAAAGTACCTGCGCGAAAGATGGAAAGAAAAGTACGGATATTAACTGCTCACAGCGATGACGCAACTTTTACTTGACGTTTCGCCCGCCTGGATTTTACTGTGCGTACTCACTGCCCTGGCGTACGCAATGCTGCTGTATTATCGAACCCGTTCAACCTGGAGCACCCGTACCAATCGTTTACTCTTCGCAGTCCGCTGGATTGTCGTATTTACCCTAACCTTATTGTTGCTGGGCTTCATGGTACGTCATTTCGAAAATCAGTATGAAAAACCTGTGTTTGCCATACTGCTCGATAATTCGGCCTCAGTACAATATGGCGTTGATTCAACCCAAAGGAAAGAGCTGATTCAGCAGATTTCTTCCCTCAGGGAAATGCTGGAAAAAAAAGACTTCGAAGTGCCCCTGTTAGGACTGCGCGGAAACGAACTGAATGAAATTCAGTTCAATGAACAGGGTACTAACCTCAGCGATGCCCTGCGAATGGCCGCCAACCGCTACGAAGGCCGCAGACTTGAAGCCGTTTTACTCATTTCCGATGGTATCTATACCTCCGGTCTGTCGCCTGCCGACCTGGACTTTCGTGCTCCCGTGTTTACGGTTGGGCTTGGCGATACCGTGTTGCGTCCCGACCTGGCTGTTCGCGATGTGCTGTACAACAAAATAACTTATCAGGGCAACCGGTTTCCGGTTCGCGCCGAAATCCGTGCATCCGGGTTTGCAGGTCAAACCGTAGGAATATCCTTATCCTATAAAGGACGTGTTGTAGAAGAACAGCGTAAAACAATCCCTCCGTCGGGATACGTGCAGGTTGAATTTTTACCCGAAGCTAAAGAAGAAGGATTGCATCGGTGGGATGTGGCCGTTGAAGTAAAGCCCGATGAGCTGAACCGTCAAAACAACCGTGCCTCTTTTTTTATTGAAGTAGTGAAGGGAAAGCGAAAAATTTTACTGCTTGCCGCTGCACCGCATCCGGATATCCGGGCACTGCGCCTGATTCTGGAACAAAACAGCAACTACGATGTGATTTTGCATATTCCCGGCATTCAGGAAACCGATAACAAAAACCTCAGACCGGAGAATGTGGATGTGGTGATACTTTATCAGCTTCCCGATGGGCGCGGACGGCTGCGCGAGCTGACCCACCAGTTCATCAAAGGGCCCAATCCACGACTTTATGTAACCGGCAGCACTTCCGATTTGTCGTTATTCATGCAGCCTTCCTTTCCTGTTGGTTTTGAGGTTCAACCGCGGCAGTTTGATGAAGTAACTCCGGCACTAAATCCGCTGTTTAATCAGTTCAGTTTACCGCAGGATGCCGCTGCGGTGTTTTACGGCATGCCTCCTCTGTCAGTGCGATTCGGAAAGATGCGCATATCTTCCGGAGTAACTACCGTTTTATACCAACAGGTGGGTAACGTGATTACCGAACGGCCATTGTTGGCTTTCTTTACCGAAGAAGGACACAAAACCGCGCTACTTCTGGGCGAAGGCTTATACCGTTGGCGCATGTACGAGTTTTCCAAAACAGGTCGGACGGAAACCGTTGACGAATTGTTTTTAAAGTTAATCCAGTTCCTGGCCACGCCTGATGATAAAAGTAAATTCAGGTGCTTTACCCTGAAACCGGAATTTTCGGAGGAGGAACCGGTAATATTTGAAAGTCAGGTTTACAACGACATCTACGAACCGGTGTACGGAAATACCATTGAACTGAGTATATCGGATGAGCAAAATAAACGCAAGGTTTACAGTTATGTGTTACAGCCTTCGTCATCGCGGTACATTGTAGAAGGACTGGATGAAGGTGCGTACAGGTTTTCGGCATCTACCGAAACAGGAGGCAGGCGTGAAACCGTAAACGGCCGGTTTGTGGTTACCGGTAAACAAATTGAACTACAGAGCCTGACTGCAGATTTTGATTTGCTCAGAAGACTGTCGAAAAATACCGGCGGAAAGTTTTTCACCTCCAATCAACTGGATGCCCTGAAGCAGGAGTTATCCAAAAGCGAAGCGCGCTATGTAATGCGCAGCGAAGAACGCTACACCGCTGCCCTGAATGTACCCTGGATTCTGGCTCTTTTGATTGTACTTGTTTCCGTCGAGTGGTTTTTAAGAAAGTTTTACGGAGGTTACTGATTTTTTAAGACCCGCTGTATTACTACCCGCCAGCGGTTTACTAAAGCCTCATCGAAATGTAATACCCTTACTCAGCCCTCTTTTGTACTTTTACCAGCCCGAAAATGCCGGTTCAATCGCAATCTTCCATTATTGAGGCCCTGCTGCGGCTTACCCGCACGGCAAATGTTATCATCCTGGTTTTAGCCCAGTACGCAGCCGCATTTTTCCTGCTGAAAAAACAAATATTTACCGACTGGCGGCTTTTTGTTTTTTCTGCTTCAGCTGCACTGATAGCTGCAGGTGGATATGTGATTAATGATTATTACGATGTTAAAATTGATTTAATCAACAATCCGAACCGTGTAGTAATAGGACGTACCGTACCGCGCAGGGTTGCTATCCTGATTCATGCTTTATTATCCGGCCTGGGTATTTTTCTCGGTCTGTTTCTTGGGTGGAAAATTCTGGCCATAAACATTTTTTCAGTTGGCCTGCTGTGGTGGTACTCGGCTGCATTAAAGCGATTGCCGTTTGTGGGCAACCTGGCCGTAGCGTTGCTCACGGGTTTATCGATTGCGGCGCTTAATGCACTATACAACTCCACTGATGCCCTGGTATTTATCTATGCTTTTTTTGCATTCTTCATCACATTAATACGTGAAATCATTAAAGACATGGAGGACCTGAAGGGCGATGGTACCTACGGCTGTAAAACCCTACCCATTATTTGGGGCATTCGCAAAACAAAAACACTTCTTATTATTCTTATTGGTCTGCTGGGTGTAACGGTTACCATCACCAACTTCATTTTTCACCGGCTTGACTTTATTTATCTGGTCATGCTCCTGCTGATTCCCCTGGCCTGGCTGATCAGCCGCCTGGTGGTGGCCGATACCAAAAAAGATTTCGGATGGCTGAGCAGTTTTTGTAAGGTTATCATCCTGTTAGGAATTTTAAGTATGGCTTTAATCTGAATCCGGCATGGAAAATACCAAATGGCGCATAGCAATATTTGCTTCAGGCTCGGGCACCAATGCAGAAGCAATCATGAAGCATTTCCGCAGCCATCCGCAGATAGCGGTAGCCGCGCTGCTGAGCAACAAAGCCGATGCCTATGCGCTGGAGCGCGCCCGAAAGTTGAACGTCCCTACCATGGTATTTAACCGAAAACAATTTTACGAGACCGGTGAAGTAAGTGCATGGTTGCAGCAACGCGGTATAACCCACCTTGTACTGGCCGGCTTTTTATGGCTGATACCCGAGTCACTTATCCATGCCTACCCGGGACGGATAATAAACATCCACCCTGCCCTGCTTCCGAAATATGGAGGAAAAGGCATGTATGGCTTACATGTGCACCGGGCAGTGAAAGAAGCCGGTGAACGGGAAACCGGCATTACCATTCATCTGGTTAATGAAAAATACGATGACGGAAAAATTTTATTGCAGGCCCGCGTGCCTTTAGATGGCAGCGAAACACCTGAAGAGATTGCCGGCAAGGTTCATGAGCTGGAATACCGGTACTATCCGGATGTAATTGAAAAATGGGTGCAGCATTCCTGAATTAATGTTTCAGAGAAATCCGAAGATTTCACATGGTTGCAGAAAATTTCGATAACGATTACCAACCCTGAAAGAGTCGCCTGAATCAGTTATCAGGCAAACCGCTGCTCCAGAATCTCCATAAACTCCTGGTACTCCTCGCTTTCCGGGTCCCATGCACTGACGTGAACTTCCAGGCACTGAAGCGCCCCTTGTAAGGTGGTTTGTTTGTCAATTTCTTCAATCGTTTTGCTGAACAGCTCAAAATCACCGCTGAACAACACTTTGGTAAACATGAATTTCTGATTGATAGTGAGTGTATCGCGAATGCGCTCGATTTTCCTGAAATTATCTGCCAGTGTGGTGCGGTTTTTCTTTTCTCCTGAGGCAACGGTCCTGGTTACCGTAGGCGCAGGTTCAGCTTCTTTTTTCTCCGGCTCTTTCTGCTTCATCTTAATGTAAAACTGTTCGGGTTCAAGCTTTTCGGTTTTGCTGAATTGTTCGATAAAAGGCTCCACATCGGCCGGCGTAAAGTTTACCTCTTCCAGAATCTGATCCAGTAACGCAAAAGCCTGGTTACCGGGCAACTCTTCATGGCCTTCTTCCTGAAGTTTTTGCAGCAGGCGTTCCAATGGAGCTTTATTAATCTTCAGGTATTTCAGCTCCTCCTGAAAAGCCGAACGGTTCAACATATTTTTCGGGCCGGTAATAACAGATGAGTAGTAATCATACGGACTGAAAATAACCAAAAGCGTGGTGCTTACGGCTTTCTTCAGCAAAGGCAGCAAATGCGCTTTATCCATGGCAATATGCCGCGATAACACATTCATGAACTGATGAAGGGCCTGCTGTACATCGGCATGATGATAATCGAAATACGGACTTTTGAGTTTTCTGATTTCTTCCTTCCACGCTTTAAATAATTCGCCAACCACGAACAGATTGACCTGATGCACCGGACTGAGCGAAAGTATTTCTTCCCCGCGGATAACTTCTTTCTGCTCAAAAAAACTTCGTGCCAGCTTATCGGCATACTTATCACTGTACAATGCAATCGCTTCCAGACTGATGCGTTCGTCCATAGCTATGATTTGAATTTCACCAAAATTAACCAAAACCATCTAAGCCTGAACCACTCTGTCTTAAATTCAGCCCGGGTATCCTCCCCGCCCAATAATGGTTAAATTGCAGCATGTTTGTCGAGCCCCACATGCAACGTTCCGGCTCCGGTAAAGCCGGTTGGATTGAAGTAATATGCGGCTGCATGTTCTCCGGGAAAACCGAAGAGCTCATCCGCAGACTGAACCGTGCACTCATAGCCCGCCAGCGCGTTGAAATCTTTAAACCCATAACCGACCAACGCTATCACGAAGAATTCATTGTATCGCACAACGAGCGCTCAATCCGTTCCACGCCGGTACACGTGGCTTCCGACATTCTGTTGCTGGCCGGCAACTGCGATGTGGTGGGTATTGATGAAGCCCAGTTTTTTGATGACGCCATCGTGGACGTATGCAACACGCTGGCCAACAACGGCAAGCGCGTAATCGTGGCCGGCCTGGACATGGATTATGAAGGCAAACCCTTCGGACCCATGCCTTATCTGCTGGCCGTAGCCGAATTTGTAACGAAAGTGCATGCCATCTGTGCACAAACGGGTGAGCTGGCTTCGTTTTCTTTCCGCCTTACCGACAGCGATGAAAAAGTTTTATTAGGCGAACGCGACAAGTACGAAGCGCGCAGCCGCGCCAGTTTTATGGAAGGTATGCGTGCACGCAGGGAAAAGAAAACCGGCCATGCCTAAGTTTTACGCA
The DNA here is from genome assembly GCA_025055435.1 of Cyclobacteriaceae bacterium. Taxonomy (GTDB): domain Bacteria; phylum Bacteroidota; class Bacteroidia; order Cytophagales; family Cyclobacteriaceae; genus UBA2336. Next base: position 4,111 of record JANWWN010000003.1, on the reverse strand, counting down.
GCGTTTTATCTTATTTCGTTCTCAACCGTAGCGCAACAACTGGAGGTTGGTTCCTGGTATGTTCATCCTTCTTTTAACCGAATTCCTGCCCTCGCTCAGCTGAATAACCAAACCTACGCAGCCGCTGCTAACGGACTTTTCATTGCACATCCTGACGGAGAAATTGAAAAAATCACTTTACCCACACTGAGCCGGGCAGGCATTCGGACAATAGCTTCCGATGGTGCGCAAAACCAACTGCTTATCGGATATGAAGACGGTCAACTCGACATCCTGAAAAACAAAAACGTTTTTCGTTATTCCCGCATCCGGAATGCAACGGAAATCACCGGTTCAAAAACCATACATCACATCAACATCAAAAACACTACGGCCTATTTGGCTTCCGATTTCGGTGTGGTGGTATTTGATCTAACCCAGCGCGAAATACGCGAAACCTGGCGTAACCTTGGTCCTGCCGGTGAACAGCGTAAGGTATTTCAGTCGGCCCTAAAAGGAGACAGCATTTTCATCGCCACCGAAAATGGTATTCAGGGTGGTAACCTGAATGACAACCTGCTGGACTTCACCAGATGGAAACGCTTTAACCAGGGACTGTTTAACCGTACTTTCACCACACTGGTTTCATTTAACGGATTTTTGTTCACTGCCATACCCTCCGACGGCATTTACCGGTACGATGGTACGGCCTGGATTCGGCAGGGGTATCTGACCAATGAAAACAGTTACCGGCTGTTTGCTTCCGCAGATTACCTGTATGTTATTGCAGGCAACCGCATGTTTCGCATCAGTTCATCTAATGAAGTTGTGGAAATTATTTCCGACTTGTTTAACCAGCCACTGTGCGTTTTGGAAACACCTTCCGGTTTGCGTGTGGGCGACAGTCGGAACGGTTTGTTGTCAGGTAATGGAACAACCTGGATGAAAACTCTTCCCAACGGACCATCTTTTGATGTACCCTTACGGCTTCGACACAACACTGGCCGGATCTATGCGGTTTCCGGCGGATACACGGTTTCATTTACACCCGCCGGAACTGAACAACCTGTTAATCAGATTGAATCGGGTACGTGGAGCCCGATAACCGATTGGTTGAACCGCGATGTTACGGATGTAGCTTTTTCGGGAAACAAATCTGTTGTGGGAAGTTTCAGCGATGGCCTGCAGGTTATTACTCCCGCGGAAAACCGCATTTTCAACTCGGGTAACAGTCCGATAACCGGCAACCGGGTTACAGCGCTTGCCACATCGGGTAACGTGGTATGGGTTGCCAACTACAACGCCACACAATCCCTGCACCGGCTCAATCCCGACAACTCTTTTACATCATTTTCTTTTCCGCCACTGGCTTCGCGTTTTCCGTTAGATCTTGTTGTAGATGGCGCAGGCCAGGTGTGGATGCGGTTAAATCCAACGACTGGTGGCGGCATTCTTGTTTTTAACCCTACCACCAACAATCATGTTTACCTTACCGAAGCAGCAGGCACAGGCGGTTTGCCCAGCCGCAATGTTTACGCCTTAACCGTTGACCGCAACGGATGGGTATGGGTGGGCACGGATGCCGGCGTAGCGTATTTTTCCAATCCCGGTGGCGTATTTTCGGGAAATGTAAATGCTGTAAAGCCCATTTTTGAAGGACGTTTTCTGCTGCGCGAAGAAAAGGTTACAGCCATTGCCATAGATGGCGGCAACCGAAAATGGTTTGGTACCGAACGCGGCCTATGGTTGTTCGATGCAACCGTAACCCAACAGCTCAACTACTTCACCACTGCAAATGCGCCACTTCCCTCCGACCGCATTCAACATATTGTTTTTGATGATGCCGGCAACGCCTTCATGGCTACCGATAAAGGTTTGGTAACTTATCGGAGCGATGCCAGTGAACCGCAGAACCGGCTGAGCTCAATTAAAATCTTCCCCAACCCCGTGCCGGAAACCTTTACCGGCTGGGTGGGCATCAGCGGACTGACCGAAGAAAGTACGGTGCGCATTACCGACCTGGCAGGCCGGCTGATATGGCAATCAAAAAGCAATGGCGGCACAGCAGCCTGGAATGTACGGGACTATGGCGGACAACGGCCGCCTACGGGCATTTACCTGGTGTTTGCCATAACGGCCGATGGCAAAGAAACACTGGTGGGCAAGTTGGCCCTGATTAACTGATATGCTGCACAAAACCAGAGGCGTGGTATTCCGGTTTACGAAGTTTCGGGAAACTTCCATCATTGTAACCATCTTCACCGAGTTGTTCGGCCTGCAATCGTATATCGTAAACAGCGTGCGGAGTGCCAAAGGTAAAATGGCATTGTTTCAACCACTCACCTTGTTGGATATGGTTGTTTACCACCGTGAAAACGCTAACATCAACCGCATAAAAGAATTAAAATGCTTACATCCTTACGAAACGCTGCATCGCGACATACGGAAAGCAGCTATTGCCTTGTTTTTAAATGAAGTCCTAAATAAGTGCATCAAAGAGGAAAGCCACAGTGCCGAAATGTATAGGTTTATCCAGGATTCCCTGATCGGACTGGATAACATGCAGGAGAAACTTGAAAACTTTCATTTGATTTTTTTGATTCGGCTAAGCCGGCAGTTGGGATTTGGTATCAGCAGCCCAGATGATATTGCTTCCGAATTTCCGGGTGACGAAGAAAGTTTGCAGTTGATGAAAGAATTACTCGAAGGCGTATGGACAGTCAGCATGCCGGTTCACCAGCGCAGAAAACTTTTAAACGGTTTATTGCAATTTTACAGAAGGCACCTGGAAAACATGGGCGAAATAAAGTCGGTGGATGTTTTGCGGGAAGTATTGGGATAAAATGAAGCCACCGTGCCCAAAATTGAAAACTTAATGAAGTCTTTCAATTTAGTTTACAATAAATTACCATCTGATGAGTGGTGTACTTTTAACCACCAAATCAAAATTACACAACATCCTGTTCAGTCATCAGGTGCCTTTCCAACTTCGGCTAACTCAGAGTTTATTCTTGATTACCTGATAAAAGGTGACACGCTTATCATTTTAAATCCGAAAGGATCCAAAGTTTATTATTCCAAAAGTGATATTAAAAAGTAAGAAACCAACACTGGTTTTATCTTACTTAATTTTTAAATTTGAAATAAAACTTCAAATTTCATTTTGCTTATAATCCCTATGCGAACATTCCTTGTATTGGCTTTTTTGAGTTCAGTTTGTTTTCAGGTTTCTCGGGCTCAAATTATCCAAAACGACAGTTTGAAAATCCGGTTATCGCCTATTTTCATACAGGGTAATCGCTTTTATCACAATCAGCAACGTATATCCTTTGATGCCCTTACGTACCTGTTCAGTATCATGAACGATGACGAACTGAACAAAGCCGTGAAATCCGTTTATACCTTGCGCAACATTCGTAATTTTCTACGCTTTGGATCACTGGTTTACAGCATCATCATATTGAACAGCAGTAACCTGACCTATGTTATCATTAACCGGGCAACCTATATTCTTCTTGGGGCTGCACTGCTGAGTTATCCTCTGGCCCTAATGGAAGTGTCTTACCAGAAAAAGGCGATAAGGCGATACAATGAATTGTTACTGAAATTACGGGAAGGTGCTCCACCTATGCCTACGGATAATTCATGGTGAAGTAAACCATCCGCATGTTTTGTTCGTACTGTTCAGCATGAATCCAAATGTTTTTTTTCCCGTACTATTTTTTATCCTGTTCTTATTTCATACCAAAGCTTATCCTATAACCGACAGCACCTCGGTTTTTGTAGGCAGCCAGTTGCATTATGGCTTCATCATCGCGCATTCCCGGTCCTTGACTGAAATTTCCCGAACCAATCCGTTTGGTTTTACCCTTGAACTTTCGCGCATACGCCATACCCAAAAGGCATGGAATGCCTGCAATTGTTTAAGCCAGAACGGCATTGCTTTCAGTTACTTTAACTTTAACAATCCGGCTGTGCTGGGTGAAAGTTTTAACCTCTTTCTCTTTGCCGAGCCTCAGCTTGTGTTCGGTAAAATCAATCTGTCCGTGCGCGGTGGCGCTGGCTTTTCATACCTGTCCCGCATTTATCACCCCATTGATAATCCGGAAAATTTATTCTTTAGCCGGCCTTT
>JANWWN010000039.1 GCA_025055435.1 Cyclobacteriaceae bacterium | reverse complement strand
AGTTCCCAATCGTTGAACAGGTTGTACAGGTCGCGCAGGTAACGACAGGCAGCATCGGTAGCCAACTCAGGGTCCATGCGCTGGTCTTCAAAACCATCGATGTGCAGTCCGTAGTGCCGGCCGGTAAAATACATGAACTGCCACAATCCCACAGCACGGGCACGTGAGATGGCTTTTGGATTAAGACCTGACTCGATGATGGACAGGTACTTCAGTTCATCCGGGAGATTATAATAAGCGAGGTATTTTTCGAAAACGGGAAAATATAAGTCGCGTCTGCGGATAATCATGCGTGTGTACTCGCGGTCGCGCACGGTAAAGTAGTTGATGAAAGCATGTACCCGTTCGTGGTAGTGAAGGGGTATGCTGCGTTGCAGTGCACGCAGCCTTTGGCGAATTACTTCAGGGGCATCATCACCCGGTATAAACTCAACATCCCAGGGTAGCTCGTAGGCGGAATAAATCAGGCTATCGGAAAACAGCTCCTGTTCAGTCCCCAATGAAAGCGTATCTGCTTCGGAAGGCAACTGCGCAACTGAACCCAGCGGTAGCGTTGTAAACGCTGCGAAGTAAATCCAAACTATTCTCTGCCAACTAACCATTGTGCAGCCTGTAATAAGGTTAACTCATCAAAGGCACGACCCAAAACCTGTAAACCGATGGGTAAACCATTACGGTCCATTCCGCAAGATACGGAAATTGCAGGTAATCCGGCCAGGTTGGCCTGAACCGAGAAAATATCGGCAAGGTAATTTTGCACCGGATCGGTGGGCTTTTTACCTAGCCTGAAGGCCGTGCCGGGTGTGGTGGGTGTAAGGATAAAATCAAAGTCATTCAGTATTTTCTGAGTTTCATCGCGAATTAATCGCCTTACTTTTTGTGCCTGGGTATAAAAGGCATCAAAATAATCGGAGGTGAGCGAAAAAGTACCCAGCATAATTCTTCGCTTTACCTCTTCGCCAAAGCCCTCGGTTCGGTTTTTTTTATAGTATCGTTCAAGATTATCTGCAGTAGTAGTGTGGTATCCGTAGCGAATACCATCGTATCGGGCCAGGTTAGACGCGGCCTCAGCTGAGGCAAGCAGGTAGTAAGTTGGGAGGATGTAATCAAACAGAGGGAAGGAGACCGGTTCGACCTTTATACCATGCTGCCTGAACCGTTCGAGGGTTTGTGAAAAACAATCTTTTATTTCTTCCTGCAGGCTTTCGGTTTGCAAAACCTCGGGAAAGTAAGCTATACGCCAGGAAAAACTTTTCCGGGCGGTCAACAGTTTACTGAATGCAGGCACGGGGTGTTGTGCTGAGGTGCTATCGTATGCATCAGCACCGGCAATTACTTCCAAAACCAGCGCGATGTCTTCCGTATGCTTGCCCAGTATGCCGATGCAGTCGAGCGAAGAACCGTAGGCAATCAGCCCGTAGCGCGATATACGCCCATAGGTTGGCTTTAAACCCATGATACCGCAAAAAGCTGCCGGCTGACGTACTGAGCCACCTGTGTCGGAGCCGAGTGATATGCGGCACATATCCATCTGCACGGCTACAGCGGAGCCACCCGATGAACCTCCGGCTGTACGGGTGGGATCGATGCCGTTACGCACCGCACCATACACCGAGTTTTCACTGGATGAACCCATTCCGAACTCATCGCAGTTTTGATGGCCGATAATTATTGCATCTTCGTTCAGCAGGCGCTGAACAGCGGTTGCAGAGTAAGTTGAAACAAAGCCCTGAAGGATTTTACTGGCAGCCTGAGCCGGGTGATCTTCAAATAAGATGTTGTCTTTTATTCCGGTTACCAACCCGGCAAGTTTACCGGCTTGGCCTTTCTTAATGTTATGGTCAATCCGATCTGCGTGTTGCAGGGCCTCGTTGGCATACACGCGTGAAAAGGCGTTGAGTTGTGCACCCTGGTCGATACGCTGAAGGTGATACTCAACGATTTGACGGCACGAAAGTTTACCGGCCGAAAGAAGTTGCTGAAGTTGCGAAAGGGAATATTGGGCGTACACCCTTTACTCTTCTAATTTTTTTGGCACTTCCTTGCCGGCTTCATCTACTTCCTTTTTAACGTCCTTAACGGCATCCTTGAATTCGCGTATGCCGCGTCCCAGTCCGCGGGCGAATTCAGGGATTTTCTTGGCGCCAAAAAGAATCAGCACAGCGAGAGCAATGATAATCCATTCACCACCACCGGGCCATCCGAAAAGCAGGATATTCATCATTTGTAATGTGATTTTGCGGTAAAGATAAGCTATATAACTGAAACCAGCCTCTTTTTTATTCGGGTGGGTTAAATGGTTAATTCCTGAGCCATTGCATAGGGTCAAGGGCTGTTGTGTTTTTGCGAATCTGGAAACGCAGTTCACTGATGCCTTCGCCTGTGGACAGTACCTCTCCGATTTCCTGATTGGCCGTAACCTGCTGTCCGCGCTTGACAAAGACCTCGCGTAGGCCGGCATAAATCGAATAATATTCCCCGTGGCTGATGATGACCGAGTTACCGAAAGGAGGAATGAAGGCCACCTGCCGCACTTCACCGTTAAATACGGAGCGCACTTTTTCGCCTTTAGCGGTTTGGATGATGATTCCTTCATTTACTACCTCCACACCTTTTAATGCCGGATGTTTTTGCCGCCCGAAATTCATGCTGACAAAGCCATTAACCGGCCAGCTGAGTTTTTTACGGTTTTCCTCAAATGAGCCGGATAGGGCAGCCGATGCCGCACTTCGGTTTCGCGATTCGCGTGCTGCACGTTCCATTTCCTCGCGTACTATTTCGGTTATCAGCTTGTCGAGTTGGGCTATGGCTTTTCGGGTTTCTTCCAGGTCACGCCGCAGGGTTTTCTCTTCTTTTTCCAGGTTTCGCACAACACTTTGCTGTTTTTTCCGCAGCTCGGCCAAACGTTGCGATTCGGCCAGTTCTTCCTGCAGCAGTTTATTCTTTTCTTCTCTTACTGCCTCGGTTATCTTAATCTGTTCCAGCAATTCTCCCTGAACCCGCGTTATGGCCTCGGCCTGCAATTTGCGCTGATTAGCATATTGTTTCATGTACTGCAGGCGCATAATAAACTGGTCGAAGGATTTACTGGAAAACAGAAAAATAAGCCGGTTGATGTTGCTGTTTGCTTTTTGAGCGGCAAAAAGCATTTGTGCATATTCTTTCTTCAGCCGGACCAGGTCCTCTTCAAGTGCAGTTACAAAACTGTTGTTCTCTGCAATCTCCTGATTAAGCAAGGCGATTTCATCATTAATCGACCGGATTAAACTTTCCTGTACCTCGATGCGCTGATTCAGGGCATTTAGTTCACCAAGCGTATTCTTCTTTTTTGAAGTAGTTTCAGACAGGATTTTTTCTACCTGTTTAATTTTCTCGAGTTGTTGTTGCCGCTCCTTCTGCAACTGCTCTTTGGATTTGCGCTGTCCGAAAACAGGAATTGCAAGGAGCAGAAGAAAAAGTACCGTCAGGCGCTTACCTCCGATCATATTTTTTCGGAATGTTAAACGGGAACTTCAGTTCTTTATCGCCTACTTCGGCTTTGTTATATTCAAAGATAATGGTTGTGTTTAACAGGCCATTCGGACCTTTATAAAGGAGTGTGATGGTCCCATTATAAGGAAAGAACTTCGGGCCAACCTGCTGAAAGTTTCCGTAGTTAATGGTTAGCGTGTTGTGGGTGTTGGCCTCTCGCAGCTCAACCTTCTGGATTTTCATGGTGGCGGCACTGATAAAGTTTAATACCTCGATGTTGCCGGATCGTTGCCGCAGCAAATAGGTGGCGCTCTTTTCTTCTACTTCATCTTCATCCCTACGCGGAATAAGCAGGTTTCCAAGTAACGCCGACTGAATAACCCGGTAGTTTACTTCAAAGTTGAATCGTTTGGACAGCTCGGCATAATCAAATACATAGTATTCCTTGTCCACGTTACTTACGATGGTAATGGAATCCTGATTAATCAGTGCGCGACCACCCTGTACGCCGATTACGGTAAAGTTCATCCAGATTACGCTGTCTTTTCGCACGCGGATGTTGGCTTTAACCTCGCGTTCTTTGTTTCCATCTTTTAACACCATTCGGGCACGACCTTGAAAGTATTCAAAGTCAATTTCTTCTATGGCCAATGATTCCTTGGGTGAAGTGCTCCGTGAAACAAATGCTTTCCGACTGCATCCGAAACATAGGACAAGACACACCAGTACAAAAAACCGGACCGATTTATTCATATAGTTTCCGGTTGGCAATTTTTTTATCGAGTAATTCATTCAGGTCAGCTGTCTGTTCGCGGGCTTTTTTCCAGTAGAGCACGGCCGCATCCACATCGCCAAGCTGGTAGAGGATGTCGCCATAGTGTTCCAGGTGAATGGCGTTAGCCCGTCCGCTGCCTATAACGCGCTCCATAATTTTGCGGGCTTCGCGGTATTTTTTCTGTTTATACAGCACCCAGGCGTGTGTGTCAAGAAATGAATTGTTATCGGGATGCGCTTTAATAAGCTGGGCTGAAAGTTTTTCAGCGCGCTCCAGGTTGGTGCCGCGCAGCGCCAGGTAGTAGCTGTAATTATTCAATACAATTTCGTTGTTGGGACTTAATGCCAACGCCTCTTCAAATGCCTTATCCGATTTGGCGTACTCGCGCAAACCGTTGAACGCCTCGCCCAGCAGCGCAAGGATATCAACGGTCAGGGCCGGATTATTTGAAGTTAATTTTTTGCCCTGTTCCAGCATATTAACTGCCTGTTGGTATGAGCGCCTGCGCAGATGGGCCATGCCGCTGAAATAGTACAGCAGTGCCTGATTCGGGTAATATTCCAGGGCCTCGCTGGCATGGCGGATGGCGGCCTCGAAATTACCCGACTGAATTTCGAGGTAAATTAAATTATGCCATACCTCAAAGTTTACAGCTCCTTTTTGGGTGGCCTCCTGATAAAGTGTAATGGCTTCTTTGGTTTTACCCAGCGCCTGATACAAATCGCCTCCGATGATTTTAATCTGTGCCTCATCCGGATAGATTTTTTTTAGTTTTTCGAAAAGTTGTAAAGCAAAAGTTTCTAGGCTTTCATCTTTTTGATGGTTATTTCGCAGGCGGTTAAGTTCCTCGCTGTACGTGTTCAGAACGATGAGTTTGCTGTTCATTTCAACATCCGGATTGTCGAACAGATTTTGAATGAGTTTGCGGGCTTTGTCTTCCTGCTGAATATCGCGATATAAACCGGCCAGCAGCAGCGATGCGTTGGGTGCCTGCGGGTTGATTTCCAGGTACGTCTCCAGTACCGTTACAGCCTGATTCTTCTGGTTGTAACGCGATAGCAATTCGGCATAACCCACCGCATACCTTTCTTCTTCCGGAAAAGTTTTAACCAGTTTGTCGCCTTCGGCCAGGGCTTCTTTAATTTTTCCGCTTTCCAAATACAATTGCTGTTTTGGAATGGATGAATTTTCAGTTACGCCAAAAATCTGCTCGGCACGGTTATAAGTTTTAATGGCTTCGTCAGAACGGTTTGCATATTTATAAACAGCAGCCAGCTCATATAAATATTCTTCTGTCCCGGGTATCTGGTTCATCATGGTTTCGTATAACCGCGCGGCCTGTTCGTAGCGGGTCTGGTTCAGGTAAATGGTAGCACCCAGCAGGTAGAAGTATTTATTTTTCTGTTCGAAGCGCAAAGCTGTCTCAATGCTTTGGGCGGCACGTTGCAAATCATCCGGCCGGTTGCTGCGCAAAAAAACTTCGGCCATCCGGTAGTGTACGGTTGCGTTATTGGGCTGGATATCGAGCACTTTCTGGTAGTGTGCCAAAGCTTTGGCATAGTCTTCAAGCATGAAAAACTTTTCGGCTTCGGTAAAATAAAATTCCGCTTCACGCGATTTGATGCTGGCCATAGCCTGTTCATACTGACGTTTTCGTTTTTGGGCATAGGCAGCTGTGGAAAAAATCAGTAAGGCAGCAAGGAGGGCAAGCCGCACCGGTGAAAAATTATTGGGAATTAAAGCAACCGTCAGCATGGAAAGGACAAAGATAGAATTTTTCAGGCCGCCCTTTTCAATTGTTTCAGGTTGTTACGCTCAATCAGCCATACACCAGCAATGTAAATTACTGTAGCGGCTGCATGAAAAATGTGAGCTAACCATGGATCAGAAAATTCGGGCTGGTTTATCACATAGCTGAAAAGCAGGGCCGATGCGATAAAGGCAATCGACTTGCTTAATCTGTATGGTACCGGAAAGTACTTTTGACCAATGAAGTAGCAGGCTGCGGCCATGGCGGCGTAACACAAAACTGCCGCTGCGGTACTCCCCATGTAACCGTAAAGCGGTATAAGCAGGTAATTGGCCACAACGGTTATCAGGGCGCCACCTACGGTAAAAATCGTCCCGAAATATGTTTTGTCGGTTATTTTAAACCACACGGAGAAGTTATAATACACGCCAAGAAACAGATAGGCCAGCAACAAAGCCGGTACGATTACCAGGCCTTCATAGTATTGCTCATCTCCCAGTAAAAAACGCAATGCCTCGAGGTTGGCACTCACGGCAACCAGAATAACCGAACACACTATGACAAAGTAGTGATTAACCCGAGCAAACAATTCGGGTGCCTGCTTATTGGCGGCATGCGAAAAGAAAAAAGGTTCAGCGGCATATCGGAAAGCCTGAACCGCAAGGTTCATAAAAACAGCGTATTTGTAGCATGCACCAAATATACCCAGTGCATATCGGGCATCATGGCCCGGATAAAAGTTTTCAGGAAGCCACCAGCTTAAGGTGATGCGCGAAAACATTTCGTTCGTCATGCCGGCAATACCGGTAAGCATGATTGGGGTAGCATATCTGAACATATCGGAAGAGATAGTCCCGTCCAGTTGCGGACGCCATTTTACCAGCCACGGAATGAAGAATAAAATAAATATGGCGTTAGCCAGGAGGTTGGCTATGAATACATAGGCTACACCAATTTGTTCATTATACCGATAAAGTAAAAAGTACACATTAAGTAAAACCAGCAGGATGACATTGATGATTTTAGCCACAGCAAAACGCACGGGTTTATGTTCCAGCCGTAGCCGTGCAAAGGGTATGGCAACCAGGGCATCAATCCACATAATGCCAGCCAGCCAGGCGATGTAGCGCGCGCCGTTTTCAATCTGCAGGGCATGGGCCACTGGCTTCCTGAATAGGATAAGCAGCAGTGAAATTGTAGAACTGATGATGATTACGGTGGTAAGTGCGATATTAAAAATACGGTTGTTATCAGATGGTTCACGGGTTGCAAATCGGAAATAGGCTGTTTCCATGCCCCACAGGTAAACCACGTTGAGAAATGCCGCGATTGCGTAGAGATAGGTTATTACTCCGTAATCATCCGGCTGAAAAACCGCAGTGTGTAAAGGCAGCAGTAAAAAATTAAAAACCCGGGGAACAATGGTGCCTAATCCGTAAAGAATGGTTTCGCCTGCGAGTTTTTTAATCGGGTTCAAGGCTGATGCCGGATAAGATTTAGAAAGTATGCCTCAAATATGGCAAGCAATTTATATTCTTTTCTAAATAACAGCTGACATAGGCCCGAAAGCCCTACATCGTCATGCTTCCTGTGCAAGTAAATGAGGAAGGTGTTGCAAAATCTCTTTTGTCATGGAAGCTAAATCAAACTGCGGTTTCCAGTGCCAGTCCATGCGCGCAGCCGAATCATCAATCGATGCCGGCCAGCTTTCGGCAATCTGCTGACGAAAATCGGGGTTATAGGTTATTTCAAAATCGGGAATGTGCTTTTTGATTTCCGCGGCAATGTCGGCAGGGCAGAAACTCATGGCTGAGATGTTGTAACTGGAGCGGACTTTAACCTTTTCTGCAGGCGCTTCCATTAAATCAATTGTAGCCTTCACGGCATCATCCATGTACATCATGGGCAGATAGGCATCGGGCTTCAGGAAACATTCGTATTTTTTTTCCGTAAGGGCTTTGAAAAATATATCTACCGCATAATCGGTAGTGCCTCCTCCGGGTTTGGATTTATATCCGATGAGACCCGGGTAACGCAAGCTGCGCACATCTACACCTTTGTTTCGGTAATACCATTCGCACCACCTTTCACCGGCCAGCTTGGTAATACCGTAGATGGTGGTTGGGCTCATAACGGTATCCTGAGGTGTGTTGTGGCGTGGTGTAGTCGGACCAAATACGGCAATGGAACTTGGCCAGTAAACTTTTTCGAGTTTAAACTCCACTGCTGCATCGAGCACGTGAATCAGGCCGTCCATATTGAGGTGCCAGGCAAACTTTGGATTTTTTTCTCCGGTTGCCGACAAAACAGCTGCAAGGTGATAAATCTGTGTGATCTCGTTTTTCTGAATGAAATCGAAAAGATGCTTCTGCTTTAATACATCCAGTATTTCAAAACGCGCACGGGTTAAAATGCCCTGCGGGTCTTTAATATCAGTGGCAATGACATTTTCCTCACCGTAAACTTTCCACAGGCCCTGCACCAGCTCGGTGCCCAGTTGGCCGCCTGCTCCAATAACCAGAATTTTCTGCTTTTTCATGGGCCTGCAAGTTAGAAATTTTTATACCTACAACCGGACTAACCGACAAGCAGTTAACTTTGCCCGGCTTTTATTTTACGCTTATGTATCGCACACTTCAACCTGTTCTCGAAAAAGAACTGGCTTCTATACGTGAAGCCGGCTTGTATAAAAAAGAGCGCATCATTACTTCGCCTCAGGGTGCGGAAATTACCATTCAGGGTGGAAAGCAGGTTATCAATTTCTGCGCAAATAACTATCTGGGCTTATCCTCCCATCCGCGCGTGATTGAAGCTGCCAAACGGGCTATTGATACGCACGGCTTTGGTCTATCTTCTGTGCGGTTTATTTGCGGAACACAAGATATTCACAAAGAACTCGAAGCCAGGATTTCGGCTTTCCTCGGAACAGACGACACCATTCTTTATGCGGCGGCTTTTGATGCCAATGGGGGAGTTTTTGAACCGCTCCTTGGCGCTGAAGATGCGATCATATCGGATGAGCTGAATCACGCTTCTATTATTGACGGGGTACGCCTGTGTAAAGCCATGCGCTACCGTTACCGGCACAACGACATGAATGACCTGGAAAAGCAATTGAAAGAAGCCCGTGCAGCCGGCGCAAAGCAGGTATTGATTGTTACCGATGGAGCTTTTTCAATGGATGGAACCATTGCGCAACTGGATAAGATTTGTGATTTGGCCGATAGGTACGAAGCATTGGTAATGACCGATGAGTGTCACGCCACCGGCTTTATTGGTAAAACCGGACGCGGTGTACCCGAATACCGCAATGTGATGGAACGTGTGGATATTATTACCGGAACGCTTGGAAAGGCGCTGGGCGGTGCTTCGGGCGGATTCACATCCGGCCGGAAGGAAATCATTGAACTGCTGCGCCAAAGGTCCAGGCCCTATTTGTTCAGTAATACCCTTGCACCGGCTATTGTAGGTGCCTCCATCGAAGTATTTAACATGCTCAGTGAAACCACTTCCTTACGCGATAAGCTGGAGCAGAATACGCGCTATTTCAGAAACGAGATGACCAAAGCCGGTTTTGACATTAAACCCGGAGAGCACCCTATTGTGCCCATTATGCTATACGATGCACCGTTGGCCCAACAGTTTGCCGACCGATTACTGGATAAAGGTATTTACGTTATCGGCTTCTTCTACCCCGTGGTGCCCAAAGGGCAGGCACGCATCCGGGTACAACTATCGGCTGCACACGAAAAGCATCACCTGGATAAGGCCATTCAGGCATTTACGGAAACCGGAAAAGAACTGGGCGTGTTGAAGTAGGACGGGTCCACTTCTTCAGTATGCCCGGGCAAATAAAACTCTTTTATTCGACGGCTTACCGGAGTAAACGCAAACACCCTGTTCCTCTTTGGCGTCCAGCGGTATGCAGCGAATGGTTGCTTTGGTTTCTTCTTTTATGATGGCCTCGGTTTCAGTTGTGCCGTCCCAGTGGGCTTCAATAAAACCACCTTTTTCGTCCAGCACTTTTTTAAACTGATCAAAAGAATCGACCTGAGTTGTCATTTGTTTACGAAACTCCAGTGCCCTGCGGTAGATATTTTTCTGCATATCTTCCAGTAAAACCAGGGTATCTACCACCGCTTGTTCAATTTTAATCACCTGTTTTTCTTTCGTATCCCTTCGGGCTATTTCCACCGTGCCCTGCCCGAGGTCGCGCGGGCCGATGGTAAGTCTTACCGGAACGCCTTTTAGCTCCCATTCGGCAAACTTAAAGCCGGGCTTTTGCGTATCGCGGTCATCCAGTTTAACAGTAACATTTTGTTTGCGGTAATCCTGAATAACCGGTTCGAGGCTGCTACGGATTGCATTCAGCTCTTCTTCATTTTTGAACACCGGAACAATCACAACCTGAAGCGGAGCCAGTTTAGGAGGCAGGATGAGGCCATCGTCATCCGAGTGAGCCATGATCAATGCGCCCATCAGCCGCGTGCTCACACCCCAGGAAGTTCCCCATACATAGTCCAGTTTTCCTTCTTTGGTGGCAAACTGCACATCGAAAGCTTTGGCGAAATTTTGCCCCAGGAAGTGGGAGGTACCGGCCTGCAGCGCTTTACCATCCTGCATCAGTGCTTCAATACAATAGGTGTCCACAGCCCCCGGAAATTTCTCACCTTCCGATTTTTTGCCTTTAATCACCGGCAAAGCCATGTAGTTTTCTGCAAAGTCGGCATAAACATCCAGCATTTGCAGGGTTTCGTTCACAGCTTCCTCTGCCGTGGCATGGGCTGTGTGTCCTTCCTGCCACAGGAATTCGGCTGTGCGCAGAAACAACCGGGTGCGCATTTCCCACCGAACCACGTTGGCCCACTGGTTAATCAGAATGGGCAGGTCGCGATAGGATTGAATCCATTTCTTATACGAATTCCAGATGATGGTTTCCGAGGTCGGGCGTACAATAAGTTCTTCCTCCAATTCGGATTCGGGGTCAACAACAACCCCTTTGCCATCTGGAGAATTTTTCAATCGGTAATGGGTAACGATGGCGCATTCCTTCGCAAATCCTTCCACATGGCTGGCTTCGCGTGCAAGGAATGATTTTGGTACAAACAAGGGGAAGTAGGCATTAACGTGACCGGTTTCTTTAAACATTTTGTCAAGCGCCTGCTGCATCTTTTCCCATATGCTGTAGCCGTAGGGTTTAATCACCATGCACCCGCGTACATCGGAATGCTCAGCCAGGTCGGCTTTCTTTACTAACTCATTGTACCACAGCGAGTAATCTTCGCTGCGACTGGGGATTGATTTAGCCATTTTCCGGTATAATTCTTGTGCTTTCTTTAATAGTCCGGCAAATATACGGTACAACAGGGCCTGGGAAAGGAAAAATGGGCAATAGCCGGAAAAATCGTAGATTTATTGAAAACTTTTGTGCGTTTGCACGTTATAAAAGTAAGAACATAAAACCCGGAAATACTATGAAAAAGATAGTTGTTCTTAGCCTGCTTACCGGATTGGTTAATTACCTGCCTGCCCAGGAAAATGACGACTTGTATTTCCGGGCAAAAGACCGGCAGAAAGTTGTTTCTTCCGATCAGATATTTGTAAGTAATTTCGATAACTTTAAACGTCAGCATTTTCCGGAAGCTGTTGAAGAAAAAGTTAACCCGACTGATTCCTATTCGGCCCGCCAGTTAAATCCGGAGTATGCGGCAAGAACTGTGTCAGGTGTTGCCGCCGCTGATGAGGAAAATTATTTTGTGCAGAACTATCGCCCCTCTGCCGGATCAGTCCCTTACAACAACTCCTACTACTTCAACAATCCATGGAATAATCCCTGGGGCATGGGCTGGTACAGTTCGGCTTGGGCAAGACCCTGGAACAATCCATGGTATTGGGGCTACTATGATCCTTGGATGAACCCGTGGATGAATACATGGTCCCCGGGCTTTGGATGGGGCTGGTCGCCAGGCTGGAATTATGGATTTAACAGCATGTGGGCGCCCGGCTACGGAGGATGGTCGGTATCAGCAGGTTATTCATGGGGCAATTCCTGGGCATGGAACAGCGGCTGGTGCTCACCTTTCTGGAATTCATGGAGCATGTGGAACCGACCCGTTTATTGGGGCTGGAGCAGTGAAGTAAGAAATGTGAACTACAGCAAGCGCTATTCTCAAACCAATGCTGTTGCCGGTGATGTGCGCCGATACTATAATACAACACCACGTCCGTCTAATTCCGGTACGAACATCAATAACGGTTCACCATCCGGTCGTATCCGAAGCGATGAATATTATGTGCCTCCTGCACGACGTTCAGCTCCTGTGCGTCAAAATAGTTCTTACGGCAGCGAATCGCAGCCACAACAGCGGATACCTGTACGCAGTTGGGACAATACCGATTCCAACTTCAATCGCAACTCAGGGGGGATGAACAACAGTCGCCCCAGTTACTCGATGCCTTCACGCAGCAGTGGTTCTTTCAGCCCGGGTGGCGCCCGGCCATCAGCACCTTCAGGGGGCGGCAGACGCGGTGGCGGTCAGTAACCAAATCCAACTAAGTTTTGCGGTAAACATGGTTTTCAGGTTTTTTATAAGCCTGTGCGCGTTAAGTGTGTTTGTCTCCAAAACGGGTTTAGCCCAAAGCTTTGTTGAAAATGCGCTGATTTTTAGTCGTACCCAGCCGGGTGGCAGCGCACGCATGCAGGCAATGGGAGGGGCGCAGGTTGCTTTAGGAGGTGATTACAGTTCGGCCTTATCGAACCCTGCCGGACTGGGCATGTTTAACCGTTCGGAATTTACCTTTACACCCGCCCTGAGTTTTAACACCATTGACGCAAGCCATTTTGGATCAACCACCCCAACATCCAATTCATTTTTAAATATTCCCGGTGCAAGCTACGTAATTCACAAGCCGGGTAGTAGAAATGAATTCCCCTCGAGTTCCCTGGCCATTACTGTTACTCGCATAAATTCCTTTAACAGGGAATTCAACTACCGTGGAACGGACAACATTTCGTCTATAACTGATTGGTTTATTGAGCGTGCCACCGGGTACGCCCCTGAACAACTCCCTTCGCCCTATCGGGATATTCCCTTGCTCAATTTTGAAGAAATAACCGGACAGGCTTACATGACTTATTTAATTAATACCCTGGCAGACGACCCGACCAATACAACACCGGTTATGCCCGATGATTATATTAATTATTATTCGGAGCTGGAGGCGCTGCCCGGAGAAACACGCACGCTAAGCCGAACCGGTAAAGTAAAAACCCGCGGGGCACAATACCAGTGGTCGGTTGCTTATGGCGGAAATTATCGGGATAAACTTTTTTATGGCGCCACATTTGGTATTCATACGTTGCGTTATGAATTTGAACGTACGTATGGTGAATCGAATTTTGAATTCAGTGATGATCCGTCTTATAACCCGCTTGATTTTTTAGAACTTTCCGAGCGTATCAGCATCGAAGGCACCGGTGCCAGCTTTGCGTTGGGCGTTATTTACAGACCGGTAGATTACATACAAGTTGGCGTGTCATGGATTACTCCTACGTGGTATCAGCTCAGCGACCTATATACTTCATCCGTTACTGCTAACTGGAATGATTCACGAGGACTTATTACCGAGCAAACCCGCGATGGGTTGCTTTCCGAATATGCTTTTCGTACACCTGGCCGGTTAACACTGGGAACGGCATGGTTTGTCGGAAGTCATGGTTTTATAACCGCAGACCTGGAATGGATTAATTTTGGCAATGCCCGCTATCGCTCACAGGTGGGGGACATCAGTTTTGCTCCGGATAATGAGGGTATCCAGCAAAATTTTAAGAACGTGATTAACTACCGAATAGGAGCTGAATTCAGAAAAAGTATTTTTCGTTTACGGGCCGGCCTGAATTATCAGGCAAACCCACTGTTAACCACCCTTGCTGATTACCGCATCCTAACCTACAGTATGGGCGCCGGCATCCGGTTAAAGACCTTTTACTCCGATTTGGCCGTGCTGCGCAGCAGCGATCAAACCCAATATAGTCCTTTTGTATTTTCTGATGGCAGCGGTCCGGCTGTTGATTTATCGCGCAAGGCCACCACGGTCATGATTACTTTCGGATTTACTTTCTGATAACAGTAAGCAGGCGTATTATCGCATCTGTATCCGATTCGGTAATTCTGAATTTTGCCTTAGAATAAACAGGCAGTCGTTCATTTAGTAACTGATTGAGTCGTTGGGTGGCATCTCCCTGAAGCAGAGGGCGCTTTTCGATTTCCTGCAAGGAAAAACGCTTTACAATTTCCTGAATGGGTACATCCAGAAATAAGGTTGTCCCCTTATTATTCATAAAAGCCATGTTATCGTAAAAGCAAGGCGTTCCGCCACCGGTTGCCATAACAAATGAATGCATGGCATCCGTTATTTTTCTAAGCAAGTCGGCTTCTGTTTTTCGGAAATAGGGTTCGCCTTTCTCCTTAAAAAGTTCTTGAACGGTCATTCCCTCCTCGGTTTCAATGCAGGCATCGAGGTCGAAGAAGGAATATTGAAGGGACTCCGCCAGTTGTTTACCCAGGGTGGATTTACCGCTTCCCGGAAGGCCAATGATGAAAATTTTCACGGTTTACCGATAAGTTGTAAAACCTCGTCAGCGTCGGGTGTATCGTTGTGATGCCACATGCCTTTAACGGTACCGTTGACCCACAGGGTAATTCCGGGATTGGAACGAATGATGGTTTTAAGTACGGTGGCATCGGCAAAGTAGAAAGGTGCGGCAAGCTGATGCGCATGCCGGAACATTTCCATGTCGGCTTCTGGAGAAGAGGTAAGAATCATAATCTCTGCTTTTCCTTCAACAGCTTTGATTAAATTCCTGATCCGGGGGATGTTGTGCGTAGCTGCATGATGAACATTTTGGATTATGATGAGCAGTTTTGCGCCTTCGAAAGTTTGTTGGGTTACATCGTTACCATGTACATCGGTTACCGAATAGTCGGTAATCCTGGGGCGGTCGCCCACGCGAACAACCTTATCCACACGATCGACAAATTCGTACGTGGAGTCAATTTGGCTAAGATCTTTCAGCGTAAGCTCCAAAGTTTTTCCATCTTTCCGATAAATGAAAGTCATCACAACGCTGTCCTGTTTGGCGCCGGGCGGAAGTTTCATCTGTTCAGGAATATTATTCCCGATTTTATACGGCCGGAAATCAAAGAAGGGCAGGTGACGGATAGCGTAAATGCCGAGAAAAAAACAGACAGCCGTGACAGCCGCGATAATTGCATGTCCTTCGAAGGTGCGTAAGAGGGGCGTGTAGGTTTTCCGGTAGAAAAAGAGGTGAAGGATGAATACCAACAATACCAAATCTTTATAAAAAGACTGCCAGGGTGTTAATTTGATGGCATCGCCAAAACACCCGCAATCCGTTACCTTGTTATATATAGCCGAGTAACCGGTGAGGAAGGTAAAGAATACGATCAGGGAAAGTAAAACCGAAGTGGTGAGCTTCATGCGGTAGTGGATGAGCACGGCCACACCCAATACCACTTCAAGTACAACAAGAAGAAGTCCGATTTCCAACGCATAAGGAATGAATTTGCTGAATAGCGGGTGAAAGTCGGCAGCAAACACTTCAAAGTATTCTTCCAGTTTAATTTCCGTGCCGACCGGATCGTTGAGTTTAATGAGACCGGAAAAAATAAACACTCCGCCCACCAGGATGCGGGCAATCGGGTCGATTACTTTTTTGATTCGGTAAAGCAGGGTCATCATCCTTTCTGTTCTTCCAAAAGTATTAAAGCAAAGACAGCATAGTTAATAATGTCCTGGTAATTGGCTTTAACACCTTCGCTTACCAGTGTGTTCCCATCATTATTTTCAATTTGCTTAATGCGCATCAGTTTCATCAATATGATATCGGTGATGGATGATACGCGCATGTCGCGCCATGCTTCACCGTAATCGTGGTTTTTTTTCTGCTGCAAGGCAAAGGTTTCATCAATAACCCGGTCGAACCAGTTTTCCACCTCTTCAACAGAAAGCTCGAGGGTGGGATGATGGGTTAATTCCAGCTGAATAAGTGCGATGACTCCGTAGTTAATCAGGCCCATAAATTCATCGGCTACCGAATCGCCTACCTGTTGCACACCTTTTTCCTGAATGCTGCGGATGCGCTGGGCTTTGATGTATAACTGGTCGGTTATGGAAGGCATGCGCAGAATGCGCCAGGCCGTACCATAGTCCTTCGTTTTTTTCAGAAACAACGCTTTGCAGGTGCTGATCACCTTTCTATATTGGACTTCGGTATTGCTTATCATGATTTCGGCGCGACAAAATACGGCATTTTCAATGAACTGCACACTGAATGCCGGTGGCCGGCTGCTGGCGCTGAACCCGCCGGTTGTAATGGGCATCCTCAATATCACACCCGACAGTTTTTATGCCTCCAGTCGTGTTCAGGATGAAAAAGCCTTGCTGCAACATGCAGAAAAAATGTTGGAAGATGGGGCAGCCATATTGGATGTTGGCGGTTACTCGTCCCGTCCCGGGGCTGAGGATATTTCATTGCATGAAGAGTTGCAACGCGTAGTACCTGCGGTTCAGTTATTGCACCGCCATTTTCCCGATGCCATTATATCGGTTGACACGTTCCGGGCAGAAGTAGCACGAGAAGCGCTGAATGAAGGAGCGGTGATCATCAATGACATCACAGGCGGTTTAGGTGATCATGCCATGGCAGCCCTTGCTGCGGAGCGGCACGTGCCCTACATCTGTATGCATATGCGTGGCACACCGCAAACTATGATGCAGCATACGGATTACACCGACCTGATGGGGGAATTGCTGGATTTCTTTCACAAGCGTATAGCTGCATTACATGAGGCAGGCGTAAAAGATATTATTCTTGACCCAGGCTTTGGTTTTGCCAAAACACCGGAACAGAATTTTGAATTACTCAGCCGGCTGGAACTCCTCCATCTTACCGGTAAACCTCTGCTTGTCGGGTTATCGCGCAAGTCCATGATTTGGAAAACGCTGGGTATAACGGTAGATGAGGCGCTGAACGGCACCACTGCACTGCACATGACGGCCTTGTTGAAGGGTGCTTGCATTCTGCGCGTCCACGATGTAAAAGAGGCTGTTCAAACCATAAAACTTTTTAACCGGTTAACTGAAGCCGAAGCGGCAATTCCTCACCGCATTTAGTACTTTTGTATGAATGGTTCTGCTGTTTAAAATCGGGTTTCTGGATGTAACGTGGGTTGACCTGGTGGATATCGGGCTGGTGAGTGTTTTATTGTATCAGGTGTATAAACTCATCCGCGGCAGTATCGCAGTAAATATTTTTCTGGGTATTCTGGCGCTTTATCTTGTTTACCTGATTGTTCGCGCGGCCCAGATGGAATTGCTGGCTACTATTCTGGGGCAATTTATGGGTGTTGGCGTGCTGGCGATGATCATTTTGTTTCAGCCGGAAATCCGGAAGTTTTTACTGGTAATTGGCCGCAGCACCGAGTTTCGTGAAAATTTCTTTCGCAACATTGCGCAGTGGCGACAAAGCTATACCGATGAGTTTGACGTGCGCGAAGTAATTGAGGCGGTAAAAACCCTGAAGGGCACACGTACCGGAGCACTCATTGTTTTTTCCCGCGACACGGAACTGAAGTTTTATGCCGAAACGGGCGAACCGCTGGATGCTGAAGTTACCAAGTCGTTACTGCTTTCCATATTTAACAAGAACAGTCCGTTGCACGATGGTGCGGTAATTATTTATAAGGGCCGCATCAAGGCTGCCCGATGTGTTTTGCCGGTAAGCGAAAACGATAATCTTCCGCCTCATTTTGGCATGCGCCATCGTTCGGCCGTTGGCATGTCGGAGGCTACCGACACCTTAGTGCTTGCGGTGTCGGAGGAAACCGGCCGCGTCATACTTGCGCGCAACGGAAAGTACCTGCGCGGACTAAAGCTGAAACAGGTTGAGCACCGGATACTTGACTACTTCCATCATACCGAACCTGCCAACTGGGAAGACCTTACTGAAGAAGAAACCCGCGAGTTGCGGTCATCGGCAGCCTGAATTATAAAGACATCTTCTGGTTTCGTCATTCCGCACAACACTTTTTGAACACAGCTTCACAATCTGATTTTATTTCCTTCGAAAAGGGTAGCGCCACCAACCGGATATTTCATTAGCTTTAAACTTTAATCAGAAAGCAGGTATGACCTGGATTATTGCATTACTAATTATTGCAGGTATAGCGTTGTTGATAGTTGAAGTGGTATTTATTCCCGGTACCACGGTAGTAGGTTTACTTGGGCTCATTTTCCTTGTTGCAGGTGTGTCATTCAGTTACAGCCATTACGGCCCGGAAACCGGCTTTTACATCTTGCTGCTTTCGTTGCTGGCTTTTGCTTTTGCCCTATATTGGAGCTTTCGTAAAGGTGCCTGGAAAAAATTCTCACTAAATCAAAGTATTGAGAGCAGGGTAAACGAAGGGATAACCCAGGTTTTAAAAGCCGGAATGGAAGGTGTTGCCGTTTCTGCCCTTCGTCCGGCAGGGTCGGCAGAATTTGAAGGGAAAATATTTGAAGTGACCACCCATGGCGATTATCTTGCAGCAGGCAGTCGCATACGGATTGTGGAGATACAAGGCTCGACTATTATTGTAGAGCCGGTGACGGCTTAAACCTTTAAAGGAAATATTTAACAAACCCTCAACTATTATGGAATTACAAGGAGCAGCATTGTTATTCGCGGTCTTCGCGGCCATCATTCTCTTTTTCATTTTCCTCTATTTTGTTCCCATTAACCTGTGGATTACCGCGTTGTTCAGCGGTGTGCGTGTGGGTTTATTTGAGCTGGTGTTCATGCGCATCCGTAAAGTGCCCCCGCGGGTAATTGTGGAGTCGCTGATTACGGCAACCAAAGCAGGTTTAAAACTTACTTCAACGGATTTGGAAACACACTACCTGGCGGGAGGTAACGTACCGAATGTTATACGTGCGCTCATCTCAGCCGAAAAAGCCAACATTCATCTTGACTTCAAGCAGGCTACCGCTATTGACCTGGCCGGTCGCGATGTATTCGAGGCCGTTCAGATTTCTGTTAATCCGAAAGTAATTACCACTCCAAAAGTGGCGGCCGTTGCAGCCGATGGTATTCAGTTGATTGCCATTGCGCGGGTAACGGTTCGCGCCAACATACAACAACTCGTAGGTGGTGCCGGCGAAGACACCATACTTGCCCGTGTGGGCGAAGGTATAGTGACTGCTATCGGCTCGGCCCGCTCGCATAAGGAAGTGCTGGAGAATCCGGACAAGATTTCCAAAGTGGTACTGTCGCGTGGATTGGATGCCGGAACAGCGTTTCAGATTTTGTCCATTGATATTGCCGATGTGGATGTGGGCGCTAACATCGGAGCCAAGTTGCAGATCGATCAGGCCTCGGCTGATTTGAAAGTGGCGGAAGCCAAAGCCGAAGAACGCAGGGCCATGGCCGTAGCACTGGAGCAGGAAATGAAAGCCAAGGCACAGGAAGCCCGTGCCAACGTAATTCAGGCCGAAGCCGAAATTCCCAAAGCCATTGCCGATGCTTTCCGAAGCGGTAACCTGGGTGTTATGGACTACTACCGCATGCAAAACATTCAGGCCGACACCGGAATGCGTCAGGCGATTTCCGATTCCGGAAAGGGGCAAGGTCCAACTCCGCCTAAGAAAGATTAAATAAATACAAGGGGCGTAAGCCCCTTTTTCATTGGATGGGCCTCCATTTGCTTTTCCGGCTTCCGATGAATTGCTGCGAATGCGCATGATAGAACAGATTATCGTAATTCACCGGAATCAGGGCAACGCCACGTACATCAACCACACCGAATTTCCCATCTTGCTTTACGATAACCAAACCGTTATTCAGGTCGGTTATGCTTTCGTATTTGGTATGCAGTAAGGCATCGCCATCCATGTCCATCAGTCCGTAATATGATTCCGATTTTACTAATACCCTGCCTGAAGGCAGAATTTGCAGGGAATCAAATTGAACCGGAACGAGCACTTTTCCATCTTTATCAATTAACCCCCATTTACCTTTTTGCTGCACTTTCGATATTCCGTTGGAGAAGGGTTGAGCGAAATCGTAAACGGGTTGTACCACGATGCGGTCGGTTCGGTCAATAAATCCCCATTTGTTGCGGATTTTTATTCCGGCTCTTCCTTCGCGAAAAGGCATTACATCCTCATACCGGTTGGGTATCATCAGCAGGCCGTCTTCATTGATAAACCCATATCGTCCGTTTTTACGTATGGGCCGAAATCCTTCGCTCGAAGATCCCACCCAGTCGGTTGTTTGCGCTGCCGGCAACTGGCGATGAACAATACGTCCTTCCATGCTCACTGTCCACCGACTTCCGGAAGAGGTTTCTTCGATAAGATATTCACCCTGTTGTTTAATGGGATTGTTGGTAAAATACAACGCTGTGCCGGCAAGATTCTTAAGCCATGTCAGGTTGCCTTGTTGCACCAGGTAGGTTTCATCGTCAAGCAGCCTGATCGGATGAGGTTGCGGAGGCACAACCCATGTATCGCCAACGGTTACAATACCATATTGATTTCGGAACTTAACAGCAACCAACCCATTACGCAGTTCCAAAATACCATCATATACACAGGGCAGCAGTTCTTTTGCGGAAGCATTCATTAATCCTTCAAAACCGTTTTTGCGAATGCGGAAATAATTTTCTGCAAGCGATTCAATTGCATCATAAGCACGGCTGAGGCGCTGACCGGAAGAATTGTAAAGAAACCACTGCGATTTTTCTTTGGCAATCCATACGTTACCTGCTGCGAGAATGCTGTCAAAAACGACAGGCAGGATTGTAGTGCCGTCGGGTCGCAAAGCTCCGAAGCGTTTTCCGTTTCGGATAATGAACCCACCGGAATAAGGCTCAGGCAGGAGATCATCAGCCTGTATCGGGCCAGCTAAAGGTTTGAGGTTTTTATCTGTAATCCAGATGCGGCTTGCTGAAATAAGTGCCAGGTTTCCATCAGGTAAAACGACCATGCTATCGGCTTCGGTTTGGTTTTTAACCTGATGCTGAGCCGTGAGCAGATACCATGAATCGGGCAGACGACCTAACCAGGTGTTGTTCAGCCATTTGATTTCCCGATACCTGGCGGGCACAACAATTTCACCGTTGCGATTCATCAGGCCCTGCAGGCCATTAACATAGATTATCGCTTTGTCGGTATGAAACGATGAAACGCTGTCAATGATAAAGCCTGTTAGCGGTTGGCCGTTTTCTGTAAACAAAGCGGTTTTACCCTCGGTATTCTGAACTGCAAAGCGAAGGTTGCCCAAAGGATAAATGTGGGCATAGATAGCCGGTAACAAAGTGTGATGTTTTAAATCGGTTAAGCCGTACCGGAGCTGCTGTTGGGCCTGAACAGTATAGGTTATTGCGCGGAGTCCATGAACCCGGATGCCGGAGTAAACAAAAGGAATAATTACTTTTCCTGCTGTATTGAGGCAGCCTCGTGTAATGACCAGGGTTGCCGGGTTTTGTTTTGATGCAATAATCAACTCGCTTTCGGTAGGCTCCAGTTCTACAAATTCCGGAGGCGTAACCAGCCGATTGTTCAGGTTAATTAAACCCCAGCGGTTGTTGAGTTTATAGCCCGTGGTTTGCTGAATAACCGAAAAAGTTCCGGTGCTCCAGCCTAAAGCTTCATATCGAGCAGGTATGATGACGTTTCCCGACTGATCTTTTAATCCGGTTTTACCATTCTCTTCAAAAAGCTGGAAATTGTTGGCGATGGCATTTTGAAAAATGATGAACGATAAAATAAAAAAATTCAACCTCATGGGTGGCAAAGATAAATCCGATAATGATCATTTTAATGAATTGCAGTAACTGTTGGTTTTCCGATATGGATTTACCCTTTTCCGGGTATTTTGACGGCAAGACCGGAAGGCGTACTTAAGAAAAAAATTACCATGAAAAAGTATTTCTTTTTTGTCTTATTGCTGATTTGCTTTCTGCGGGTTTCAGGCCAGGCAACATCTTCTTTAAAGGATGAAGACTGGATAAAAAAAGGCACCGACTTAGGTAACGCCGGAAAGAACGAGGATGCCATCAAGGCCTTCACGGAAGCGATAAAGCTTAATGCCAAATCGGCCAAAGCCTATAAGTTTCGCGGACTTGCTTATACTAATTTAGGTCAACTGTTCGATGCTCTGAATGACCTGAATAAGGCTGTTGAATTAAATAACCAGGATGCACAGGTGTTTTATTTTCGTGGTAATGTGTATGTGGAATTGGGGCGACCTGCTGAGGCGGTAACCGATTTTTCAAAAGCCATTGAGTTGGATAACCGCTATCATGAAGCTTTTTATAACCGCGGAAACATGTATTTGGACCTTAATCGCCATACCGATGCTATTTCCGATTTCACAAAAGCCATTGAGTTGGATGCATCTAAACCTGAACCCTATCTTAATCGATCTATCGCCTATTATTACACAGGAAATACGGCACGTGCCATGGAAGACTTGAATCAAAGTGTGCGTGTTAAACCGGATTATACAGATGGATATTATAGCCGCGGTAAAATTTTACTGATGCAGAAAAAATACACAGAAGCTATTCCGGATTATACAAAAGTAATTTCTCTTGACCCATCGCATGCAGGTGCATATTATGAAAGAGGAATCTGTTATTTGAATCTGGGTAACCAGGCAGAAGGATGTAATGATTTAAGACAAGCCATGCAACTGGGTTATCAGCGCGCACAAAATGCGCTGCGCCAATACTGCGGCCAGTAAGAGATACTATTTTCAACTCTTTCTTTTTTCCAGTTCGTTCAGGTCGGCAGGAGTATCCAAATCGAATTTTCCTTCCGGAAAAGGGATGCAATGAAGGTTTGGTGTATTTCGGATAATTTTTGCTCCTCCCTGGTCGGGTGAAAGTTGCAGTAATTCCTGAAATAATGCCCTGTCGAAGAGAGCGGGAACCCCCGCTGTTCCTTCATACGCTGATGCCACTACCGGGTTTCCATGCAAGATGAAGGTTTGGATTAAATGCTCAAGATGTCCGGTTGTAAGATAAGGCTGGTCACATACCATGAGTAAAACTCCCTGGGTATCGGGCATCGTTTGCTGAATGAATTTTATGGCACAGCGGATGGAGCTTCCAATGCCCATGGCCCACTCCGGATTGATGAGGATGTGAACGGGCAGGTTGGTAAGGGTACTTACAATCTGTTCAGCATACGCGCCTAAAACCACCACCACCTGCCTGGCTGAAGTGGCCAGGGCTATCTTGGCCATCCTCTGAATTATCGGTTCATCCTGCCAGCTAATCAGTTGTTTGGGCTGACCTAGGCGTGAAGATGAGCCGGCAGCAAGAATAACGATACAGATGTCCTTTTGTGCCGTGGATTTCACTGCGAGCCGGTTTTGGCAAGCGGGTTAGTAAGCAGCACCTGCTTACATACTTCATCCGATTTGGGATTGCGCTGGTGGATGGGGCCGGACCGGTATTTTAAAAATCCTCCCGATCGGCCGGTAAATTTACTTTGAATTTCCGCCAGTATGGAGAGGGCAATTTCATCCGGGGTTTCCGCACCGATATCCAAACCTGCCGGTGCATGAATGCGGTGCAGATCATCGGCATTGAACAACACACCCTGTTGTTCCAGCTCATTGCGCATTTTTTCAAATCGTTTTCGCGGTCCTATTATTCCAATATAGGGTGTGGCTGAACGAAGAATTTTTTTCAGCACATCGCGATCGTATTCGTAATTGTGCGACATCAGCACACAGGCTGTGAACGGTGTAATGGAAAACTCGCGGTCGATAAACGTACGTTGACATAAGGTAAGTTTATCTGCCTGCGGAAAAAAAACCGGAGCAATGTGCGACACGCATTCATCCGTAACCTGCACGTTCCAGCCCAGCTGTTTTGCAAAAGCACAAACAGGCCGGGCATCGAAGCCGCCTCCAAAAATCAGCAGGTTAATAACCGGTTGTATCCACTCCAGGAATACCTCTTCGTCATTCACTTTCGCAGTATGGCTCCTCGGCTCAGAAAAGATAGTTTGGAGTTTGCCGGATACTGCAACGGAAAGTTTATCATCGGTAATTCCGTTGAAGATGCTGCCATCAGGAAACAGCAGCATTTTCTCACCAATCAGTTCTCCGGTAAGTACTGTGGCAAATGCCACAGGCTCATTTCTTTCAATTATCCTCTCAAATATGGATAGAGGGTTGTTTGGATCAGTTGAAAGAACCGGTTCAATCAGCACATCGATCACGCCATTACAGCCCAAGCCGATGCCCAGTTGCTGATTGCTCTCTTCGCGTGTGTCGTACGTAATCAATAATGATTTGCCTTCTGTCATCACCGTTCTGGCTTTTCGCAGGGCATCCCCTTCCAGGCATCCGCCGCTGATGGAACCCACCCATCGGCCGTCATCAAATATCAGCATACGGGCACCCGGGCTGCGGTATGCTGAACCATGTACACGGACCACTGTTGCAACAGCCTGTTTGCGCTGTGCACTTTGATTTTGTCGGTACGCTTCAACAATGGATTTAAGTTCTTTCACTCTGATTAAATTTTTACATCACTCAGGGAACCCACCGGTAGTTTACGGATACGTTTACCTGTGGCGGCAAAAATGGCATTGGCTACGGCTGCGCCTATTGGCGGCAGGCCCGGTTCGCCCAGACCCTGCGGGTCGGCAGTGGTATTAATAAATTCCACTTCAATATCCGGTGCATCGGGCAGGCGGATGAGGCGGTAGGTATTGAAATTTTTCTGCTCTACTTCACCGTTTTTAAAAGTGATTTCCCCATACAACATGTGGCCCAGGCCGTCAATAATGCCGCCTTCAATCTGGGTTTCGGCACCGCTGTAATTAATTACCCGGCCGCAATCAACTGCGCAATACACTTTGTGTACCTTAACTTTTCCGTTTTCTACCGAAATGTCGGCTACCTGGGCTACGTAGGTACCGAAGGAAAAGTGGGCTCCGAACCCTTTAAAAATTCCCTTTTCACCCTGTTTGCCCCAATTGCCCATTTCGGCAACTTTTTTTACGACGTTGATGTACCGGTCGGGCTCATAGGCTACGGTTCCAACGGGTTGCTTTTTTGCCTGTTCAAGAAGTTCCAGCCGGAAAGCAACAGGGTCCTTGCCTAACTCAAGGGCTATTTCATCGATGAAACTCTCTTCGGTAAAAGCAATAAAGTTGTGATTAGGTGCGCGCCAGGGTCCCACGGTTATGGCCGTTGAATAGTTATGGCTGTCCACCCGGAAGTTGGGCAGAGCTCCTGCGGGGAAGTTGTTTTCGCGTGAAGCATTAGGTGAGTTAGCAGCAGCGGCAATCAGGTGCCAGCCGGTAAGCTGATTGTTTTTGATCGAGGCGCGGTAACGATACATCCCTGCCGGCCGGTAAAATCCACCCTGCATGTCGTCTTCGCGAGTCCAAACTACCAGCACTGGAGATTTGGCGAGTTTGGAAATCTGGGCAGCTTCCACCGAGTAATCGGCCTGTAGCCTGCGACCGAAACCTCCGCCCATTCGCGACATACCCACCGTAATTTTATCTTCGGGTAAACCCAGCACGCGCGCTGCCTCCGTGCGTGTTCGCGCGGGTGTTTGGGTTGGACCGAAGAGTTCGGCACGGTCATCGCGTACATCAGCAAAAAAGTTCATTGGTTCCAGCGGAGCGTGAGGCAGGAAGGGCGCATAGAATATGCTTTCCAGTACCTTATCAGCCTGCTTACGTGCTTCCTCCACGTTGCCATCGTTGCGCTTAGGCTCATTGGTGGTTTTCTGAATAAGTTGAGCAAGAGCAGTATTATAGTCGGTTGTGCTTTCGGGTTTGCCATCGTCTTCCCATTCAATGCGCAACGCATCGCGCCCTTTTTTTGCAGCCCACGTAGAGGTAGCCAGCACGGCAACTTTATTATCGAAAACGATAACCTGCTTAACCCCCTTAATTTGTCTGGCCCTGCTGTCATCCACGGCTTTCAGTTTCTTGCCAAATACCGGTCGTGCCACCATGGCTGTAAGCATGCCTTCCCGTCGGGTGTCAATACCGTATGCCATTTTTCCCGTCACAATTTTCTGTGCGTCAACATTTACGATACGACGTCCGATAAGCCTGTAATCTCTTGGGTCTTTGAGTTTCACCTCTTTGGGTAAATCCAATTTGGAGGCATCGGTTGCCAACGCTCCGTAGTTTAAGGTGCGACCGGTAGGTTTATGGATAACAAATCCTTTGTCGGTGAAGCATTCGCTTACCGGAACATTCCATTTTTTTGCTGCAGCTTCGGTAAGCATTTGCCGAGCTGCTGCGCCTGCTTTGCGGAACGACTCCCAGCTGCTTCGAACTGAGCCGCTTCCTCCGGCAACCTGGCGTTGGTAGTTTTTTGTATCGAGGCCGGCTTGTTCTACCTGCACCATACTCCAGTCGGCATCCAGTTCCTCGGCCACCAGCATGGGTAGAGAAGTTTTCACACCCTGGCCCACTTCAGGATTGGGAGCCATCAGGGTAATTGTGCCATCGGGCGATATGGCGAGGAAGGCATTTGGCTGAAAAACCTGCGTTTCTTCTTCCAACAGGGCATTCAGGCTATTGGCATGAAAACTCAGCATCAGGCCTCCGCCTGCCAGAGTACTCACTTTCAGAAAATCTCTTCGGTTAACCAGGGTTTTCATTTTGCACCTCCTTTCGCTACCGCCAGATGAATAGCTTTTCGGATACGTTTATAGGTTCCGCAACGGCAAATGTTACCGGCCATTGCGGCATCAATATCGGCATCGGTTGGTTTAGGTTTGCGCGCCAGCAGGGCTGCTGCCGTCATGATTTGTCCGGCCTGACAGTAACCGCATTGGGCCACATCCAGTTCTACCCAGGCCTGTTGTACGGGATGGTCGCCATTTTCGGAGAGGCCTTCAATGGTTGTAATTTTTCCTTTGATGGCCGAAACCGGAAGTGTGCACGACCGCACCGGGCTGCCATTAAGGTGAACGGTGCATGCACCACATTGGGCTACGCCACAACCGTACTTGGTGCCTGTAAGGTTTAATTCATCGCGTAGTACCCACAATAACGGGGTATCCGGTTCTACATCGACCGTGTAGTTGCGGTTGTTGATGCTGAGTGTAAAGGTAGCCATATGAAGCAGTTGTTGGATGCTCGTTTAATGCTGATTGTAGATTATTAATCGACCGGAAATCATTTCCGGGCTGCCCGAACTTCTTCGGGAGTAACCGCAGCACCTTTGTTGCCCCAGGAGTTGCGGATATAATTAAGCACATCAGCAGCTTCTTCATCGGTTAAATCAAATCCGGTCATCTCCAGGTTATAGGTTTTTCCATTGACCTTTATTT
>JANWWN010000038.1 GCA_025055435.1 Cyclobacteriaceae bacterium | reverse complement strand
AACCGACATCGAGTAGTCGATGTAGGCTCCCCGCATTTCGTCTTCGATGTTGATGGGAATGATGCTTTGCCGGCCTGGTGCCTGGCTTCCGGTATCTTCAGCCACGAACTAAATTTTTAAGGTTAAAAGCGATTAAATCAACTGTTTTTCAGGGTTTTCAAAAAGCGTTGCAAGATAGGAAAAAATGTGGTTTTTACGGGTTTTCAGGAGGTAAAAAGCCGGTTTAATAAGGATTTAACTTACGCCTGTTTTTGCCTTTGTACCTGATAAGCGTGGGGTAGTTTTCGCCATAATGCGGGTTCTGCTTTTTCCAAATCGGATGTACCCGGCTTCGATACTCACGGTTACCGTGTGCATGGTTAACCTGGGCGCGGCATTTGGGTTCGAAACACCGCGGCAATTCGGGTATGCGGTAGGTGGCCCCGATGTTCAGGTAAAATGCATTAAACCGATGGCGGATGGAGCGACTCTCTTCGGGAATGTTCAGGGTGAAATTTCTGAACTCATACGAAGGGCGTATAAAAATGCGGAAGTACTCGGATAATTCGCGCTCCACAGGAAAGCCTAAACCAATGAGCAGGCTTTTATCCATGGCTGCTTTATCAAATTTATTCCCCAGGGAAAATCCTCCGATATTCAACTCTGCCGAAAACAGGTAGTTGTCGTATCGGTAAAACGAAACACCGGCCGATACAAAATATTTTTTCATCAGGAAACCGGAAAAATCGGGTGAAAATGGCTGAATATCGTTTGTATAAGTCAATGGCCGGAATTCACCAACCCGTGTATATTCCAGGGCATATCCGCCGCCAATCCGGTAACGACCGGCAAATTCAACATGCACGGTGGCACGCAGCGGCAACTGAAAAGATTTACTGCGGAAGCCAACTTTAGCTGTGTCGGAGTTAACCTGAAAATCGGAAGGGTTTACCGACAAGGGAGCCGTGGCTATCCGGTTAAACCAGTTGGTATAGCCTTGAGAAGGATTAGCCGGGTTGTACAATAATGGCGCACCGGCTGAAGGTTGATAAACTACCCATCCATCCAGCTGATGACGAAATGCCGCACTGCCATAACCTGTACTAAGCCCGAAGGTAAGCTTGCTGAGCATTTTACGGAAAATACCTGATCCCTGTCTTTCAACGTAAAAATGGTCGAGCGGAATGGAGACGTCCTTGCCGTCCTTTTGAGCCCAAAGCGGTGATATAGTTAAAGCCAGAAGCAAAAAGTGTATGTAGCGAAAGGGTTTCAGAACAGCTTTTGGTTTAAAATTTCGCGCTTTCTTTACTCAGGTAAAGCATAAAATTAAAAAACTTTGGACTACCTTAAAGGCTGCAGCGCTTCTAACGAAGTGAAGGTATGAAATAGTGTCTGGCCTTTCTCAGGCTGATAACTAAACTCTTCTGTATGGGTTCCGGCCCTTCCTTCCAGGTTTAACTTCAGGGTTTGCTTACCGGCTTTCAGCGGTATGCGCGCATAGTAAATGCTGTGGGGCAACGTTTGCCAGTTCCGGGTATCGGCAGTCTCGGTCATGGCGTTAATCGCGCTGATTACCCCGCCCATGGCGCGGTTCTCTTTTCGAACACTGTATTCAGTAGCTTTTTTCAGGGCTACGCGTATCAGACTTTTGCTGAACTCCAGAGCCATGCGCTCCTGCAGGCAAAGCTTTGCAATTTGATTGATATCTTCTGCCGGCTCCAGCATGAATGTTTCATCACCGATTTGTGCCGTTGCGCTTTGATATGCCAGCGGCCGCTCTACATAACGCGGGAAAGCAACACGGAAAAACTCAAGCTGGCTGAGCGAATTACGGTCTTCATCACTAACCTGGAAGGAGAAGTTGAAACCCAGATCGGGATTGGTAATCCAGATGGTGTTTCCTTCACCGCGGTATATCATGAAGTTTATACTCCATTCGTCTTTTACCGGTGCCAGTCCGTTGTGCCAGAGTAAAATCAATTCGGCTTCAGGATTGAACGATTCTTCTTCAATGCCAAATAACTCCTTGTACCATTGGTATTCTTCAGTAAAGCCCGTCATGCGTGCAGCACGCAGCAGGTCGCGCTTCAGCTGTTCGGGCGGTTGAATGCCAAATTTCCCGGTGTAAAAGTTTCGGTAAATGTTGTAAGCATTACGATATGCAATAAATGCATTGTTCCAGTCACCGGAGGCTTGGTATAATATTCCCATCAGATTGTGAATAAAAGCATCTTCGCGGTAGCGGTTTTCGGACGAATACCGGTCGGATAGCTGTTGAAGCCGTATGTTAAGGCGCCTGCACTCCACCAGGGCCTCCTCGAAACGGCCCATCTTGGCAAAGTTCAAAGCCTTGTAATACAGCACCATCAAATGCTCATGGTCTTCGCCCCGGTACATTGTTACCATCGGGTTGGTGATGTAAGACAACGCTTCACGGGCGTAGTTGACACGAAAGTCTTCACCAAACAAAAAGGCCTTTTCGAACCAGGAATTACTTTCTTCATACTGGCCCATCATGGAGTGCATCAGCCCGGCATTGACATAATAAAGGAACCGCACCTGCGGCTTCTGTAACCTGGAATTACGGTGTAACTCCTCAAGGGCCTGCTGCAGGTTGCCCTGCTCAAACTGCCGGTTGTACTGGATGTTAGACTCGTAAAATGTAGCGCATGCAGTTGCGAACACCAGGCCGCAGAATATGGCCGTAATTCGGGGCATGCGTGTTCATTAATTTTTAATGTACTTTTTTATCTCATGTTGTCCGTACCAGATTCGCCGGTTGGTTTCAATATCGGTCAGATATAAGGTAGTGATATAATTGGTTACGCGTCTTTTATTGTAAACATCCGTCTCGGAATTCATCTCACCAAACAACATGACATCAGCTCCCAATTCCTTTCCCCAGCGAGCGGCGGTTGCCGGGTCGGCAAAATCCTGCTGCTCGGCCCTTTCCTTGCGCAAACGGTCGCGGAATTCATCATTCTCTACCAAATCGGCCAGACCTGAGTTATGAATAACCAGCTCAATTTTCCGGATAAAATTCCCGGCATCAATGTGTTCGCTGGTTTTGTTACGGATAAATCCCACGATAATAACCGGTTTACGCCCAAGCGATTTGGCATACTGATTAAAACCATCCGACTCAAACAAATCATGAATCATCTGATCGGCCACCTGGCGGGAATCGGTATCATTCCATCTGCCGCTCAGGTCGATGCTTTTTGACGGATCCACGCGGGTAACGGTACGCGCACAGGAAGTAAAAATGAGGATAATGGTTAAGCCAACAATGAACCGCATAAACTGATTTGTTTTAGGTGAATACTAAACAAAAATCCTGCCTGTATTTGCCGTCAACCGGGTTTATGCCATTTCTTTCAATTGACGGATAACAGCTGTCGGATTTTCGGCAGAAAATACAAAATGACCGGCCACCAGCACATCGGCCCCGGCTTCCATGAGCTTACGGGCGTTTTCTTTGTTTACCCCGCCGTCAATTTCAATCAGTGCGTGCGACTCGGTTTCTATTATGAGCGCCTTAAGCTCGGTGATTTTTTTATAGGTGTTTTCGATAAATCGTTGTCCGCCAAAACCCGGGTTAACCGACATCAGGCATACCAGGTCAATATCGGCAATAACATTTTCCAGAATGCGTACCGGTGTATGCGGATTAATGGCTACTCCGGCTTTCATTCCAAACGACTTAATTTGCTGGATGGAGCGGTGGAGGTGAATACTGGCTTCTGCGTGTACGCTTAACACGGAAGCACCTGCCCGATGAAAGGCTTCAATGTAACGCTCCGGCTGGGTGATCATTAAATGGACATCCAGCGGCTTTTCAGCTATTTTGCTGATGGCTTCTACCACCGGTAATCCGAAAGAAATATTGGGCACAAAAACACCGTCCATGATATCCAGATGAATCCAGTCTGCTGTACTGGCATTCAGCATCCGGATCTCATCTTCAAGCCGCGCAAAATTGGCCGACAATACCGAAGGAGCAACAATAGGCTGGCGCATAAGGATTGGAAAGGCCAAAAATCAATATTCGCCTGTCCAAATGCAAAAGTTACAATTCAGGGCTTAATGATTTTTACAACCGATGAACCAGAGGCCCAACTCAGCTGCACGAAATACATGCCGGAAGGAAGGTTAGAAAACGATATCGAAACGGAAGGGTTCGTATCAGGAAATGTTAAGATTGACGCACCAACCACCTGACCGGTATGATTAATCACCCGACAGTTGGCCGATGGTATGGCCTGCGGATTGGTGCTGATGATTGTTAACATTTCAGTTGTTAGCGGGTTAGGGAAGAATAATAATTTAGGCTCGGCCGATAAATTTTGCAGATAGTTTCGCGACCCTGAATAGCTTACGATACCGTATCCGATTTGATTGTCAGGGGCACCCGCCTGCGAAGCACCCATTTTTATGGCTCGGATAATATCGGCCATAGTGGCATCCGGAAACTTTTGAATGAGACCTGCCGCAAGCGAAGCAACCATAGGCGCGGCCAGCGATGTTCCGGAAAGCGAGCCGATGACACCATTTCCACGTAACACAGCGACAGCAGTACCTAATGCGGCCACGTCAGGCTTTATTCTTCCATCGGCCGAAGGACCAACGGAGCTGGTCGGGTTCCTTAATCCGCTGTTGTTTACATTGCCCACCGCCAGCACGTCGTGTGCATCGGCAGGCGCGGTGATAATCTGCCAGGCACGTGCGCCTTCATTGCCGGCACTTACCACCACCACTATGCCGCGTTGGGCGGCCTTACGGGCAGCCTGCGATATGATAGCCGTTTGGCCATTCATATTTGAGCGTAAATAATCCATGGCAGGGTCATCAAATGTGTTGTAGCCTAAGGAAGTGTTAATCACATCCACACCTGCACTGTCGGCACGTTCAGCTGCCACCACCCAGTTGTATTCCTCGATGCGGTATTCTGATGAAACATCTTCAGTTATAGCCAGCATAAAAGTGGCCTTAAATGCCCCGCCGGTAAATACACCTGCCTTCTTTCCTGCTATAACCGACCACACGGCTGTTCCATGGTCATCTCTGGTAAACACCTGGTTACCACCATTAACCAGATTAAACCTGAGCGCTGCAGGCACACGCCCTTCATCAAAGGCATGCCGAAACCCTGAAAGTGTATCGGCTCCCCGAAAGCCGCTGTCAAAAATGGCTACATATACCCCTTCACCCTGAATATCGTCTTCATGCATTTCATCGAAGCGGTGAAAGGCAAGTTGAGCATCCGTAACCTCCTGCGTAAGGCTTGTTGCTTCCAATCTGCCGGAGGGCCGAGCACCGGGCGCCACCAGCTCGATTCGACTTATACCGGGTAAGCCCAGTAATGTACTGAGGAGTGAAACAGGGCACTGTATAACAGCAGCATTAAACCATCTTGAAGTATAAAGCACGTTAGCACCTGCATTGCGCAAATTATCCACATAGGCCGGTGTGACAGGCAGGTCCTCCTGGGTTACTGGAACCTGATTTTTATTTCTGCGAGCCAGTGAGCGGGCAGACAAAAAAGCCGAAGGATTGCTCATGCTGTACGGAGAGCCTGCCTTATCCTGAAAAAAAACAACGTAGCGATTTACCTGGGCATGGGAATAGTCCAGCAGGATAATCAGGAAAACTGCAATCCATTTAGTCACGACCAAAGCTCATTAAAGTCAAACGCAGGGCGTAACCGCTTTCTATTTCACCGATGCAGGTACCACCGCTGCATCGGTACGTCCACACTTCGCTTTCTTTTTTTACAAGCCCAACGTTATTCGCGTACCACTCTTTTCGTACATCGCGGTAGGTAAGGTTGTTGAACACATTTTCCTGTTCAACTTCTACCACATCTTCCTGATCTATACCAGGTGGCATATCTATCCCACTGGCCGATTTTGAAATGATGCGATAGTAATCCTCAGCGTTGTTATTGAAAAGGTTGCCGTTCCATACCCGGTTAACATATACCGGAAAGGCAAGCCGCGCATACGTTATGTTTCCTTCCGATACCAACGCATAGCCGGCATATTTGCGGGCCGACCAGGTCTGGTCAAACTGCCAGTCTTCATTAATGGCATTCCGGATATAACGATACCAGATGTAGAGATAGTCGCCTTCTGAAGATAAAATTGAATCGGCAACTTCAATACGGAGGAAATAATTTTTTTCAACTGGAGAACTGAACGGGTTGTAGGTTATTTCCTCCACCTGATATTCCCAAAACCACCCTGTTTTGAGCGGAAAGTAGTCTTTTTCACGGTCGTTAAAATCGTTATCTGAGCAACCATTGGCAAGAACCAATATCAGGCCGACCAGCCAAATCCAGGTTTTTACTTTGAGGCACACCTTACTATCACAATTCATCCTAAAAAATGTTCCGAAAGTTATTTTATTGCCACTAAATTCCGGCCATGGCGTTAAAGGTAACAGTAAAAGTAAGCTCGGTGACCAACTTAAGTGATGCGCGTTATTGTGCAGGCATGGGTGTTCATATGTTGGGTTTTGTAACAATTCCCGGTCGCGAAGGTTATGTTGCTCCTGAAGTTTTTCAGGAAATGCGAGGATGGTTTGCCGGACCTCAGGTAGTAGCCGAGGTATATGGCTTGAAGCAACAGAGCGAGCTGGATTTTATTCTTGAAAACTACCGGCCTGACCTGTTGGAAGGGGGCCGGGATGAATTGTTCCTAATGCAGGCTTCCGGGCTACCCTATCTGTTCGATGTATCGGATTTTGATGCGGATGGCCTCCGTGAAATGATTTTGTCAACGCATCCGCCTGCTTACCTGATTGCCGATACAAATTCAATCGTACAGAACCTGATGAAGCTAACGCAAGCGGAAAAGGTTTTAATCAGGCTTTCTGATAAGGATTCGGAAAAATACCTGCAGCCCCATGCACAAGGTTTCGTGTTAACCAGCGGCCGGGAGGAAAGGCCAGGACTAAAAGATTACGCCCATCTCGCGGATGTACTGGAACAACTGCAGCTGGAATAATTACTCTTTCAGCCGGATGAGCCGGTAACGGAAGTCGGCCGTTCGTTCGATGAGTATCAGGCCGGCTTTGCGATTGAGGTTTTCAATATGTGTATCGATGCTTCCTTCCGGAAAATAATATTCCGAGCCCCAGAGCAGGTCCATCAGTTCGCGCGCTGTAAGTTCCAGTTTCGGATTTTGCATAAAGAAATACAATATTTCAAATTCCGGTTCGCTCAGAGCGAGTGATTGTTCATGCCAGGTTGCCGTTCGGGTAGAGCGGTGCAACGTAAGCGGACCAAATTTCAGTTCGCGGAAGCCTTTTTGAATTACAATATCATGCGAAAGCACATGTTTTACCTTTTGCGTTAAGGCCCTAAGGCCCATGACTTTTTCAATGAATTCATCGCCACCCGTATCCAGGGCCGCCTGTTTGAAGTAAGGTTCGGAACGTGCAGTCAGGAAGAAAATGGGCGTATGAACAAAATCGGAAGTTTTCCGAAGTTCACGGCACAGTTCAATACCGTTAGGGTGCGGCATCATGATATCCAGAATAATCAGGTCGGGCTGGAATTTACGGGCCGCGCGCAAGGCATCCGCGCTTTCGGCTACCGATTTTACTTTAAAGCCTTCTTTCGAAAGATTATATGCAATCAAATCCAGGATATCATGATCATCATCCACTACCATTACCCTGAATTTCTTTCTTTTCATTCCGAAAAACTAACTGAGATTTGTTACCGGATGGTTACTGCGGTGTTATGAATTAGCTTGAAGGTTTAAGGTTCAGAAAGTTTACCAGTTACCAATGTATTGCGAATGAGGTAAGTAGAGTAAGCCACAAGCTGCAGGCCTCAGGCTGCAAGTTGAAAACTGTGGGCCGTGAGCTTCGAGCCGCGAGTTCATGTCTTGTTGTTACTGATGTATTGCGAATAAGCAAAAGATAGAAGCAGCTGGCGGCAAGCTGCGAGCCGTGAGCTTTGTTCTTTTCCTGCTGCCTGTTTTTTATGTCTTAAGTCTTTGTGGGGCTTGATATTCTTTATCCGATTTTTGAGGAAAGCATTTCACTCAGAATAATCAGACCCTGACGAAGATATTCATCATCGAGTTGCATGGCGTTGCCAGCAGGCATACCCTCGGTATTCAGTTTAACATCAGTCGGTCTACGGGCTTTTCGCCTCTGCTCCGCTTCTTCCATTTCTTTTTTTCGAACCGCTTCGTTCAATGATATTTTATTTTCGTGAAGCTGCCTGCGCGATTCTTCCACATCGGCCACAAAGTTTTTGAGCTGGTCATCAGTTTTTAACCTGTTTTGATAAGATTGCCGAAGTGATTGAAGAAGACGATCCGTTACAAAAGGTGTTTTCTGATAAAACGTTCCGCGGATTTCATCCCAGGGCAGCGCCGAAGGATTGGAACTTTCACCAAATTGTTCGGCATCCAATGCAGTAGGCAAAGCGATGTCGGGCGTAACACCTTTAAATTGGGTGCTGCTGCCATTTATCCGGTAAAATTTTTGAATGGTATATTTAAGAGACCCAACTGGTTCGCCAGCATTGTTCAATATACGGTCGAGCTCCATGATGGTTTGAACCGTACCTTTACCAAAAGAAGATTCACCTACAATTACGCCTCTGCGGTAATCCTGAATGGCTCCGGCAAAGATTTCCGAAGCCGATGCACTAAAGCGGTTGATCAATACAACCAGTGGACCATCATACACCAGTGAAGGATCCTCATCATTTAATATATCGGTGCGGTTCATAAAGTTTCGCACCTGAACTACCGGCCCTTCGCGGATGAATAAGCCGGTGAGATTAACTGCTTCCTGCAAGGATCCGCCTCCGTTGTTGCGCAGGTCGATTACCAGTCCGGTAACGCCTTCCTGTTTGAATTCATTGATGATGCGCCGGATGTCGCGCGTGGTGCTGTTGTAGTTCGGATCACCTTTTTGATACGCTTCGTAGTCGAAATAAAAACTGGGAAGTGTAATGACTCCCAGCTTTGAAGTTTTATCTCCATTCGGGAATTCAACAATTTTCTTTTTTGCGGTTTGATCCTCCAGTTTAATCTTGTCGCGAGTAAGGGTAATGGTTACAGGTGGTCCGTTCAAACCGGTTTCGGCCGGCAGCAGTACCAGCCTGACTTTGGTTCCTTTCGGACCTTTAATCAGTTTCACCACATCATCTATGCGCCAGCCGATTACATCAACAATTTCACCTTTATCGCCCTGTCCTACTCCTATGATGCGATCGTTTACGTGAATAAGCTTTGACTTATCAGCCGGTCCGCCCGGAACAATCTCAACCACTTTGGTGTAATCATTATCCGTTTGCAATCGGGCTCCGATTCCTTCGAGTGACTGACTGATGTTTTGTTTAAACAAATCGGCCGCTTTTGGCGTGAAGAAATTGGTGTGCGGATCGAACGATTCGGTTACTGCATTCATAAAGTACCCGAACACGTCATCGGATTGCATCTGTTTGAACGATTTTACCAGTCGTTCAAAACGAGTGCGTAACGTTTCCTGAATTTCATCCTGTGATTTGCCCGCCAGCTTCAGGGAAAGTGCCTGATTTTTTACGTATAGTTTCCAAATGCGGTTCTGTTCTTCTGCGGTCGAGGGCCAGGGAGCCTTTTCACGATCAGGCTCGTAAAATTCATGGGTTGAGAAGTCGAAGTTAGATTTCAACAAAACATTGAGCACATAATCCATGCGCTCGTTAAAGCGCTTAAGATAGACCTGATAGATATCAAAGGCCGCATCTACATTTTCCTGGCGAAGCAAGTCATCCAGCTGGTAACGATATTTTTCAAATGACAGGATATCGGATTGCCTGAAATACATCCTGCTGTTATCCAGTGCGGCAAGATAGGAGTCGAGTATAGCTGAAGACAGCGAATCGTTAATACGAAGTTTCCGGTAGTGATAGTTTTCGAGCAACTGCCCTACTACCCTGGCCTGTTTACCATAAACCGGTCGCGATTTGAGAACGGTGTCAGCAGGAATAATGGAGGCATAGACAGCTGCTGAACCAAGAAGTATAAAAAGAAATAAAAAACGCATCTTCATGAATTCAATCCGAATATAAACCCTTCACATCAAACGGTGTGCTAAACCGGAAAGTTTACCGGGCCGTATCATATTCTGATAAAAAGCGCTGGGCCTCTTCCATATTCTGAAATTCAAAGTGCTTTTTCTCTCCCGACACGGTATGGATTTCAACTTTGACCAGATCCACATCCTTGTTCCGTTTAAACTTGAATTTCTCTCTTTTATAATCATCGGCCTGCTTGGTCGATATGTTAAATGCCGTTGCCCTTACCGATTTGCAATAATTACACTGATAGTGCTTAACCAGTTCACCGGGTTCGGTAGCTGTAGGTTGCCGGGTAATTTCTTCTTTTACAATGCGCATGGTATAAAATCCGCAGGTGTTGCATCGAAGTGCCTGCAGTCTGCCCGGATACTTTTCAATCTTTACATCTCCGGTTTTTTCATCAATCCACACATCGTAATCTACCGAAAAGACACCTTCTTCCGCCTGCATGCCTTCCTCCAGATGCACATCTTCCTCTTCTTCACTAAGCAGCCGCATTTTATTGCCGGTTTTCGGGTTGATGCGTGGCGCGTAGCGGTATCGCTTTAATTTTTTGTCCAGTTTAGACGGGTAATAATACTCAAGTACCAGATAGGACACATAGGCCACCAGTGTGCCGCCGGCAATTGACATGAACAGGCGTGTATAGAACCATAGTTCAACCTCTTTCATTTCATCTTTTCCATACAGGTTTATTGCCAGCATGGTGGCGACACCAAAACAATAGAAAACCAGCTTATAAGTTTTGATTTCTTTGGTATTGATGAAATCATATTTCCTGTGATAATCGGAAATGGCAGATAACCGGATTTTATAAACCAGATAAATAATGATGCCGGCAGCAACCATAACGATGGTACCCAGAATCATGGAATAATTCCAGGCCACGATGAAAGGAGTGAATTCCTTATAATCCATAAACGTGTTGTAACTAAATTAGCGGTAAGATAGCAATTCCCGAATACCGCTACCATAACGATTTGACCATGCGCAAAGTCTTTTTCCGCTTCCTCGCCAAACTCAACAAGTGCCTGCTTCCGCGCATCAGCAAGCGCGACCTCAACAGATTAAGTAAAACCGATAAACTGATTGTTGCATGGCGGTACTGGGTTACCCGTAACGCTTTGGATTAGGCCAGATTAATTACTGATTTTCAGATGGTTAAATGACTTTTAATCCATTCGGGATTTATTGTGTTAAAAATTTTTGTGTAATTTTACACAAGAAATTTGCAATATTTGAACCAATTCATTTATAATTGTGTAAAATTACACAGTTATGAGTACTTACGAAAAACAACAACTCGAGCTGGAGTTACGGAAGTTTACCTCCAGAAACTTTGAAAAGCCATCGGAATGCAGAAACCTGGAGCAGATCCGGTATTACGTGCAGGAATTATGCGACAAAATCAGGGATTATGAGCGGCGGTTTAATTACGTTCCCTCGTGGGCCTATGCGCTGTTGGCACAATACAATGCCCGTCAGAACGCCATGATTCACCGCGATTTTATCAGGTACTATCGCCAATGAAGTACATCCCCTCCCCTATCACGCCTCAGTTCCGGCTTATTTATACCGCTACGGCCAATAAATCAGGACGCATGCAGTATCACTGCATCAAGCCCGGAATTAGTAAGGTAAGGATAAGCCGGACCGAATTTATTCGGGCATACAATTCACTTCCCATTGTGGCCCTTAAACCCTTGCCTGTTCAGGGTTCGGAAACGGAGTTTCAAATTGAGTTTTACGTTTAGCGGGAAAGAATCTCTTCCAGCCGGGCCGGCGAATAGCCGATTGATTTAATGGTTTTATGGTCGGCACTGCGATAAACCAACCACCGGCCTTCTTCCTGTCTGTAATAACATTCTGTACCGTCTTTCTCACGATAGTGAGCCACGGTTCTATTGGCCTCCTCCTCGCTTTGGCAGGCTTTGCTCATGTTGGAACGCTGAACTTCTTCAAACAGCTCATTAAACTTTTCGCCCAAACCAAATTCCAGCACGGCTCCGGCCAAAACGTATTGCAAATCGCACAGCGCATCAGCTACGCCAACAATATCGCGGCTTGCCACCGCTGATTCAAGCTCCTTCAGTTCTTCTGCCAGCAAGGCAATGCGCAAACGACAGCGATCCTCGGACGGGATAGCCGGTTCAGGTAGTATCGGATGCTTGAAGGTGCGATGAAATTCGGCCACAAGGTTCAGGGCATCAGGTTGTTTCATAAGTTCTCTGTCAGTGGTAGTAAATAAAGAATTTTGGACTGAGCCTGCAAAACAATAGATTTGGATGATGTTTTCCGAACGGTTTTCCTGGCTTTTTGTAGTAGTACTTACGATGGGTCTATTAGCCTGCGTCTTGTCGGATGCACGGTGGATAGAACGGAGTAGCAGCACGGGCACGGTGG
This sequence comes from Cyclobacteriaceae bacterium, assembly GCA_025055435.1. Classification (GTDB taxonomy): domain Bacteria; phylum Bacteroidota; class Bacteroidia; order Cytophagales; family Cyclobacteriaceae; genus UBA2336. The sequence continues at coordinate 15,439 of JANWWN010000038.1, read as the reverse complement.
CCTGTTTCCAAAGCGAAGACTGGCGTGCGTTTGATAAATTATCGGATACTGAAGATGTTGTATCCGGGCCATCCGGTCACTTCGCTTTTACTAAAACTTTGAAATTCGCTCACTTATTACTTTTTACCTGCATCAACCGGCATGAATCACCATGGCGCTCGGTTTTCTTGCCTCCACCTGAAAATGAATAGCGCCGCTATTATTTATTAATGTGATTACTAACTGTCTATTTAGGTAAATCAGAATTAAAAAAATTTTAATCCATGGAAATCTATCAAAAACTACTGGACGGAAATAAAGCGTGGGTCGCCAAACGACTACAGGAAGACCCCACCTTCTTCGAGCGGCTTTCCAAGGGCCAGTCACCCCAGGTGCTTTGGATTGGGTGTTCCGACAGCCGCGTTCCTGCCAATGAAATTACCGGAACCCTGCCTGGTGAAATTTTTGTGCATCGCAACATTGCCAACATGGTTATCCATACCGACATGAACATGCTCAGCGTATTGGATTATGCAGTTAATGTGCTCAAAGTTCGCCATGTAATTGTATGCGGACATTATGGTTGCGGTGGCGTTCAGGCTGCCATGGGAAGCCAACAGTTTGGCTTGATTGACAATTGGATCCGTCACATCAAAGATGTGTACCGACTGCACGAACAGGAGTTGGAAAGCATTAGCGACCCGCAAGCCCGGTTTGATCGCCTCGTGGAACTGAATGTCATGGAACAGGTATTCGATTTATCCAAAACCTCCATCATTCAGAATGCCTGGAAAACCCGCCAATTACCTTATATACACGGCTGGGTGTATAGTATCAAAGATGGTCTTATACGCGATTTAAAGGTAAGCATGGATCATACCTCGAAGCTTCCTCCTTATTTCCGTTCTGAAAATCCGGTGCTTGCCTGACCCATCCATGATTTGCTTTCATTGAGCATGCCAGCCCCACGAATAATGCCCCGCCTTGCGCGGGGCTTGTTATATATTTGCACCTTTCGGGAAATATGCGTAAAAATTTTGTCGAAGAATTACGTTGGCGCGGCATGTTGCACGACATCATGCCCGGTACGGAAGAACAGTTGTTAAAAGAACCTACTACCGGTTACATTGGATTTGACCCGACTGCTGACTCGTTGCATATTGGTCATCTGGCACAAATCATGACCTTGCTTCATTTTCAGGAAGCGGGACATAAACCGCTCGCATTAGTCGGTGGTGCCACCGGTATGGTTGGTGATCCCAGCGGCAAATCATCCGAGCGAAACCTGTTGTCGGAAGAAGTTTTGCGCCATAACGAAAGCTGTGTAAAAAAACAGCTCGAAAAGTTTCTCGACTTTACAGGAAGTAATAAAGCCGAAATGGTGAACAATTATGACTGGTTTAAAGACTTTCGCTTGCTTGATTTCATTCGGGACGTTGGCAAGCACATATCCGTGAATTACATGCTGGCTAAAGATTCCGTACAAAAGCGTCTGGAAAGCGGACTGTCATTCACCGAATTTACGTACCAACTGATTCAGGGCTATGACTTCCTTTGGTTATACGAACACAAAAACTGCAAACTGCAGATGGGCGGCTCAGACCAATGGGGTAACATTACAACCGGAACCGAACTGATTCGCAAAAAAGTAAACGGTGAAGCCTACGCCCTCACCACCCGGCTGATTACCCGGGCCGACGGCAGTAAATTCGGCAAAAGCGAGCAAGGCAATATCTGGCTGGATGCAGCCAAAACGTCTCCGTATCGATTCTATCAGTATTGGTTGAATACGGCTGATGAGGATGCCGCTGCCTATATGCGAATATTCACCTTGAAAGGAAAAGATGAAATCGACAGCCTGGCGGCTGAACACAACAAGGCCCCGCATTTGCGGAAATTGCAGCAGGCATTAGCCGAAGACATAACTACACGGGTTCATTCAACACAGGAATTAAACAAAGCGAAACGAGCCTCAGCGGTTTTGTTCGGCAGCGATACTACGGATGAGCTGTCCGCACTGGATGAAGCGACATTACTTGCTGCACTGGAGGGAGTGCCGCAGGCAAGCCTTTCGCGCAGCGCCTGGGAGCAACAACCTACGGTTACCGAATTATTAGCCGACCTGACCGGCGGAGTAATCTTTCCTTCGCGAGGAGAGGCACGCAAAATGATTCAGGGTGGTGGCGTAAGCATCAACAAGCAAAAGATTGCAGACCCGAATATGAGATGTAATCTTCCGTTGTTACATAATCGCTATTTGCTGGCGCAAAAGGGAAAGAAAAATTATTTTTTAATATGCGTGGAATAGAAAAGGCCGCCCTTTCGGACGGCCTTTTCTCCAGCTAAATGTGTTAATTATTATTCTCCACCAAAAAGCCGATAACCGAGAGAAACTTGAATCACACCGTTTTTAAGATCTCCTGAACCTGTATCATCAATATTGGAGAGGCCAAGGCAATAACGTGCAGTTGCATTTAACTTACCGAAGTTAAGCATGGCACCAAAATTTAAACCTAAATCATTTCCTTTCAGAAAATCCTTAAAGTCTATACTGCCACCATCAAACTTAACTTCAGCAGAGGAAAGTAAACTGAATTGCGGACCTGCCTGCAGCGCAATCATATCATTGACGTTAAAGTTCAACATTAACGGAATGGATATGTAGTTGAGCACAAAATTAACATCTCCTTCATCTGGATCACTATATTTAGTTCCTACCGAGTTATATAAAATCTCGGGCTGAAAGCCTAACTTATCGCCAAAGTTAAAGGTGGCATAAGCACCCAGATGGAACGAAGGACGAATGGAATTATCTACCAATTCATCACCACTCATATTGGCGAGATTAAGCCCACCTTTAATGCCGATAGACGGTTGGGCATAAGCTAACACACTAAACAAAAGTGTAACAGCTGAGAATAAAATTTTTTTCATAGCTACAAAGTTTGGTTGAACATGTTATTTGCCAAACTTAAATATTTTATATCCAACCGACAACTGTATAACCTGATTTTTTACGGCATCAAAACCCGGATCGGATTCATCAATCTTAGTTAAACCAAGGTTATAGCGTGCATCAAAGGTTAAACCAAACGGAAGATCCCATCCCATACCTAAAGCGAGGCTCAAATCAGAACCTTTAAAACTGTCTTTGACATTGCTCCCATCAATTTCAGCCCGGGTTAAAAAGCCAAATTGCGGTCCTGCCTGAATATTTATTCCGGCAACCGTATAAAGTTTTAGGATAACAGGGATATTGATGTAATCAAAATTATTATCAATGTTATTGCCATCGAACTCAAACTTCGAGCCTTGCTGGGAAAATAAGAGTTCCGGTTGAATTCCGATTTTTGTCAGCTTAATTAATGCAAATGCTCCACCATTAAAACCCGTTTTGTTTTTCAAGCTGCCACTAACATCGGTAGCATCAAACTTAGCAAAGTTGAGTCCGCCTTTTAAACCCAGCGCAAATTGTGCCTGGGAAAATGCACACAGGGAAAGAATTGCAACACCTGCAATCGTCAGAATGGTTTTTTTCATAATTAACAGAATTTAAGTTGGTTATAATTTATTTACGATTTCATTGGAAACAGGATACGGTATGGTTGGTTTTAGCATCGAATTTTCTTCCATAGCCCGCCCTATAGCAAACAAAGATGGCGCATTTCCGGCCCAGGCCCGTCGGGCGATTCCGTTGTACACATCGAAATACAACATCTTTTCAAGGTTGCGGTCTGCTTCCATCGTTCCATCCAAAACCAGGCCAAATCCGCCGTTAATAGCCTCCCCCCACCCTACTCCACCGCCATTATGAATGGAAACCCAGGTGGCCCCACGGAATGCATCACCAATTACATTATGGATGGACATATCGGCTGTAAACTTTGAGCCATCATAAATGTTGGATGTTTCCCTATACGGACTATCCGTGCCGGAAACATCGTGGTGGTCACGGCCCAACACTACCGGCCCGATTTTTCCCTCACGTATGGCTTTGTTAAATGCTGAAGCTATTTTTATCCTACCTTCGGCATCGGCATACAGTATCCTCGCCTTCGATCCCACGACCAATTTGTTTGCTTTGGCTTGTTTTATCCATCGTATGTTATCCTCCAGCTGCCCGCGGATTTCCTCAGGTGCCGTTATATAAATTTCTTCCAATTGTTGTTGAGCCAACTGGTCAGTATAATCCAAATCTTCCTGCTTACCCGAAAGGCACACCCAGCGGAAGGGACCGAAGCCATAATCAAAACACATGGGACCCATATTATCCTGAACGTAGGAAGGATACCTGAAACCGGAGCCATCGGGTTTCAGGACATCCGCACCGGCCCGCGAAGCCTCCAGTAAAAAAGCATTTCCGTAGTCAAAAAAATACATGCCCTGCGCAGCATGTTTATTAATGGCATCAACCTGCCGGCGTAGCGAAGCCTGTACATGTTTTTTAAACTCATCCGGGTTTTCTGACATCAATCTGTTTGACTCATCAAACGTTAAACCAACCGGATAGTAACCACCTGCCCACGGGTTATGCAGCGAAGTCTGGTCGCTTCCCACATCAATTTTTACACCTTGTGTGTAAAAATATTCCCACACGTCAACCACATTGCCCCGGTAAGCAATTGAAACAACCTCCCTGTTTTGTTTTGCGCGAACAACCCTGTTGAGCAACTTGTCCAGATCATCATACACTTCATCAACCCATCCCTGTTCCTTGCGCTTGAAAGTTGCGCGGTCGTTTACCTCGGCAACTACCGTAATACAACCGGCAATATTTCCGGCCTTTGGCTGGGCACCACTCATGCCGCCCAGACCGGAGGTAACAAAGATTTTACCGGTCAGGTCCTCGCCCTGTTTAGAAATTTTTCTGCCCGCATTTAACAAGGTTATGGTAGTGCCATGAACAATGCCCTGCGGTCCTATATACATGTAAGAACCCGCTGTCATCTGACCGTACTGGGTTACGCCCAAAGCGTTGAACCTTTCCCAGTCATCGGGTTTGGAATAGTTGGGTACCATCATTCCGTTGGTTACCACTACGCGCGGTGCATCGGGCGAGGAAGGAAACAGACCAAGCGGATGACCGGAGTACATGTGCAAGGTTTGATGATGGGTCATGGTGGCCAGGTATTTCATGGTGAGCAGGTACTGTGCCCAGTTTTGAAATACCGCACCGTTGCCTCCGTAGGTTATCAGCTCATGAGGATGTTGGGCTACTGCGGGGTCCAGGTTATTTTGAATCATGAGCATGATAGCTCCCGCCTGAATGGTTTTACAAGGATATTCGTGCAGCGGCCTGGCGTACATGTCGTAGTGCGGCCGAAAGCGATACATATAAATACGCCCGAAATCAATCAGTTCTTTGTAAAATTCAGGAGCCAATATTTCGTGGTGCCTTGGATGGAAGTAACGCAGCGCGTTGCGAATAGCCTGTTTTTTCTCAGCTACCGTTAAAATATCTTTTCGTTTTGGCGCATGATTAACACCGTAGTCGTACTCACGAGGCGGTGGCAATTCATCCGGAATACCTTGTAGTATTTGTTCTTTAAAACTGAGGCTGGTTAGTACGCTCATATTGATTTAATGCGCTTTCAAGTTCACTCAACTTTTTTACAGCATTTTTGTAACCAATATCAAAAATTTCTTTACCCTTATCCAAATCAAAGGTACTGAATTTACCCAGCTCGGGTGCTTCGAAAACAAAGTTGCAGTGCGTTTTTGAATGCGCCGTATTTACGTTAATGGCTATCAGCAAACTGCGCTCAGCCACTTCCTTTACATTTTTGATATCAAACCTTTGTTCAACCGGATTGCAATGGCTGCCGATAATAAAATCAGATTTCCCGACAAGCGGCCGCACCGGAAGGTTATCCATCAGTCCGCCATCAACCAAAACATGACCGTTTAGTTGCACCGGATTAAACAAAGCGGGGATGCTGGACGATGCGATGACTGCAGGTGCCAGCTCGCCTTCGGAAAAGTAAATAACCTTACCCAACCTGATTTCCGTGGCTGCTACAGTTAACGGAAGTTGAAGTTTTTCGAAAGAATTATGTGGTATGTGCTTCAATAAAACCTCACGGAATCCATCCATGCTCAATAATCCGGTCCATGACCATGCCGGACGAACCGACTTGATGAAACCCATGGACAGAATGATCTGCAGAATTTCTTCGGGTTTATATCCGGCACAGTAGAAAGCGCCAGCCACGGAGCCAGCACTCGTACCCGAAACTGCGTAAAAACGCAGGCCCAGTTCTTCCAATGCCTTAATTACACCCAAGTGCGCTATTCCACGCGCTCCTCCTCCTGAAAGTACCAAACCGATTTTCATAGCACATCAGCCAGTTTGAGAGTTTGATCGAGCCGAACACCTTTTTCGGTGTGCTTAACGGTGGCACATTCGTTTACCGGGTCGTGCTCAAAGAACAAAATGTACTGTCTGGCAACAGCTTCGTTGAGAAATCTCTCCTTCTCTTCCAACGTAAGCAAAGGGCGCGTATCATAGCCCATCACATAAGGCAACGGGATATGTCCGACTGAAGGAATCAAATCGGCCATAAAGCATACCACTTTGTTGTTTACGTTTATCCTGGGTACCATCATCTTTTCGGTATGACCGGATACATATAAAATTTCAATACCCGGAAAAGGGGACGGTAAATTCGGATCGACAAAACGCAATTGTCCGCTTTCCTGTATGGGCCAGATATTTTCTTTAAGAAAGGATGCTTTTTCACGCGCGTTGGGATGCGTGGCCCATGCCCAGTGTGCGGCATTCGACCAGTAAGTTGCGTGCGGAAAGGCCGGAATAAGCCGCTCGCCCTGTCGCCTGATTGCGCCTCCGCAGTGGTCGAAATGGAGATGCGTCAAAAGAACATCCGTTACATCTTCCGGTTTAAATCCTGCGCGGGCCAGTGAACCCATCAAAGTGTCTGGGCCATGGAGGTAATAATGGCTGAAAAATTTTTCATCCTGCTTATCTCCGATGCCGGTATCGATCAGTATCAGCCGGTTTCCATCTTCAATCAACAGGCAGCGCATGGCCCACGTACACAGGTTGTTTTCATCAGCCGGATTGGTGCGTTGCCAGATGGTTTTTGGTACAACGCCAAACATGGCTCCTCCGTCCAGCTTGAAAAAACCGGTATGGATCACATGGAGCTTCATTTAACTTTCATTCTTTTACCACGCCCATGGCGCAGAACTTGGCTATGCGCTGTGCAATACGTTCATCTGCAGGAATTTTTTGTAATTCGGCAGTGGTTTCAAGGATCACGCGCTTAACTTCATTGGCCATCCATTTTACATCGGTATGGGCACCACCGAGAGGCTCTTTAATAATGCCGTCAATCATTTTCAGTTCAAGCATGTCTTTTGCGGTGAGTTTCAACACCTCTGCTGCCTGTTCTTTGTAATCCCAGCTGCGCCATAAGATGGAGGAGCAGGATTCAGGAGAAATTACGGAGTACCAGGTGTTTTCCAGCATGTACACGCGATCACCAATTCCGATACCCAAAGCACCACCCGAGGCCCCTTCGCCAATGATGATGCAAATTACCGGCACGCGCAGGGAGAACATCTCTTTGAGATTTCGGGCGATGGCCTCTCCCTGTCCGCGCTCCTCAGCCTCCAGTCCGGGGAAAGCTCCCGGGGTATCAATAAATGTAACAATAGGTTTATTAAACTTTTCGGCTATGCGCATCAATCGCAAGGCTTTGCGATAACCTTCCGGATTAGCCATGCCAAAGTTGCGCATCTGGCGCTGTTTGGTGGTTCGCCCTTTCTGCTGACCAATGAGCATGAAGGTTTGTCCTTCAATGGTACCCAACCCTCCTACCATGGCTTTGTCATCGGCCACCTGGCGGTCGCCATGAAGCTCGATAAAATCAGTGGTCATTTCGTAAATGTAGTCCAGTGTGTAGGGACGGTCGGGATGGCGCGAAAGCTGAACCCGCTGCCAGCCGGTAAGATTTTCAAAAGTTTCTTTTTTCAACTGAATGATCTTTTGTTCAAGGGCCTTAATAGCCTCCTGTACTTTGTCATCGCTATCACTGGCCAGGGCTTTCATGTCATTCAGCTTGGCTTCCAGTTCAGCGATGGGTTTTTCAAAATCCAGCAACATAGCCTTGAATGGTATCGGGCAAAGTTAGCAGGATTGGGGAAATACCATGATACCTGAATACGATCCTACGGTTCTTACCCGAATCAGAACATTTTATTTTTAATCCCTTTCTGGCATATCCTTTGGATATAAACCTCGGCAGATTATCTTTGCAGCCTGTTTAGCTATCCGGTAGTTCAGCGGATAGAAAAGTAGAGTGAATGTGGAGGAATGGAGTGAACATTAAAAGTTCTGAACACTAGTTCTTCTGGAAATTTGGTCCGGTAGTTCAGCTGGTTAGAATGCCTGCCTGTCACGCAGGAGGTCGCGGGTTCGAGTCCCGTCCGGACCGCTTGGTCAAGCCCTTTGCAGGGCTTTTTTATTTTATATCCTTTACTTCAACCTGAAATAGAAATCACCAATGATGTTAGAATTTTCCCAGGGATTCTGTTTTCCGCCGGATTGCCGCATTACATTGGCACGAACCTCTTTGAATACCTGTTCAATGGTGCGACCCGGCTTGCTCATCGCTTTTATCAATTCTTGAGTATAGAGGCCGTTTCTACCTATACCATCAGAGGCCACCGATCCGGGCGATGTAGCATACGCTATGAACGCACCTCTGGCTTTTTTCATCTCGCCTAAGCCGGCCGATTCACCAATGCTGCGATGAATTGCCGGAAACGGATTATTACGGCAAGCATCAAGGATAACAATATTCATGCGGCTGTTGGTCATTTCCATCTGGGAAAGAACCATTTTTTGAATTGGGAAACAGTACCTTACAATATCATCTTCAAAGGTAATTTCTGCATCAACCGGCACAATGTAATTTTCGTTGTCATACTGAAGTCCGTGGCCGGCGTAATAAAAAAGTCCTACCGTTTTATCCCGCTCACCCGAGTTCAATTTGTCTCTGAACTTCATCATCTCCGCACGGATTTTACCATAACTCGCATCGGTAATTAGGGTAACATCGAAGTTCATGCTTTTCAAGGCTGCGGCAAAGTCGGTTGCGTCGTTCACCGGATTCTTCAAAACTCCGATTTCCTTGGAATAGGCTGAGTTGCCAATCACCAGAGCAAATCGCTTTTCGTCTCCATAGAGTTCCTCCAATGTAGGCTCACGGGGTTCGGCAGGCTGTGAAACGTTCTGCTGTTGCACGACCGCAACCTGTTGCTCGGATCGTAATGGCTCCTGCTTAACTTCAGTCTTAACATCAGGTTTTACCGCTTCAACCTGAGTTTGTCGTATCGGCTGAGGATTTGGATTTTGTGGTTCATCCTTTTTCTTTTCGTTTTGTGCCACGACAGGTGTATTTGTTGGGACGGACTTATTCTCCACCTGCTGAACTTTACTATCACTGAGATGAGCAATACTGTTTTTAATTGATTCGTTGTGAGGTTCTATAGCCAGTGCAGCATGCAGGTCAGCCATAGCCGAAGAAGTGTTACCTAATTTGGCATAAACGGCTGCCCGTTCGGTCAGAAGCTGTGCTTCTTTTTGCTTATTATCATGCTTGAGAATTTTAATGGCAAGTGTGTACTCGGAAATTGCATCGTTGTGTTGATTTAAGTTATCATAACACTTGGCCAGAAACCAGTGTATATTCCCAGTGTTATTATGCTTCAGATTAAGACTTTGCTTAAGATCCTCGGCTGCGGCTGCAAAATCTCCTAATTTAAATGCAGATAGACCGCGCCAGTAATAAGCATCTACATCAAATTTTTTATCGCGTATTGGGCGGGTTAAAAAATCAGAAAATTTCTCAATTGCCCCGTAAAAATCTTTCTCATTATACTTTTCTAAACCGTCCTGATATAGTTTGTACTGTGCAAAGCAGGAAGCAGCAAATGAAAGTATCAGAGGCAACAATAATTTCTTAGAGATTGTATTTATATTCATACAACTTAAGTGTTACCCATCAGAAATTGAGGTAGACTCCAGCTCTGAGCACCATGGAACCGAAGCCTTTATTTACAATTGGAAACTGGCGTGTGTAAATTGTTTGATTTGTATCGTAATAAACCGTACCTCCCGAATCAACATATCTGTCAGCGTCAATTAAAAAGCTTTTTGTATCGGAATAAGTAATTGGTAAAGTGTATCCAAAAGTGGTTTGTAAAAATATCGAAACTGGTTTTACAGGCATGAATTCAACACCGAATCCTAGCTGAACTCCACCTGTAAACTTGGCATCCTCCTCATAAGCTGGAATACTCATATCCGAAGTATATTGATAGTCGGTATAGAATCCGTTACCATCATCATCTGCATATACATCAGCCCAACCGGTAAAAGAATCACGCTTCATATAAGATGCAAAGGGATTGGCTATACCATATAAAGAAACTTTCGTGTCCTCGCTGACCGGAATAATGTTTAGTTTAAAATTACAACCCAGCGATATCAGTTTTATGTTCCCTCCTTGTTGAAAGTATTCAAAAACATTATCTACATACGAGTCATAGTAATAGGGATACGTCTTTGACTCATCGTATTCGTAGGATAAATAATTGAAATTTGGACCGATAGAAAGTACTTTATTGAATCTTTTCATGAAACCCACTTCAAAACCCAGTCCTCCCGAATAGTCGCCAAGGTTCTTTCCAATGTTGATGGATTTTCCACCACTGATATAGAAACCCTTATCCCGCTCAAATCTTTCCATGGCCACGGCCTGGCCTTCATCCTGAGCAAATGTTATTGCGCTATGTAGAATTAACAGTAGAATTAAGAGTTGAGATTTCATATTATGAAAATTTAAGGATTGGCTTGGCTTGATTAGCGGGCTGATTTATTTACATTGTGAAATTATTAAATTCATTATCATTTCCAAATCTGATGAATAAACTGCAACTTACATTACTTTTTGCTGCGCTTCTTTTCTCCGCCTGTAAAGGAACCAGTCAGGGGGAAACAATGGTGGTTAAACCCCGCTATCATCATTCCTGGTACAAAAATCACATCTACAAAAAAAAGTGGCGCATCGGGCGGATAAAGTTTGAACCCGAAAAGCAGGGCGTTAAAAAGGTAAGAATGAAAAGTTAAATTTATTGAAGGCCTTTAACCGTAAGTTCCACATTCCTCCTGAAAAAGTGCCTGAGCGGCTCAATGCGAAGCAGGTGTGCAGTAACCACCGAACCCAGAAGCGTTGTCATAAACAAATGTGTAACATCCCGCGTGGAACTGGTTTTAATGACTTCTTTTTTGAATATGGCTTCCAATGAAAATTTTTCGAGCATCTGCTCCAGTGATAATATTTCAACCTCGCGAATATTGCCTACATCAGGATAGAGCACCTGCTTTTCTTCCGGTTTAACCGGAAACGGTTTGGGTGGGCGCTTCAGGTCGGATAAATAACCAATCAGACTCAACATTAAGCCCGGATGTTCTTCACAGGCATCGCACAGCCGGTCGGCAAGAAAGTAAACGCCGGCAAGCCCTTCCCGTGGTTTATTCTTCAACTCAACAGCGCATTTCAGGCACCATAGCCGGAAGTAATACAGCAGCAGGTCTTCTTTTTGCGGAAAATACTTAAAGAACGTCACCTTACTCATCCGTACGGTGGCACAAATCTCATCCACATGCAAATCCTGAAACGGCTTTTTTCCGATTAGCTTCAAAGTTTGACTGAGAATCGTAACCTTCAGGCGTGCGGCTTTTTCCTTTCGTAAGTTCACTTCAGATTATCTTGGTGATAATTAATATTTTTCGCGAAATATCCACAAATCCCAAAACGATGAACCGCCTTATTCTTCTGTTGCCAGTTTTGCTAATTACCTGCACTACAAAAAAGCAAGAGCAAACGGGTTTTCTTGCCGACTCAGCCATGGTTGTTTCGGCCCACCCGCTGGCTTCTCAGGTGGGTGCTGACATCATGCGAAAAGGCGGTAATGCGGTTGATGCAGCCATCGCAGTACAATTTGCGTTGGCAGTGGTTTACCCGGCGGCCGGAAATATCGGTGGCGGTGGTTTCATGCTGGTGCGCTTTGCCGATGGAAAGACAGATGCGCTCGACTACCGTGAAAAAGCTCCGTCAGCAGCTCATCCAAACATGTACCTGGACGAAAACGGCAACCCGATACCGTTGCTGAGTTCGCGCGGTCACAGGTCGGCCGGCGTGCCCGGCACCGTTGCAGGGCTCGTTGAGGCTCACAACAAATACGGCAGGCTTCCATGGGCTGAGCTGGTACAACCGGCCATCGAACTGGCGCGTAAAGGATTTCCGCTTACTGCCTTGGAAGCCAAAGGTTTAAATGGAGCTGCAGAAGATTTTAAGAAGTACAACACGGTTCTTCCAGAACATCTCATCAGGCAGGAAGGATGGAAAGAAGGTGACACCATAAGGCACACCGACCTTGCTGCCACGCTGGAGCGCATACGCGATAACGGCAAAGCCGGGTTTTACGAAGGCAAAACTGCTGATGATATCATTAACGAGATGAAGCGCGGCAACGGATTAATTACCTATGAAGACCTGAAAAATTACAAAGCGATTTGGCGAACACCGGTTGAGGGCCATTACAAAGGATACAAAATAATCTCCATGCCCCCACCCTCAAGCGGTGGTGTGGCCTTGCTTCAATTGCTTCAGGTAACGGAAAATTTCCCGATAGCAGCCTGGGGACACAACTCAGTCAAAACTGCCCACCTGATGATTGAAGCCGAACGTAGGGTATATGCCGACCGGGCCAAATACCTGGGTGATCCGGATTTTGTTCATGTACCGCTAGCTGCGCTACTGTCAAATGAATACAACGACAGCCGCATGGAAAGCTTTAACCCGGATAAAGCCACACCCAGTTCAGCGGTTTCACATGGTACCATACCCGGTTACGAATCGGAGCAGACTACCCATCTTTCGGTGGTCGATCCGCAGGGTAATGCAGTGGCAGTAACCACCACGTTAAACGATAGTTACGGCTCACATGTGGTGGTGGCCGGTTCCGGATTTATTTTAAATGATGAGATGGATGACTTTAGCGTAAAGCCCGGCGTACCGAACATGTATGGTGCGATTGGCGGTGAAGCCAATAAAATTCTTCCCAATAAGCGCATGTTAAGTTCGATGACTCCGACTATCGTAGAAAAAAATGGTAAACTTTTTATGGTGGTCGGAACACCGGGCGGCACAACCATCATCACCTCGGTTTATCAAACTATTCTTAATGTAATTGAGCACGGCATGACCATGCAGGAGGCTGTTACTGCGAGGCGTTTCCACAGCCAATGGATGCCGGATATAGTCGTCAATGAAAAAAGTGCATTTTCAGAAAAAGACAGTCTGAAACTGGTTGAAATGGGGCATACGTTCCGCTATCGCAGAGCCATTGGCCGGGTTGATGCCATTCTGGTACGCGATGACGGAAAACTGGAAGGCGGAGCAGACCCGCGCGGAGATGATACTGCTGCGGGCTTTTGATCTCAGGTTTTTTTAATGATAAATTCTACCCTCCTGTTCAACTGACGGGTTTCTTCTGTATCGTTACTGGCAACCGGGCGGGTACCACCATATCCGCGTCCTGTAATGCGCCTGGCCTCAATGCCTTTGGAAACCAGGTAACTTTTAACAACATTAACACGCTTTTGACTTAAATCCATCAGTGCCTGATAGGAACCGCGGTTATCGGTATGCCCGGCCAGTTCAATCTCCACTTGCGGGTTGGCTTTTAAAAATTCCACCACCCTGTCGAGCTCAGCATACGACTCGGAAAGTAACTCCGGTGTTCCCTGCTTGAACAAAACATTTTTCAGTGTAACTGTTGTGCCTACCTCAACCGGCTGAAGCCTGAAATTCAATTCCAGGTTTTTTACTTCACGGGTCTGCAAATCAAGTTGTTCGTAGGCCGCAATATATTTGACTGCCCGCACCTCGATATCAAATACGCCGGAAGAAGGCAGGGAAATCTGATATCCCTTCAATGCATCGCATTCCGTATTCCAGGACTGACTGCCCGCTTTAAAAAGAATTTCAGCACGAATAGGTTTACCCGTTCGCGCATCGGCTACCGAACCGTAAATACGTATTTGTCCGCTGAGCTCAGGATAAACGTTGGTCTTGAAAGCAACGATGGTGTCGGGCCTGGCAGCCGGATTCAGTGGACCATCATAGTAACGGATATCGCCATAACCGTTGCTGTCTTTGGTGGTCGTAAAGACGGCCCCTCCTGCCGGAACAAAGCGGTAAAACAACTCCCTGCCTTCGGTGTTTACAGGAGCACCCAGGTTTACCGGTTCACTCCATCGTGTAAAAGTATCGTCTAGGCGTTCACAATAGAAAATATCAAAACTTCCGAATCCGCCACGCCCGTTCGTAGCAAAGTAAAGTCGCATTTTATCGGCACTGAGCGAAGGCGAAAGTTCCTGAAACCGGGTGTTCACCACCGGCCCGGCATTGCGCGGCTCGCTCCAGCTTCCATCCGGCTGCTTTAATGCAAAAAAAATGTCTTCCACTCCATAACTGCCATACGCTTCGGCAGCAAATACAAGTACCTGACCATCAGGCGTAATGTATCCACCTTGAAGATTTGATTTATTCAGATAGAAAGGAATGAAGATATTTTCCGGTTTAGACCACCCGTGGCCGGTCCAGCGACTCACACTAATACCCTGTGTTCGCGCAGCCGAGGCGCTCCCGGTGTAGTGTCCGTTCAGAAACATCTGCATCCCATCAGCTGAAAAACCAAGGACGGCATTGTAGGCGCGGTCGTTAATATCACTTCCTGCATGTACCGCAGCCGACCACTCGCCATTTATATTTATCGATACCCATATATCACCCGGGTCAGCCTTGCCGCCTATGTTATCCGGATGGTTGGCTCGGGTAAAATACAGGCGCGAACCATCGGGCGATATAACCGGGTTAAGTTCATCGTAAGGCGTGTTTAATAATCTGAATGAGGGAAACTGTGCCCGACTTACCGGGCATGAAACCGCAATAAAAAATATGGCAAGGCTAGATCTTACTGACAAATTCATGTCCGCGAATGTAAAAACGCCAGGGCAATTTAGCGTCCTCTAAAGCATAAGCAATGCCAATACGCGCTGAAGCGACAATGTCGCGCGATAAAATTTTCTCTCCCTGCTCTATCCAGATCTCCTCGCCCAGAAGGGATTTGCCGTTAAAATCGCGGTTAATACCCAATGCAGCCGTTAATTTTCCCGGACCTGTCGTGAGCGCTCTCAGGTTTGTGGCATTTGTATTTCTGCGTTCCATCATAACATCAACTCCACGAATCGGCTCAACTGCACGAATCAATACAGCTTCGGCTACTCCTTCGCTGTTGGTAACTACGTTCACCATATTATGCATACCATAACAGAGGTACACATATGCATAGCCGCCAGGCATAA